>JAPHUE010000287.1 GCA_026196795.1 Sedimenticola sp.
GGCAGCCTGAGATGTAAATTGTGCGTCAATAGAGTTCATTCAGGTTAAATCCTCGGTATAGGTCGAATATAACCCAAGGATTTCAAATTGCCAAGTAACGACCGGCATCCCAAAATATCACTGACACCTGACTACTGCTCATTAACTCTCGGTATGATCCTCATCATCAACCCGCTGCCCCGCCTTCCTTTCAGCCCGGCGCTTTTGCAAGTAGCGAAGCGTTAATACGGGCCCGGATATGGCGTAAATCATAAATATGATGAACAGCACGGTGGGCGGCTGACTGATGACAATAGCGAGAACCAGCATCATCACTACCACGCTCATAAATGGGATCTTGCCTTTGAAATCGATCTCTTTAAAGCTGTTGTAACGCACATTACTGACCATTAACAGTCCGGATGCCAGGGTAATAAAGCAAGCCAGAAGAGAGACATCGGCACCTTCTATTTGATACTCAACAGCCACCCAGACTGACCCAGCCAGAATGGCCGCTGCCGCTGGACTGGGCAGGCCCTGAAAGTAGCGCTTGTCCGCTATCCCAACCTGGGTATTAAACCGCGCCAACCTTAAAGCTGCGCCCGCCGTATAGATGAAGGCAGCCAGCCAGCCCAGCTTACCCAGGTGATTAAGTGACCAGACATACATCACCAGCGAAGGCGCCAGACCAAAAGCAACCATATCGGACAGGCTGTCATACTCCGCCCCAAATGCCGTCTGGGTATTGGTTAAGCGCGCAACGCGACCGTCCAGGCCATCCATTATCATAGCCACAAAAATAGCCACTGCGGCATGTTCAAATTTACCACTCATAGCTGCCAGCACGGCATAAAAACCACTGAACAAGGCTGCCGTGGTAAAGAGGTTGGGTAACAGATAGATGCCGCGACTCGGTTTTTGCTGCTGAGGTGTCTCAGGCATTAGTTCCATTCCTAGCTATTAGATTGGCCTGATTATAGAGTGAGTTTGTCTTCAAAGACAGTAATCGCCGTGCCGATTAATCGCCAAAACTGGCAAAAAAAACCGCGGACTGCAAATAAAGCAGCCCACGGTTTTATAGCTAAGCCCGGACTGAATCAGTTCTTGGACTTATCGACGATCTTCTTGATCCAAGGCATCATGCTACGCAGACGCTCACCAACGACCTCAATATCGTGTGCCGCATTCAAACGACGCATCGCGGTCATTTCAGGATAGTTGGTCTGACCTTCAGAGATAAAGCGTTTAGCATAGTCACCGGTCTGGATATTCTTCAGACACTCGCGCATGGCCGCACGACTCTCATCATTGATCACTTTAGAGCCGGTAACATACTCACCGTACTCAGCGTTGTTTGAGATGGAGTAGTTCATATTGGCAATACCCCCCTCATACATCAGATCGACAATCAGTTTCAGCTCATGCAGGCACTCAAAGTAGGCCATCTCTGGCGCATAACCGGCTTCCGTCAGGGTTTCGAAGCCTGCCTTTACCAGTTCAACAGCACCACCACAAAGTACTGCCTGCTCACCAAACAGATCCGTTTCGGTCTCATCTTTAAAGGTTGTCTCGATAATGCCGGTACGACCCCCACCGATGGCAGAGGCGTAAGAGAGCGCAATATCTTTGGCCTTGCCGCTGGCATCCTGATGTATAGCGATCAGGTCAGGAATACCACCACCCCGCTCGAATTCTGAACGTACGGTATGGCCGGGAGCCTTCGGCGCAATCATGATCACATCCAGATCGGCACGTGGCACCACCTGGTTGTAGTGAATGGCAAAACCGTGGGCAAAGGCCAGGGTGGCACCCTGTTTCAGATTTGGCTCAAGCTGTTCACGGTAAAGAACAGACTGAAACTCATCAGGAGTCAGGACCATAACTAAATCCGCAGCCGCCACGGCACTTTCCACCGTGTCCACCTTAAGACCGGCATTCTGAGCCTTAACGGCAGAGGCTGAACCAGCGCGCAATGCCACAGTGACATCGACACCTGAATCTTTCAGGTTATTGGCGTGGGCGTGGCCCTGTGA
>JAPHUE010000237.1 GCA_026196795.1 Sedimenticola sp.
ACCACCGGTTTCAGCGGCGAGATCAATAATGACAGAGCCTTCGCGCATCCGCTTGACCACATCTTCAGTCACCAGAACAGGGGCTGGACGACAAGGAATCAGCGCGGTAGTAATCAGGATATGAGCCTTGCACAGCTCATCAGCCAACAACTGCTGTTGGCGCGCCTTGGCTTCATCGGAGAGTTCTTTGGCATAACCACCTTCACCAGAACCACTCTCACCAATATCCAGATCAATTGGTTTGGCTCCCAGCGAGAGAATCTGCTCCCGTGTTTCAGGCCGCACATCATAGGCATAAACTTCCGCACCCAAACGCCTTGCGGTTGCAATCGCCTGCAGTCCGGCCACACCCACACCCAGTACGACAACTCTGGCCGGCTTGGCTGATCCGGCAGAAGTCATCATCAGGGGGAAGAAGCGTCCAAACTGATTCGCCGCTTCGATAACCGCACGGTAACCCGAGATATTACTTTGCGATGAGAGCGCATCCATTGATTGCGCACGTGAAATACGGGGTACACGCTCAAGTGCCATGGCTTTTATCTGACGATCAAACAGCGCCTTGAATGTGCCATCATCTTCACACACTTCAATAAAACTGATCAGCACGGCACCTTCGCGCATCATACTGATCTCTTCAAGACTTGGTTTTCTCACCTTGAGTACAATATCAGCCGCCATCGCCTCAGCGGTGTCAACCAACTTAGCACCGTTGGCATGATACTCCTCGTCAGTGAAATGCGCTTCTTCCCCCGCACCACGGGCGATGAGTACGGTAAACCCTTTGATCACGAGTTTTTTAACGATATCAGGTGTAGAAGCTACACGCTTCTCCCCTGTCACGATCTCTTTCGGAACCCCAATTTTCATATTCTTGTCTTTCGCCGCACCCTTAAAAAGGGTTAATTTATTAATAAAAACAGGCCATTATGTTTACTAAACATAATGCGTACAAGCGAGAAATGTTATGGAATGCCTAAGATTTTTTTATCTAACGTCAACCCCTTCGAATCTTGCATCCCTTACATCAATATAGACAATGCACAATGACCAGTGTAGTGGTTGTTATGCGCTATTTCAGGACTTTTATCAATAGCGGGGCAAGACGGTTTTACAACAGATAATCTATGGTTTCTAAAGACTTACCTGGAATGTATGGCCTTTACGATACGCGATGAGACCTCTTCGATGGAATGAGTGGTAGTATCCAGCACCCAGATGTTGTGCTTCTTGAACATCTGCAATGCCTGGCGCACTTCAGACGCACAACGCTTCAGCGATGCATAATCACTCCCTGGGCGTCGTTCTTCACGGATTCTATTCAGCCGGGGCGGATCAATGGTCAGCGCGACCAGCTTTTCCTTATTTCTCAGTAGATGATCCGGGATCCGGTTGACCTCAAAATCATCCGGTGTGAGCGGATAATTGGCTGCTTTGATACCAAAATGCATCGCCAGATAGAGACAGGTCGGCGTCTTACCCGAACGGGAGACTCCGATCAGAATGACATCCGCCTGATCATATTTATCCAGCCGGGCCCCATCATCATTAACCATGGCAAAGTTAATAATGTCCATTCGATCCTCATAACTGTCACCATTCGCCATACCGTGACTGAGACCGGTCTTTCCGGATGGATTAACACCCAACTCTCTACTCAATGGCGCGATAAAGGTATCGAACAGTTCGATATAGAGACAATTTGATCGTTTCAGTATGACTCGAATCTCATACTCCACCATGGTAGCAAAAACAATCGGACGCGCCCCATCAGCCTTGGCAACTAAATCAAACTGATTGGTCAGTTTTTTTGCCTTCTCTACCGAATTGATAAACGGCATGTAGACGGTCTTGAATTCAATCGTCTGCTCAAACTGTGAGATCAGACTATGCCCCAGCGTCTCGGCGGTAATACCTGTGCTTTCAGATACATAATAAATCGTGCGCTTCTGTGTCATCTGCAGTCCTGGAGTAATGGGCACTAGTGTGTGACAGTCTCTATGCCATTGATCATGGAAATTGTGGTATCCAGCATTCGGTTGGCAAAGCCCCATTCATTATCAAACCAGGTGACGACCTTGGCAAAATGGTGATTACAGACTTGTGTCTGATTGCTATCCACAATGGACGAGCGACTGTCATGGTTAAAATCACACGAAACCAGCAACTCTTCAATATAGCCAAACAGGCGTCCACCCTGTTTCTGGCTTAACCCCTTCAATGCCTGATTAAGTTCATCTTTATTGGCAGGAGATTCCAATTCAACCGAGAGATCCATCATCGAGACATTAATAGTGGGCACCCTGATGGCCTGTGCATGCACACGGTTTTTCAGCTCGGGGAGAATTCTTACCACACCCTTTGCCAGACCTGTCTCTACCGGAATAATGGACTGAAGTGCCGAGCGGGTCTTGCGCAGATCAGAATCATACGCATCGATCACAGGCTGATCATGCATGGCAGAGTGAATGGTAGTAATAAGCGCACACTCAATCCCAAATGATTCCTGTATGACATTGAGTACGGGGATAATGGCATTGGTCGTGCAAGAAGCATTGGATACGATGGTATGTTCAGGCTTCAGCAGATGATCGTTCACACCATACACAACAGTCGCATCTACATCCTGCTCTGCTGGATGAGAGAATAACACTTTCCGTGCACCAGCTCTGAGATGGCGTTCAGCATCATGACGGGTCTTGAATACACCGCTGCACTCCAGCACCAGATCAACACCCAACTTCCGCCATGGCAACAACTCAGGCTCTGATTCACTCAACAGCTCGATCTTGTCACCATTAATCACCAGATGACTCTCATCCCGGGTTACTGTTCCCGAAAAGCGTCCATGAGTGGTATCGTACTTGGTCAAGTGCGTGACCGCATCCAGATCAGCCAACTCGTTAATGGCCACAATATCGATGAAACTGCGGTAGTAATCGGATTCATACAGGGCACGCAAAAGACAACG
>JAPHUE010000010.1 GCA_026196795.1 Sedimenticola sp.
ATGACAACAACCAGTGACTCGCCCCTTGCCGTTGATTTCTGCGGTCTCAGATTCAACACACCCCTGGTACTACTCTCAGGCTGTGTAGGCTTTGGCGAAGAGTACACACGGGTGGCCGGCTTTAGCAACAGGGATGCGGGTGCCGTTTGCCTGAAAGGGACAACTGGCGAAGCCCGACTGGGTAATTTACCCCACCGTATCTACGAAACCCCGGAAGGTATGCTAAATGCCATAGGCCTGCAAAATCCCGGTGTGGATAAGGTAGTACGGGAGATTCTGCCCACGCTCGATTTCAGTGAAACCCGCTTTATTGCCAATGTCTCAGGTTCTACTATTGAGGAGTACGAAGAGGTCACCCGCCGTTTTGATGACTCTCCCATTGATGCCATTGAGATCAATATCTCCTGTCCGAATGTAAAAGAGGGTGGCGTCGCATTTGGTAATGACCCTGCCATGTCAGCCAGGGTCGTTGAGGCGTGTCGAAAACTGACCAAAAAAACCCTGATTACCAAGCTGTCACCTAATCAGACTGATATCGCCGCGAATGCCCGTGGCTGTATTGAAGCCGGGACAGACGCCTTTGCAGTGATTAATACCCTGATGGGCATGGCCATTGATATCGAGAGCAGAAGCCCTATTATTGGAAATAATCAGGGTGGACTCTCCGGTCCTGCGATTAAACCTGTCGCACTACTCAAGGTACATCAGGTCTATCAGGTATGCCGTGATCATGGCATCCCGATCATTGGCCAGGGTGGCATTATGACGGCTGAAGATGCTATCGAGTTCATCATCGCTGGCGCGACTGCGGTCGGTATTGGTACCGCACTGTTTTATGACCCGCTGATCTGCGACAAGATAAACCGTGGTATAACAGCGTATCTTGAAAGACACGGGATTAGCTCTGTCTGCCAGCTTACGGGTACACTGACACTGAATAGTCCACGACCTGCCAAGAGTGGCTGCTGAATTAATAGATAAATAGGTTGGTTAATACCACGGCTATGTTTTCAGGCAGGTTAAAAAACCATCGATTCCATAGCAGACAGACGCCTGTCATCTGTCTGACGGGTTGTAGCAGGATTTAGCATCATGGATCGTTCCACGACTCATCCCAGTATAGAAGAGCTCAAGCGTTTCTCAACGTTACAGGCTCTCAGCGCCCAACAGTTGAACCTGCTGGCTGGTGTTGCTGAGACCCGACATGCGGCACCTTATCACCTGCTAATGGATATCGGCAGTGATGACCAGCAGACCTATTTTCTTCTTGAAGGCACACTGCTGCTCATTTCAAAGGATGACCATAAACGGGAGATCTGTGCCGACGACCGATCAGCCAAGTCGCCCATTGCCCAGCTACGCCCTCGCCAGTACCAGGTTAAATGCAAGACGAATGTCCGCTATATCATCATCGATAATGAATACCTGGAGAATCTGGCCAAAAACCATAACACCCCGGCAGGCATAGAGGGCTATGAAGTCAGCGGTGAGGCGCTCTCCGAATCAAGTGATTTTGAGGACCAGCTCTCCAGTCGTCTGTTGACCGATCTGGAGCAAGACTGCCTGCAACTGCCCAGTTTGCCAGAAGTGGCCATACGCATCGGCCAGGCACTGGAAGATGGCATGAGTGATGCCCACAAAATTGCTGAACTTATCCAGATCGACCCGGTCATTACCGCCAAACTGATCAAAGCCGCCAATAGCGCCTTTTACGGTAGTCGCAGCCCGGTTGAAACCTGTGGTGCAGCTGTAGTCAGACTGGGTGGAGATGTGACCCATAAACTGGTGCTCTCCTATGCCCTGAAAGAGCTGTTCCAGTCTGATTCCAAACTGCTGCAGAACCGTATGCAGGCACTTTGGAAGCACAGCACCCATGTGGCCGCCATCTGTTATGTGCTGGCTAAGCAAGATCGACGCTTCAAGCCAGAACATGCCATGCTGGTTGGACTGCTGCACGACATTGGGGTCGTGGCCATTCTCAATTACGCCAGAGACTTCCCCAGCGAGTCCATGCAACCCGAAGTGATTGATCAGGCTATAACCAGCATGCGTGCCCAGATCGGCAGTATGATTCTGAACAATTGGCGATTCCCCTCCGATTTTGTTGTCACTGCACTTGAAGCAGAAGATTGGCTGCGTAATAAAGGCGATGAACCTGATTATTGCGACCTGGTCATCATTGCCCAGCTACACAGCTACATTGGTAATAATAAGGGGCTGCATCTTCCAGCTATTGATGAAGTTCCAGCCCATAGCCGCCTCGAACTGGGGGAGTTAACCCCGAAGATGAGTCTGAAAATCCTGGAACAGGCAAAAGATCAGATTGCTCACGCCCAGTCTCTACTGAATATCTAAACGATCACCGCAGTAACGCCACGCAAGCTATTAATTGGTACCCACCCTATGAAATCCCCACGACTCGCCGTAACCTTGATAGCCGCGTTTTTACTGTTCGGTTTTGAGAGCGCCACCGCGGCAAGACTTTTGACCCTGCTGGATGATCGCCCTGAGGCCCCCCCTTTCGTGCTAAAGGATACGCAAGGCAAAGAGGTCTCTCTGGCTGATTACAAAGGTAAGGTACTGGTGATCAATTTTTGGGCAACCTGGTGCCCCTCCTGTCGCAAAGAGATGCCTTCGCTAAACCGGGGTGCGGCCTGGCTGAAAAAGTATGATGTAGAGCTGATCGCCATTAACGTGGGAGAGAAGCCCAAACGGGTAATGGATTATCTGCAAAAGGAGCCGGTCGATTTTCCTATCCTGCTCGATCTGGATACGGAAGTCTCGAACCGTTGGGACGCCATGCGCCTGCCCATCACCTACGTGGTGGACAAAGAAGGGCGTATTGTCTTTCGGGCCCTGGGAAGCCGGGAGTGGGATGCCCCCGAATTGTTGGTGCCAATTCGTTCGCTCGCCCTGCCCCGATAGAAAAGGGGCGGACTGTTCGAACCAATCAGGCGGTACGGATATGTTCGATATAGTAGGGTCGATCTTCCATGTTCAATTTAACCGCCTCACCCATCACCTTGAGTAGCTGATCTGTGCCTTTTATTTTCAGTTCACAACGAGCTTGTCCCCGCCCTTCAAACGGTAATGGGATCATATCTCTGTAGGTAAAAACACTCTGCCCAACATCCCCTCCCTCACAGGTGCAGGGCAAGTCGGGTAGTTCACCTTCAACCTCGGCTTCACTAAACACCAGAACACCCTGTTGACGCCAGCGAGTACGTTCCGATGAGCCGGAGATCGTCTTGACGATATAGGCCGGAGCAAACCGTATGGCAACGCTGCCGTTCTCGACCTTGATACTCTCAATCTCAGAACCTGGTAGTTCGATACTGCTACTATCCATTTTAATATCCTGTCAGTTACTGCTTTTTAGGCGTCATGGACCTCAAGCCCCAGCTCTTTAATCTTGCGGGTCAGGGTATTGCGGCCCCAGCCAAGTAGTTTAGCAGCGTCCTGCTTGCGACCGCCAGTCTGCTCCAGGGCGGATTCAATCATGATGGTCTCAAAGGCCGGTGTCGCTTCATCCAACAGCGCCTCATGACCCTGTTGAAGACGTTTTCGAGCCCAGTTCCTAAGCGCAGCCTGCCAATCACCGCCCTGCTCTTTTGGTTCATCGGTTTCCAGAAGTTCAGGAGGCAGATCTTTGATGTGCACCTCCTGACTGGAGGCCATAACAGTCAGCCAGCGCGCGGTATTCTCCAATTGACGAACATTACCAGGCCAGCTCATATGTTCCAGACTGGCGAGTGTCTCAGGCAATAGGGTCTTGCTCTCCACACCCAGTTCATCAGCGGCCAGGGTCAGGAAATAACGCATCAACAGACCGATATCTTCCTGCCGTTCACGCAACGATGGGATGTGTATTCTTATCACATTCAGACGATGGAACAGATCTTCCCTAAACCGGCCCTCCTTAACCAGTTGCTCCAGATTCTGATGGGTAGCTGCGATTATCCGCACATCCACCTTCACCGGCTCATGGCCGCCCACCCTGTAAAACTCACCATCTGCCAACACCCTTAACAGGCGAGTCTGCAGCTCCGGTGGCATATCACCAATTTCATCCAGGAACAGCGTACCACCATCCGCCTGTTCAAAGCGTCCGGTCCGACGCCCCTGGGCACCCGTAAAGGCGCCCCGCTCATGACCAAACAGTTCCGATTCCATCAAATCCCGTGGAATAGCCGCCATGTTCAGGGCAATAAACGGCTGTTTTGCCCGTGGACTGTGTCGGTGTAACGCCTGGGCCACTAACTCTTTACCGGTCCCTGATTCTCCATTAATCAGTACTGTAATGTTGGAACGGGCAAGTCGGCCTATGGCACGAAACACCTCCTGCATGGCAGGGGCTTCGCCAATGATCTCTGGACTGGCTTCTATCTCATCTTCCGTCTGCTGTATGGCACTTCGGCTTTTCCGGCAGGCGCGAGAAACCTGCTCAACCGCTTCATCGACATCAAACGGCTTGGGCAGATACTCAAACGCCCCCCCATGAAAAGCGGCGACGGCACTGTCCAGATCAGAATGCGCTGTCATGATAATCACCGGCAGATTGGGATAAACCTCGTTAATTCGCTCCAACAGTGACAGTCCGTCCATGCCTGGCATGCGGATATCCGAGACAATCACATCCGGCTGATCCTGTAGCAGTGAATCAAGTACCCCCTCTGCACTGGGGAAACAACGGACACTCATGCCCGCCTTTTCGAAGGCCTTCTCAAGCACCCAGCGAATTGAACGGTCATCATCAATGACCCAGACACTACTATTTGGCGGCATTGGGATTCTCCACAGGCAGCAATACACTAAACAACGTCTTGCCAGGCTCGCTCGTGCACTCAACAAGTCCGCCGTGCTGATTAATCAGTGACTGGGCAATCGTGAGGCCAAGGCCCACACCATCTTCACTTGCCGTCACCATAGGATAAAACAGTTTCTCTCTGATCGATTCGGGGATCCCGGGTCCGTTGTCCTCTATGCCGATCTGGGCAACCAGGCGATAGCGCCGATTACCAATGGTAAATTGCCGCAGAATCCGGCTATGCAAAATTATCTGCCCTTCTGGGTTATCACTGATCTCCCGAGCCGCATTGCGCAGAATATTAAGTAGGGCCTGGATAATACTGTCGCTGTCGACAAACAGATCTGGAATACTTGGGTCATAGTCACGGGTAATATTGAGCTTATGGCCTGATTCAGCCAGTACCAGGTTGCGCACTCGCTCAAGCAGTGTGTGAATGTTCACTTCCTGTAGAGAAGGCAGCCGATTAGGCCCAAGCAAGCGGTTGACCAGGTTTTTCAGTCGATCCGCTTCATTGATTATGATCTGAGTATACTCATACAGGGCTGGGTCTGGCAGCTCCTGTTCCAGCAACTGGGCCGCCCCCCGCAAACCACCTAGCGGATTTTTAATCTCATGGGCCAGTCCACGAATCAGTTCCTGGGCCGCCTGGTGTTGCGACAGCAGATGCTCTTCCCGGCTGATACGTAGCTGCCGGTCAATCTGCTGTATCTCAATCAACAGGCCCGTATCATCATCGGATTCATGCAACGGTATGACGGTACAATCTACGGTTGCTCGTTTACCATCTGGAAGAGGCATACTCAGCTCCCGCTCGGTAAACGGGTGGCCGCTCTCAAGTGCATGCGCCAAACTCTCAGCTGTAAGTCCCTCTGTGCAGTGAACCAATAACTCAACCGAGTTGCCGATCATATGACGGACACTGACTTCAAATAGCATCTCGGCCGCAGGGTTCATGTACTGCAGGCAGAGCGATTTATCCAACAGCAACACCGCACTGCTGAGATTTTCAAGAATCCGTTGCTGGTAGATTTCCAGGTTCACATCGAGATTATTCATTACTTTGCCTATAGCAAGTTCCGAACCAACATTAATTTCATGGCGAGATAGGTTCAAAGTCTTTTGCTGTAAGGGGCCCGGCCTGACTTACTCATATGCGCCCAGCACCTCTATGCACTATTTTAGTGCATAGAGGTGCTGGCGTAATGCTCTTTGTTGGAAAAACTAGGATCGAGGGTGATCTAAGGGGTTAATAGTTTGGCTTAAACGCTGGATTGGACTGCCCAGGAGTTGATGAGATCGGCTTACTACTGGAATTGAACTTGCTGTTGGTCTGACCCGGTGTTGAGTCCGTTGGATCAGCCTTGAAATCAGAACCCGTGTCCGGTGTATAGCCAGGAGCGGTACCAGGCTTATACTGCGGCGCATCGACCCCACTCTGACCACTGCTGCCTGAATCCGGCAGATCGGGCGATTTACCATCTTCAACCACCGATGTCTGCTGCACAAAGAACTGCACAATATTGGACCGCGCCTGAAGCTGGCCTGTTGCATTGTGGATACTGGCATGCACCATATGCGACCCTCGCTCCACACCTTCCAGAACCAGTACCGGAGCTGCAACACGCTGGCTCAAAATTCGTCCATCGACAACAGGTACAATATAGTGGCCTGTCTGTAGGCCCGGCTGGATCTGGAACTGAATCGTAACGGCCCCACCCTCGGCCCGTACTGTTTCATTATTTCCAGGTGCAACAATCACAAAGCTGCTGTATTTGAGCGGCTTTTCGGTGGGTGTAGTGCCACTTCCCGGAGTTGGAGCCGCTCTGGACTCCGCCCCGGTCGGGGAGTAGATAGTAGGATCCGACAGCTTAATCTGCTCCGCATCCCGGGTTGGGGTATCGGAGTAGTGGACTTCGCCTTTGTTATCCACCCATTTATAGATCGCCGACTGACCCGTAAGGGAAAGCATCACTAAACACAAAAAGAAGAGTGTTCTCATACAACTGAGCATAACGCAGGGCTGGACACCCCTCAATAGCCGGATGACCAACCGTACTGTTTAGTCGATGAATGTCACACTTTGCGCGGGCAAAAAAAACGCCCCCAGAAGGAGGCGTTTCATTACAGTTACTGTAGCTGACGCTTACAGGCTGTAGTACATATCAAACTCAACCGGATGGGTGGTCATACGCAGACGAGTCACCTCATCCATCTTCAGTGCAATGAAACCATCAATCAGGTCATCGGTGAACACACCACCAGCCGTGAGGAATTCACGATCTGCATCCAGTGCCTCAAGGGCCTGATCCAGACTGTGGCATACGGTTGGGATCTCGGCAGCCTCTTCAGCTGGCAAATCATACAGATCCTTATCCATCGCCTCACCCGGATGAATCTTGTTCTGGATACCATCCAGACCAGCCATCATCAATGCCGCAAAGGCAAGATAAGGGTTTGCGGTTGGATCAGGGAAACGTACCTCAACACGGCGACCTTTAGGGCTGTTCACAAACGGGATACGGATAGAGGCCGAACGGTTACGGGCTGAATAAGCCAGCATAACAGGTGCTTCAAATCCCGGTACCAGACGCTTGTATGAGTTGGTTGAAGAGTTGGTGAAGGCGTTCAGTGCACGAGCGTGCTTAATCACACCACCGATGTAGTAAAGAGCCATCTCAGACAGGCCGCCATACAGGTTGCCGGCAAACAGGTTCTCACCATTCTTGGCCAGTGACATGTGAACATGCATACCGGAACCGTTATCACCTACCAGGGGTTTTGGCATGAAGGTAGCGGTCTTGCCATAGGCGTGAGCCACATTCCAGGTCACATACTTCTGGACCTGAACCCAGTCAGCACGCTGTACCAGGGTGCTGAACTTGGTGCCAATCTCACACTGGCCAGCGGTAGCCACTTCGTGGTGATGGACTTCAACAGGTACACCCATCTCTTCCATCGCCAGACACATAGCTGCACGGATGTCGTTCAGTGAGTCGACTGGAGGAACGGGGAAGTAACCACCTTTGGTACCTGGACGGTGACCGATGTTGCCATCCTCGTAGACGCGCTCGGAGTTCCAGCCAGCCTCATCAGAGTCAATCTTGTAGAAGGCACCGCTCATATCGGCACCCCAACGGATATCATCCAGCACGAAGAATTCGGGCTCTGGGCCAAAGAAGGCGGCATCAGCAATACCGGTGGACTGCAGGTAAGCTTCCGCACGACGTGCGACAGAGCGTGGGTCACGCTCGTAACCTTCCATGGTGGAGGGCTCCAGAATATCGCAAGTGATGTTCAGGGTGACCTCATCTGAGAACAGATCCAGCACAGCGGTCTCTGCATCAGGCATCAGGATCATGTCGGACTCGTTGATCCCTTTCCAGCCAGCGATGGATGAACCATCAAACATCTTTCCGTCGGTGAAGAGGTCTTCATCGATGGTGTGAGCAGGTACAGAAACGTGTTGCTCTTTACCACGGGTATCGGTGAAGCGGAAATCGACGAACTTCACTTCGTTGTCTTTGATCATCTTCAGGACTTTTGAGGCCATG
>JAPHUE010000142.1 GCA_026196795.1 Sedimenticola sp.
ACAAGCCATTTATTCATGGTAAAACCTGCTGTGTCGACTGAGTTACTTCAGTCGTTAAATAAATCCCCCAGGTCGGCAACAGTCGATTACCCCCCGGAAATCAAACACCCTGCTAAACGATTTTAAATCGCCCCGAGACCGAAAAAAGCCGTGCATGTATACCAGATCGCAGCTCTACTGGTCAAATTCACTGCCTTTATATCAGCCCTGGTTTTGCCTCAATCAACCACAAGAAAAGGCGACAAACTGAATGGTTGCGAATTATCATGTTCAGATAAAATATCTCCTGATGAAATGCGACACCTCTCTGGAATGCAGTATCATCGGCAGAGTAATCCAACATGGGAACAGATAAAGCCAAATGGCCCACCGGCAATCCGTAACAAAGACAATCATCGCAAGACTGAGTCAGGCACTACCCGACCTGGTAAAACAGCAGGGTGGACTGTTCAGTGTGACACTGACTGTGCCGGAACTGCAGCTGCACCACCTCCCGCCTTTGAAAAGCAACTGGTTTTACTGGGGCGAACCCAATCAGCGGCATTATCTGCTGGGGATGGGGGAGGCATTGAGACTAAGCGCCCTGGGCACCAGAAGGCTGCAGCAACTGTCTGATCAATTTGAACGCCTGCGTGAAAGCTGGATTCAGCTCGACCCTGACCAGACCGGTCTGCATGCTACCGCCTTCACCGGCTTTGCCTTTAATCCGGATGACCCCATGGTTCAGGCCTGGGAAGGCCTGCCAAATGCCGCGATTTTTTTTCCTGAATTACTACTCCAGCAGACCGCAGACACCTGTGCAATAACCTTCAGTTTCACCCACAAAGATCCCTTGCGTGCTTCACTGCGCAGCCAACATCTGCTGCAGGAATTGATCGACTCATTAAACCTCGACTCTGACCCCAATCCGGTTAAGGCCATACTCTCAAGAACCGGCGCAACCCCATCGGATGACGAATGGATAAGCCAAGTCAGCCACGCCACCAGCTCTATTCGCCAAGGCACTCTGGATAAGGTCGTACCTTTCAGACGCATCAGCGTTCAATCAACCCATCCATTTGACCCGGCCCGCCTTATGGCCTCACTGGATGATCTGCACCCCAGTAGCATCCTGTTTTCAGTGCGACTGGAGGGCAGTACCTTTGCAGCCGCAACCCCCGAACACCTGATAACCCGGCAGGGTTACAATATCAGCTGTGACGCAATCGGTGGCACGATCAAGCGCGCCCCAAATCCGGTTGATGATATGAACCTGGGCAAGACGCTGCTGAGTGACCCAAAATCACGTCACGAGCACGCGCTGGTGGTGAAGGGCATCCTCGACAGCCTGAAGGTGCACTGCAAGAACCTCTCAGCTGCCCGTGACCCTTCACTCAAGCGGCTACGTAACCTTCAGCATCTGTGGACGGGAATCAGCGGTGAGCTGGACCGCGACACCACGTTACTCAGAGTGGCCAATGACCTGCATCCAACCGCCGCGGTGAGCGGTTTCCCCAGCGCCAGTGCCGAACGCTGGCTGCATGACCACAAAAACAACACCCGAGGCTGGTACACCGGGGCGGCCGGCTGGCTGGACAATAGGGGAGACGGTGAACTCGCCGTGCTGCTGCGCTGCGCCCTGTTGAACGGTGAACAGGCCGAGTTGTTTGCCGGGGCCGGCGTCACCCGTGAATCCTGCCCCATCGCAGAACTTCAGGAGACCGAGCTGAAATTTGGCACCATGCTTGAGGCACTAGAGCATGCCTGATTTGTTACCGGGGGAGGCCAACCTCCTCTGGGCTTATGCGCTGATCGATGGGCTTGCTGCCGACGGCGTCACACAGGCCGTGATCTCACCCGGCTCCCGCTCCACACCCTTGGTCCTCGCCTGCGACGGCCACCCCGCCATAGAACTCACTGTACAGGTAGATGAACGCTGCGCCGCATTCCTTGCCCTTGGGTTGGCAAAACAGAGCCACAAGCCGGTCATCCTTATCGCCACCTCCGGTAGCGCACCGGCACATTGGTATCCCGCTGTCATCGAGGCCAGCCACAGCAACATACCCCTGATATTAGTGACAGCCGACCGACCGCCTGAGCTGCATGGCTGGGGGGCCAACCAGACCACGGATCAACAACGACTATTTGGTAGCCACTTGAGGGCCTTCCACGATCCCGGCCCAGCACAGACCAATGATGCGCAGAGAATCCAGCTACACAGCCTGGCTCGAAAGGCGACCATGGAGTCACAGCAGCCCCATCCAGGCCCGGTGCAGATCAACATACCATTCAGAGAGCCGCTGTTGCCGAATACTCCCGTCCAGTGGCCAGCAAGACCTGTGGAGACCGTTTCCATTACCCCACCAGAAACGCCTGATAGAGAAGCGATCACACAGCTATCCAGTGAGCTATCAGGCAAACCCGGCTTCATTCTCTGTGGCGCCACCGATCTGGGGGCTGACTTTGCCCAAGCCGTAACCAGGCTGGCAAAGCGGGTCAACTGTCCCATTCTGGCCGATCCCTTAAGTAACCTGCGCCATGGCAGCCATGACAAAGCATGCATTATCGAAAATTACGATGCCTTTATTGAATCCCAGGCCGAGCATTTGAATCCAAGCTGGATACTGCGCTTTGGCGCACTACCGGTTTCCAAGGGTCTGCTTCAATACCTGGATAAGTGCGCCGCCCCGCAACTGGTCTGTGACCCTTATCAGCAGTGGCCAAAACTACCGCCACACGCCCGACTATCCATAGCAGCAGATCCCACCCTGCTATGCGCAGCTATTTCGGCACTCGATCTGGAGCCTGCACCTGCTGACTGGCTTGCCACTTTCACGCGAATCAATCAAACCGTCGCTAGCCAGATGATCCCAACCTGCGACGATGACCAGCCCTTCGAAGGGAGCCTTATACACACCCTGCTGGATTGCCTGCCAAACAAGAGCCTGCTGTTCAGTGGCAACTCCATGCCCATCCGCCAACTGGATAGCTGGAGCGGCAACAGTGACAAAGAGATCCATATCGCCGCCAACCGAGGTGTAAGCGGCATTGATGGCAACCTCTCCACCTTCATTGGCATGGCAAGCGGCGATTACAAGGCCGCCGTTGCACTGCTGGGTGACCTGGCCTTCTATCACGATATGAACGGTCTGCTTGCTGCCCGTGACAAAGACCTGGTGATTGTCCTAATTAACAACAACGGCGGCGGTATCTTCGGCTACCTGCCACAATCAGCACTCGACAGCTACGAAAAGTACTGGAATACCGCTACACATCTTGATTTTGAACACACGGCAACGCTCTATGGACTCAACTATCAACGCATTACCCGACAGTCCGATTTTATACCTGCCCTCGAACTGGCCTTGAATACCAAGGGCCCTCAACTGATTGAAGTACTGATTGACCGCGATAAGAGCATAGCGAAACACCGGCACTACAGGGCCCTGGCTGCTCGTCAGATCAGCGGCTAATCTGAGTACATCAACTGAAACACAGCCATTCTGTGCCGCACGAGCACTTTATTTGTAACAGGTCCGAGTTAATTGTTTAAAATGCAACTTTCCAGCAGAAGACCATTGAGGTGAATATGGGCAGCAGTATCGATTGGCAAGTACCTGAAGGGAGTGACTACAGCGACATTCTCTATCACCAAGCCGAGGGGATCGCCAAGATCACCATCAACCGACCCCAGGTGCGTAATGCCTTCCGACCCGAGACCGTCATGGAGATGATCCAGGCATTTCGAAGAGCCCATCTTGATCCGAATATCGGCGCTATTATTCTCACGGGTGCCGGTGACAAGGCCTTCTGTTCCGGCGGCGACCAGACCATCCGTGGTGATGGTGGCTATAAGGACAGCAGCGGTGTAGAGCATCTGAATGTGCTGGAGTTGCAACGACAGATCCGCACCCTGCCCAAACCCGTAGTGGCTATGGTGGCCGGTTATGCGATCGGTGGCGGCCACGTGCTGCACCTGATCTGCGATCTCTCTATCGCAGCAGACAACGCCCGGTTTGGTCAGACAGGCCCCAGAGTCGGCAGCTTTGACGGCGGCCTGGGTGCCGGACTGCTGGCCCGCACCGTTGGAATGAAAAAGGCCAAGGAGATCTGGTTCCTGTGTCGCCAATACGATGCACAGCAAGCACTCGATATGGGTCTGATCAACACCGTGGTGCCACTCGCCGAACTGGAAGCAGAAACCGTTCAGTGGTGCCGTGAGATGCTGCAACTCTCCCCCACCGCACTGCGCATGTTAAAGGCCTCCTTCAATGCCGAGACCGACGGGCTCGCCGGCATCCAGGAGCTGGCAGGTAACGCAACCGGGCTATTCTATCTGACCGCCGAGGCGCAGGAGGGCCGCGATGCCTTTGTTGAGAAACGGCCTGCTGATTTCCACAAATTTCCGCGCCGCCCCTGACCATTAAGCCACACACCATGCAATTCAAACCCTGGCTATTAGCGATCAGGCCCAAGACATTGGGTATCTCCGTGGTGCCGGTACTGGTTGGGACAGCCCTTGCCTGGGCTGAACTCAACCATGTGCTCTGGTCACCCGCGCTGGCCGCTTTAATCGCGGCCATGCTGATTCAGATCGGCACTAACCTGTATAACGATGCGGCCGATTTCGAACGAGGTGCCGACACACCCGACAGAGTGGGTCCCGAGCGCGCCACCGCCCAGGGGTGGTTCAGTGCGGCCCAGGTAAAACGCGCCGCCCTGATCAGCTTCTCTGGTGCCTTTCTGATCGGCATCTATCTCGCCTGGGTTGGCGGCTGGCCGATCATTCTTATTGGCCTGCTCTCACTACTGGCAGGCTACGCCTATACCGGCG
Source organism: Sedimenticola sp. (assembly GCA_026196795.1). Lineage (GTDB taxonomy): Bacteria > Pseudomonadota > Gammaproteobacteria > Chromatiales > Chromatiaceae > Sedimenticola. Next base: position 4,814 of record JAPHUE010000142.1, read on the forward strand.
GCCCCAAGCCGATCGCCTACAGCGCCAGCGGGGAGATCTTTGTCTTTATCTTTTTTGGTCTGCTGGCCGTCTGTGGCAGCTTCTATCTGCAGACCAACAGCCTGACGGCCGAAGCCTTTATATGTGCCGGCGCCATTGGTCTGCTGGCGGCAGCCGTGCTGCTGGTGAACAACTACCGGGACCTGGAGACCGATGAGCAGGCGGCAAAGCTCACCTTGACCCACTATCTCGGTAGGGAACGTGCAAGACAACTCTATATCCTGCTGATGCTACTGCCGTTTGCCCTGCCGGTCGCGTTCAATCATCGTTACGACGGTAGCTGGCTGGTAGTACTCTGCCTGCCCTTTGCGCTCTGGTTACTGCATCGCTTCTCTACAGAGCCTCTTGGCCGGGGGTTCAATGACATTCTGGCTAACACCGCTAAACTGCAACTGGCTTACGGGGCACTGCTTAGCCTCGGCCTGACCCTCTGATGCTAATTTCCGGGGCCCGATTCGTCGCCTATCGACTCCCTTTCGTAGCACCTTGGCGAAGTAATGCGGGCAGCTGGCAGGCACGGCAAGGATGGCTGATTCAGATAACAGATGGGCAGGGAAACACAGGGTATGGCGATGCCGCCCCTCTGCCTGAAATTGGCACCGAGACGTCACAAGAATCCAGTGATCAACTGAATGAACTCTTGCCAACCCTGATCGGCAGGGAGCCTGAGCAGGCTCTCCGTCTGCTCCCCAATGCAGCGACAACACCAGCCACCCGCTTTGGCCTGGAGACGGCCCTGCTCGATTTGCAGTCAAAACAGCGTGCTATTCCGCTCTATCGATTGTTAACCGACCAGGAAATCAAGGCAGTTCATGTCAACGCCTCGATCGGCAGTCTGGACAACCAGGCTCTAGAGCGCGCGAGCTCCGCAGTAACAGCTGGACACACCACGTTAAAAACAAAACTGGGCCTCTATCCGATGAGTGAAGAGCTAGCACAGCTTCATCGGCTGAGCGATCAGTTACCGGCAAACTGCCGATTACGACTGGATGCCAATCGTGCCTGGAATACCGATGATGCGACCCGCTTGATCAATGAACTTAAAGGACTCCCCATCGAATCGCTCGAGGAGCCCCTGCAAAACCCTGACCCGGAAACACTCAAACTGCTACAGGCAGCAGCCTGTTTCGATCTGGCGCTGGATGAATCACTGGGTTCGTTCTTGCTGAATCATTCGCCGGAGCAACTCCCGGTGAGACGCATCATCATCAAGCCCACCCTCCTGGGCGGACTCATTCCGAGCCTGGGTCTGATTCAGCAGGCCCATCAGCTTGGCATACACTGTGTGATTACCAGCAGTCTTGAGAGCAGTGCCGGTATCTGGCCACTGTTACATCTGGCGGCTACGGCAGACCAGTTGACAACTACTGCCATACACGGACTGGCTACCGCCACTCTGTTTACAGCTGATCTCGGAGACGCACCCATTTTTACCAATGGCCAGATCCAGCTTGGAGATCTGCCTGGCAGCGGGTTTATACTAGGCCGCTGATCGCCAATCAAGAGTCCCTTATGCAGACACCACTCGACCAACAACCCAGGGCATCGCTGGGCTTCTTCCCCACTCCCCTTGTTGAACTGAGCCGTCTCTCCCGCTATCTGGGTGGTCCGCGCATCCTGATGAAACGGGATGACCAAACCGGCCTGGCCCTGGGTGGTAACAAGACCCGCAAGCTGGAATACCTGGTCGGCGCCGCCTTGGCAGCGGGGTGTGACACCCTGATCACCGGAGGTGCTGCCCAATCCAATCACTGCCGCCAGACCGCCGCAGCGGCGGCCGCCTCTGGCCTGGCCTGTCATCTGGTGTTGGGGGGTGAAGCCCCTGAAACGCCCGATGGCAACCTGCTCCTAGATCAGCTGCTCGGCGCTGTAATCCACTGGAGCGGCGAACTGCGAAAAGGGGAACGCATCCCGGAGATTGCAGAACAGCTTCGAGCGGCTGGGCGCAAACCCTATATCGTCCCCTATGGCGGGTCCAATGCTGTTGGCGCTCTGGGTTATGTCAATGCGGCAGCCGAGTTACAGCAACAGCTGGATAAACAAAACTTACAGATCGACCGCATGCTATTCGCCTCCAGCTCTGGCGGTACCCATGCTGGGCTGATAGTAGGTACTTACCAATATGAACTGCGTTGTGAGGTTGCCGGCATTTCGATTGACAAGGATGAGGCCGGTGATGGCCCCTACCCGGAGCACCTTTGCCAGCTCGCCAATGCGACGGCCGACCTGCTCGGCATAGATCAGCGCTTCGATTCATCCGCTATCACCCTTCAGGATCAATTTACCGGCGCGGGCTATGGTGTGGTGGGAGAGCTGGAACGTGAGGCCATAAAACTGCTGGCCACCCAGGAGGGCATACTGGTTGATCCCGTCTATACCGGCCGGGCCATGGGCGCCCTGCTACAGCTGATAGAACAGGGTGTCTATACAAAAGATGAGACCCTGCTGTTCTGGCACACCGGCGGTGCCCCGGCACTGTTTCCCTATGCCGCTTCACTCATCAACCCAGGTCGTTAGCAGCCTCATGCCTATTGTCACTATCACCCTTCAGACCGGCCGCCCGGTGTCCGAGCTTAGCTCCATCATGGATGCAATCCACAGCGCCACGGTTAGTGCATTCAAGGTACCGGAGAGCAGTCGTAATCAACGCCTGATAGAGATCAGACCTGAATTCTATTTCTATCCTGATGGGCGATCCGATGCCTTTATGACCATCGAAATCGCTTCATTCTCAGGCCGATCAGATGAAGCCAAGGCCGCCCTCTATCAGCAGATCAGTGAAAACCTGCAACGCGCAAATGCCATTGACCCGAAGGATGTAATGATCCTGCTGCATGAACCGGCCTACGAGAACTGGGGTATCAACGGCCAGCCCGCCACCCGCTTCAAACCGAACTGAGTCACATGGGGGATCTGCTAGAGATACGACTGCCCGCCATGCCCGAGTGCTGGGAGACCTGTGGCGCCTGCGGGGATGAGGAGGTGCTGATAGCCGAGATCCTGGTAGCAGCGGGAGACAAGGTGCACTTCGACGACCCTATCATTGCCCTGGAGACAGACAAAACCACGCTCGACATCCCGACGCCCTACTCCGGTGAAGTAGTGGATCTGCATATCGCCCTGGGCGATACCATTGAAGTGGGTCAGCTGATCCTCACACTGCAACGTAGTTAATCAGCCATCGCCCTTGTCAGCCTGCAGCAACCGGTTTTTTAATGCTCCACGGGAGAGCTTTCCCATCTGATTCAACGGCAGCTGATCTATCTGAATATAGTCCCGGGGGCGCAGGTGGGTCGGCAGATTTTCCGTCACCCAACCTTTCAACGCTTCCGGAGTGAGCGCCCCCGTATAGAGCGCAACCAAAACCATGCCCCAGACTGGATCTTCCCGCCCAGTGACACCCACTGAGGAGATCCCGGGACAACGCATAAGACGCCCCTCCACCTCGACCGGATGGATATTCTTGCCTCCACTGACCAACAAGTCATCTGCCCGACCGGTGACAGTGAGTCGCCCCTGCGCATCCAGATGACCAAGATCGCCTGTCTCAAACCACCCCTGCTCCAACCCTTTGCCTGACTCGCCCTCGGGATTGGCATAACCGGCCATCACCGCCTCACCCCGCACCCGGATTCGGCCATCGGCAGCAATCGCTACCTCATAGCCTTGCAGCGGAAGTCCCACCAGGCCGGGCAGAAGCCCGGCATCAGGGCTGGCATCGGTGGCAAACTGGGAAGCGGTCTCGCTCATGCCATAACTAACACAGAGCGGCCAGCCCGCCGCATGGGCCCTCTCAGCCAGTAAACCAGATAAAGGTCCACCACCAATTAGCACCACCCGCAGCGCCGCATGTGGCGGCTGATCTCCCGCCTGTCGTAACAGACGATCCAGCATCGCCGGCACTAGAGAAATATGCGTCACAGCACCCTTGGCAATCTGTTCCCAGACCCCTTTGGCATCGAAGCCCTCTTGCAACAGAACCCGCGCACCCACCGCCAGACAGCGCAGCAGGATGGATAATCCGCCAATATGAAACAGGGGCAGACAGGCCAGCCAACTATCGCCTGCAGCCAGACCCAACCGATCTTCTGAGGCTGCTGCGCTGGCCATAAGATTGGCCGCAGTCAGCATCACGCCTTTGGGGTCACCCGTTGTGCCGCTGGTGGCAATAAGCAGTTGTATATTTTCCGCCTCAAGCGGCTCAGCATGGAAGTTAACATTGGCCGAAACGGACTGATCAATCAGCTGTGACAACGTAATTACCTGCAGACCAGGTTCGACTGCAGACTGCTCTGTAATGAGGTAATCACACCCTACCAAGGAGAGTAGTTTTTGACGCCGCGCATTATCCATCCCTGGATCAAGAGGTAGAAACCTCACGCCCAACTGGAGAGCCGCATAGAGCAGGAGCGCCAGTTGCCAGGATGAGTCAAGCTGCACCGCCATGAGTTGCTGCTGTCGTATCCCCTGCCTTTTGAGTAATTGAGCCAGCCGGAGACTCTCATCAAAGAGCTGGGCGTGAGTTAGGGCCTGCGGCCCCTGAAGCGCTAGGGTCTCTGGGTGCAATTGCTGGGCCTGAAAAAGCCACTGGCCCGGTGTCATATTATATCTCAAGAGAATTTCCATCTGCCAAATCAAGATTTTCTTGCAAAAAGAGTGAATTTTAGTGTCCGTTATTGATCGAAGTTAAAGCAACGATGTCGTATTTTCTGCTCCAATACGGCAAAATTCGCGTCATACACCCGACCTTATCTGTTTCGAGAAGTTACTACTCATGTTACACCCAAGAAGCCTCTTACTATTCATTGTGGTTTTAACCCTATGCCTGACCTCTTCACTACAAGCCGAGGAGTTTGAGTATGACCCTTATAATGGTGAGGAGATCAATGAGCTCTGTGCCGGTTGTCACGGTCAATTTGGACAAGGCGGTAAAGAGGGCGAATACCCACGAATAGCGGCTCAGCCAATTGAATTCACCATAAATCAGCTACGGCTGTTTCGTGATCGTAAACGAAAAAACCTGGCCATGGTTGAATACATCGATGATCGCCAGATGCCTGAAAAGGACATCTATGATATCGCCCGCTACCTGGCAGATATCAAGCTAAAAACCCGGATGTCCGAGGTTGATGAAAACGCCCCCGACTTTGATGCCTATGCGCGACTGCTGGAAACCAAGATGACCATGCAGATCCCGAAGGCTCCGGGTGACATCGAGCGTGGCAAAAAGCTCTACAACAAAGAGTGTGACTCTTGCCATGGCAAAGAGGGCTTGGGTGATCATAAAAAAGCGGTGCCCATGCTGTCCGGACAATACACTAATTATCTCTGGAAGCAGGTAAAACAGCTTCGTACACTGGAACGAATCCACGATGAGGATTCTCCCAATGAGGAACTGCTGAACGAGTTTAGCGACGAGGACCTGACCGACATCTTTGCCTATATGTCGATCGTAGACGATTGAACCGAAGCCCCCGTATTAGTTAGCGGAGCCAGGCAATAGGCCTGACTCCGCCAGTCATAACTACCGCACTCTATTCCGGTTGCCTGGTACAAACTCATCCGGGGTCAACTGCCCATCACCGTTGCCATCAAAGGATTCAAATGAAGGCGAGGTGGACGCATTTCGCATCGGATAGCCCTGGGCTGCTTTTGTGCTCTGCCGTGCAGCACGAACTTGATTAAACTCATCCGGCTTTACAACGCCATCACCATTCAGATCAAAATCACCAAAGCTGGCCATTCCGGCAGGCTGACGCCCAGCGCCTCCCCCCATAGCCCGCTGTGGTCTCTGCTGCATATGGGCAAGCTGTCCTTTCACCACCTCCAGCTCGGTTAAATACCCGTCGCCATCACGGTCAAACTGTTCGAATGACGGCGCATTACCCAGATTCTTCATCATGCGCCCCTGTTTCGCCCGATCTGCAATACGATCGTTTCGAGCGGCATAAAACTCATCTTTACTGACCCTGTTATCACCATTGGCGTCATAGCTGGAAAATGACAATGGGGCCGGACTATTCGGCACCATTTGTGCCATTGCATATCCCGCACTGAAAAGGGCTGTCATCGCTAAAACCAGTGCCATATTGCGTCGAGTGGTTTTCATGATCGCTCTCCTTTAGTTCACTTCCTTCCTTGATTAAAAGGTTATCAATAGCAGCTGAAATCAAGCTGAAAAAAAGGACTTACTCTGAAAAAAACTGTTATTTTTCCGCCAAATGTTCTACAAAAGGGCCTCTAAACCGATATCAACACGTGAAAGCCAGGCACTTTTAAGATCATGCGCATCTACATGCAGACACTGCACTCCGCTGAACAGCCACTACGTTATTACCATCTGCACCTCCAACCTGATCTGCTGAGTGGCTGGAATCTGGTACGTGAGTCGGGCATTCAAGGTGCGCGCGGGCAGGTCACCAAGGAACACTTTGAAGAGCGCGATGAAGCGGAACGCACACTGATCAAACGCCGTGACATGCAACTGAAACGGGGCTACCGCGTGGTGTTTCGGGAAGGTGCTCCCAGAGAAACCAACTAAACGACACAGGACAGGGACGCATGTGGAGTCAGGATAAATATATTGCCGCGTGGAACTTCTCCACCGAATCCCATAACGGTCAGCTGCTGCCTGGCACAGACCTACCCTATATCAACCACATTGCCAATGTAGCAATGGAGGTAATGAGCGCCATTGCACGGCAGCCCACACTGGAGAGACCCAACTTATCGATTCAGTGCGCCCTGCTGCACGATACCCTGGAGGACACTGTTGTAACCTACGGAGAGATCCGTTCCCGTTTCGGCAAAGAGGTATCAGATGGGGTGCTGGCACTAACCAAAAACAGACAACTACCGAGCAAAAAACAACAGATGGCCGACAGTCTGGTCCGCATTCAGGCACAACCCCATGAGATCTGGATCGTCAAACTGGCTGATCGAATAACCAATCTGCAAACACCGCCCGGGCATTGGAGCAAAGATAAAATCCGCGCCTACCGGGAAGAGGCTATCACCATCCTTGAGGCACTGGGGCCCAGCCATGAACATCTCGCTGAGCGACTGGAAAACAAAATCCATGCCTACCGGATACACTGCTAGGCGGGCCCGCTAGAGCGGCAGATGCACGGTTACTTTCAAGCCACCCAATCCATGGGTACGGGCAAAAGTAATTTCACCGCCATAGCCTTTCACCATATCTTTCACAATAGCCAGCCCCAGACCGTGTCCATCCGTGCTCTCATCCAATCGGACACCTCGATCTGCCAATTGAACCAGCGCCTCTTCAGACACACCAGGGCCGTCATCCTCAATCACGATCGTCACACCCTGGTGCTGCGCAATCTCACACACCACGCGCCCACCTGCCCACTTGCAGGCGTTATCCAGCAGATTACCCAGCATCTCCAGCATATCCTCACGATCAACCGGCAGCACAGCTTTGTCAGACAGTTGGCACGCTATGTCCAGAGACTTCTCCTGGTAGATCTGCTTGAGCACGCCCACCAGGGCAGGCAACTCTTGTTGGGCGTCAAAATGGCCGCCACCCATACCTGTCCCGGCGAGACGGGCACGCCGCATCTCCCGTTCCATTAGATGGGTTATTCGATCTATCTGCTGCTGCATCATTGACCTGAGCTCGGGTTGGTCCTGCAGGGCCTCACTCTCCACCTGCTGCTGCAATAGATTCAGTGGACCTTTAAGCGCATGGGAGAGATTACCCAACCCTTTCCTGGAGTGTTCCAATCGCTGTTGAAACAGCCCCAACAGATGATTGAAACTGGTAACCAGCGGACTAATTTCACTGGGCACATCAGAACTGAGCGCCTGCACTTCTCCCTGCTCCAACTGCAACATCTCTTGCCTGACAACGCCCAGACGTTGTAGCGCACCCCGTACAATTCCTTGCTGAATAGCAAACAGTAACAGGGTCATCACCAGCATCATCACCATCAATAACCACTCAAACTTTTCTAACTGCTGATTCAAAGGCGTCATATCTTCAGCCACAGCCAGGGTAAAGACCTTCCCCTGTTTGTTATAGCCAGCCACCCATACCAGCAACTCCTGGTCAGCCGGTCCCAGTGTACGCCATTGCCCCTGACTGCCCGGAGAGAACTGTGCGATATCAAGCTGCTGATCCCATAAAGATCTTGATCCGACTCGCGTACCATCTGAAAAATTAATCTGATAGTAATGTCCAGAGAGCGGTTGCTCATAGATAGCCCCGACACGACGCCAGCGCACCACGGGCCGATCAGTGTCATCAAAACGCATAGCCGCCAGCACTGTTTCAGCATCGTGCGCCAAACGGGATGCGACAAAGTGGTCCATCAGATAATGAATGGATTGAAGCCCGCCCCACCAGAGCAGGCCAAACAACAGTATCAACCCGGCAGCCAGGCCAAGATGTAACTGTCGCTTGAGGGAAGTCACTCGGCTTCTCCTTTAAACAGGTAGCCTTGTCCCCGACGCGTCTCAATGCGGCTCTTGCCAATACGCTCCCGCAAGCGACGAATGTAGACTTCAATCAGATTACTGTCGCGATCAAAGTCCTGATCATAGACATGCTCGGTAAGGCGTGATTTGGATAAAATCTGTCCGGGGTGCAACATAAAGTAGCGCAACAACCGAAATTCAGTTCCTGTCAGATCAACCACTTTACCCTCCGGCAGAATCACTTGCTGATGCGATTCATCCAGCCGCAATCCACCCTGGACCATTTCATGAGCTGGTTGCCCCACGCTGCGACGAACCAATGCAACGAGTCGGGCAACCAACTCTTCGACATGAAACGGTTTTCCCAGATAGTCATCCGCCCCCGCCTTAAAACCATCCACCCGCTCATGCCAGGCATCGCGTGCTGTCAGAACCAGCACCGGGACACTATTCTTTTTGGCACGCCAGTTTTCCAACACTTCAAGACCAGGACGTTGCGGCAAGCCCAGATCAAGCACAATCACATCGTAAGGCTCCTCGTCTCCCATGAATTCCGCATCGATGCCATTGTTTGCAATATCCACGGCGAAGCCCTCCCGTTTCAATTCGGGCTTCAATCGATCAACCAGTTCGGTGTCATCCTCCACCAACAACAAACGCATCTCAATCGTCCTGTTCACGTTTGAGCAACTTTCCAGTCACGGCATCCAACTCCAGCTCCCACACTCTCCCTTCAGGGTCGAGCAGTTCAACTTCATAGATCACGCCGTCACCTTCCTGCTCCAGCTTGATTTCCAGCAGCCGACCAGGATACTCGTCGCGGATATTTTCCAATATCTGCTCCAGTGCCATAATTTTTCCAGACTCGTGCAGTGCCCTGGCACGCTCATGATCATTATCTGCCATGACCAATAAAGGCAAAAGCAGAATCATCAATACAACCAATCCCGTTTTCATATCAGACTCCAATTTTTCATCCATAGCAGGTCACCCTTAACCCACTGTATGAATGTCAGCTTAAACAGGTGAAATGAAATGAAGCTGAAAAGCAGATCGCTCCAGTGTACTTTTGCAATATCCCTTTATTTTCCCAGTAGTGTAAATACTACGACTGCATATAACTTGTACAGCGGGAAGCGGTAGCCTACGCTTAACAGTACATGTAACAAAGACAATCATTCTGAGCACATCACCGTTTGACGTACACGATGATAAGGTTCGTCTCATCCCGAGAAGGAGCTATCCCATGACCACCACAATCACTGGCGCATTTACTTCAATAGATACGATTCGCAACACCATGGATGAGTTGATAGCCATCGGCATTGATCGAGAGAAGATCTTTGCCGACGTTGAGAATAATGAACTCAAGGTAATGGTACCCGACGACATTGAATTTGAAGTAACCAAAATTATTAAACGGCACCAGCCGTTTGATATGTCTGCCTACCACCGATAATAATCATCTTTATAAACTGATGCGCCCAAAGGGATGACACACCTTTGGGCGCTGATGGTTCACTCATTTGTGATCCACAAGCTGTTGAAAAACCCAGTCGCGTAACTTCTCTGACGCTTTCACCTGCAATCCATCGCGCTGCAGCTGACGACACTGCTTAAGTAATCGCACTTGATCTTTTAAAGCCAATGATTGCATGGCATTCGCAGACTCATGATCAATTGATAACTTGTTCTGATCGGCATGACTTCGGGCCAGCATGGCACGGGCATGACTTAATGCCCGACCGAGAACAACAAAGGAGAAGTTTGAATCATTGACCGGCCCCAACAGGTGCGTCTCATTATTGAAGGGCATCCAGGCAGGCAATTTATCTTTCAACCAATCCACCCCAAACCAACCTGACAAGCCACCCACAAAACCGCCACTGACGACACCCGTCATTAAGGAGGTACCACCCAGGCCCGCATCAGCAAGCAGTCCGATGGCAGCGCCCGCGCCGGCACTGACCACAACCAACTGTTTTTTATCTAACCCCCAAAATGACCATTGTGTTACATCCATCAGTTCACTTTGATGAACCTTAAGCCGGCTGCTATCCGCCTCCAGCTGATGATAAAGAAAAAGGGCTTCCAACTGCTGCTGACCCTCCCGTTCCATCTTGTTCAGTTGCCGATTAAACTGGGCGATCTCATCCGGCATTACAGCGGCCAGCTTATCTTTGGCCAGTCGTTCCAAATGACTATTGGATTGCTGATAAGTGATCAGATTGTAGAGTGTCTCAACAATAATTCGTGCCGCCTGTTTCAGTTTAAGTTGGCGGTAACGCTCTAACTCTTCAATAGCGTGATCAAAGGCGGCCGTCTTATGAGTATCCAGCTGACCAAAGGTACGTAATAATTGTAAATGCTGATCAAAACTCGCATGCAGCGGATCAAACACCCGCACCAGACTGAAGTATTGATTAAGTGCCTGTTGCCACTGCTCTACATACTGATCACCACCAATGGGATTAATAAGTGCCAGTCGGGGACTGCCGGACCAGCGAAGAATCTCCATCTCGGTTTCATATTCTGGACTGTAGGGTAACGAGCCATCAATCACATAGATAATGCCTGCCCCCTCTATTATTGGCGTCAGCAGCTCCACCTCATCAATGAACTTCTCCTGTCCACTAAAAGACTCCAGAAACGCCCTCACACGTTCAGGACGCTGATCTGCCGTCACATGTCCATCATTCAGCCATGCAAGACATTTACTGGCGCGCTGAAAACCGGGGGTATCAACTAACTCAAAAACTGTTTTGTTATCCAGTTTTAAGGCAAAGCGTTGTGACACCCGAGTCGTCCCAGAAACAGGGGATATCTTCACTTGATCATTCTGTGTCAGGGCGGCAACAACCGAAGACTTACCCTTGTTCGGGTGACCCACCACAGCAAATACCGGATGATCATTCATCTGACACCTCTTCCGATAAAGGATTAAAGATCAGATGAAACCGTTCGGGAAGTTGTGTCACAAACGCCTGCCAGGATTCAGTCAACAGTCGCCGTCGCTCGTCACTCATGCCATTAAGCGGTACAGGCCAGATAAACAGATGTGTACGCAGCTCACTCAACTCATTACAAAAATCTTCCAACTCACCTGTGGGCGGCTCCCATCCTTTGCATAGCAGGAGCAGCGGTTCATCAGGCAATGTATTAAGTTCTGACAGCGTAGACTCTGCTGATTTGATTGAATCAACAGGAGACCAATGATTGGTTGCCAAATCGGTTCGCCATCGTTGATGAAGCGGCTCAATAATCTCATCGGGCCAAACACCCCAACTAAGTACTTGAGTGTAGCTTTTAGCAGTCCGTTCCGTAGTCGGTGCGCCTGATGAATGTACACGCTGCTCTACGGGTTGCGCCTCATGGTCAATCAACTCAGTGGTAAACCGCTGCCATAGCCCACTAATCAATGCATCACTGCTAAGCACACATTTTTGAATCTGTACAAGGCGATAACGATATAAGGCGCTGGTAATCAAGCGCGGCAACAACACATAGACTATCAATGACATCAACAGAAAACGCCACCACTGGCCAAAAAGCTCAGGTTGATCCGTGGTAACAGGCGTGGCGCGATAGTAATGGGTCTGCTCTACCAACTCCACTGACGGAACGGCTGCTGGCCATAGTTGCTGCCAGGGCCATGAGATAGCGTGGGTTATTTCATGGATTAATGCAGCAGAGATATCCAGTGTTGATGACCAACCAAAGGCCAAATCTGTCACCAGCAGGTAAAGCAAAAAGGCCAACACCATACCCAGAGAAAACAGCAGTGAAAACTGCTGACCTAGCGCAACCAGTGTCAGTTTAAACAACGGCCGAAGTGTTGAGGGCATGGCACCCTGTGGAAGGCGATGTTCAAACAGGGTTCGAAGCGGGAAAGGCACTTGTGCAGAACTGAAAAACAGTGCCACCAACCACCAACAAAAGGGCAGCAGAATGGCTATCAGCATAAACCAGAGCAGGTTTATTCGCTCAAAGGTAAGGTATTCAACCAGCCCAGCGACGAGAAAAAAACCTGTCAATAAAGCCAGTACACCAAGACCATAGACAAAGAGACCGGTCGTGGCGCGATGCTCATCACCCCACTGAGTCAACCAGATCCGCATGACCGCCCAGGGATCACGATCGTTTTGCGACAGAAACCAGCCCCGATCTCGTTTATGTAACGTTTGCCAATCCATGATGCGTTCCGCCTCCAAGCGTCGGCGCAACAGAATCAATAGAATACTTTTTTCCCAAATACTCATTTTTTTATTATCTACTTTGTAGCCATCAGATACAAAACAAAACAATTAAACAACCAAAGGCATGGAGATGAAAAACAGGCATGTCGTATCCGTAATACCGACACATCAGTTGACGAACTGCAACCCGACATGCAGACTGCCTGTCTGATTAAAAATGAGAGTACTGTTTATGTTGTGGAATATGATGATGCACGTCCTGATGGGCTGGCTGGGCGCTTATTTTTTCATTCTGACACCAGAACGTATCGGCATCGCTATACTTGCGGTCTGCATGACGCAAGCCGTAGACCAGGTTCGACTCAGAAAAATAAAATGGGCTGAAGTTGAGGCACTGCCAGAAAAAGAGCGTAAAAGCGCATCAGACGAACTGGAAAAAACAATCAACCGTGACTTGGCACTGACCTTTGCCCAGAACGTTATACTCTATAGTGTTGTGGTTCTGTTTGCCGCCCATGCGGTCAGGCTGAATGGCTGGCTTTAATTAGAGAAGCTTCAGGCGTCGGCAAAATACCAATGGCCTTGATTGATTTGCTCGATAAGAAAACTGATGTACTCGGGATACTCAATCCAGGGTAATACAACATCTGCTGCAAGCGATCTGTTATCACACATCTGTTGAATAATGGGTTGCAGGCCTGCTGGTAACTTCAATTCACTACCGTCAACATAAATACTTCCGCTCATCATGCTCGATTCAAGATAGAAACAGCGCAGCCCATCCAGCCGAAAAAGAGTAACGCCCTGTTGTAGCAATGCCATGAGCTCTTCCTTGCTGTAGCCTTGCTCATCCATTGGAGCCACATCCAGATCATGCTTTGACTGACTGAGAAATTCACCTGCAAAGCGACTGAACAGCTCGTCATCACTCATAGCATTCAACAGATGTTGTTTGATCTGTTTTAAATCTTGACTGCCTATAGCACCTGGATGGTTACTCACCAAACGACCCGCATCAATCATAAGCGTTTTTGCTTGGTTATGCTCGGCAAGATAATCAGCCAGACCTTCAATCAACTCATATCCTGAGTTAGTTCTAAAACCAACGGAATAACTTAGAGAAGCCACAAGGGCTTTACCATCGTGAGGAAAACCGGGGGGTATATAGAGAATATCGCCGGGAGTAAGCTCTACATCAATAATCGGTTCAAACTCATCCACATGCAGAAGCGCCTCATGTGCGGCAAACTCATTATGATCACCTCGATCACCCACTCGCCAATGACGCTTGCCTGAACCTTGAATGATAAACACATCATACAGATCGATATGCGGCCCAACACCACCACCCGACGCAGCAAAGCTCATCATCAAATCATCTTTTCGCCAGTTGGGTATAAAGTTGAACGGCTCAGCCAGGGCCGCAACTTGTGGTAACCAGTGGTCCACTGCCTGAACAACCAGCGACCACTCTCGCTCTCCCAGATGCTCGTAACTTTCAAAGGGCCCAAACTCAGCCTGCCATTCGCCTGCCTTCTTATAAACCAGCCTCGACTCGACAAGCTCCTCACAAGCCAGACCTGCCAATTCGTCCGCTGAGATAGGATCCTGAAAGCCCTTAAATCCCTGACGAATCACGGTGGGCTTTTTCTGCCAGTACGTATCTAAAAACTGCTGTGGGGTCAGGCCAGAGAGATCAAGTGTATACATAGCATTGCTGCACAATCAGGATGATCGACCGGAACCGTAGCGCAAAGCAAACACAAGCCCTGCAAAGAGTATCGTCTGCCATACCGTAAACAGCAGCGTGGTCCAGACAAAGTCATTATTGATACTACTGATACCAGAAACCAGCTCAATCAAGTGAAAAATAAAACCACCAAAAGCACCGACCAGCAGGGTAATCAAAACAAACGGAACCACACCTGTGCGAATACGCCAGGCATAGAGCAGGCCTATTGCCACACAACCGGCACCCACTGCGCCACATACAGCAAACAGATAGAGCTCATCCAGCCCGGAATCCACACCGACCTTTACGGCCAGCCGCCAACCAATAATCGCCGCAGAGAGCGTCACCAATAGTGCTGACAGCCACCTCTGTCCATCACGATGTGCAACATAGCGTCCGGCAAAAAATAGGAAAAATCCTAATACCACCCCGGGAAAGGCATCCACCAACCACTTGATATTGGGCAGTTCAGGCCCTGCAAAACTACAAATAAGTCCGGATACCAGACCCAATATCGCAAATGCCTGAAACTGCTTAGCCATAAAACTCAATGCTCTTTTAAATTGACAGGCGGATGACACGAACCAAAATCATGCCCCTAACACGCCGCAAGTACACCACCTCTCTAGTAACCTTATGATTAACAAGGTAGTATCTTTTCTGCTCCAAAATTGAGCTAGGATAAGGCGTCGCTGAAAAATACCGCTTAATCTGGCTACGTATACTATCACCCTAGATAAGGACAAACAGTAACATGAGCGAAGAGACAAAGAACGCATCTGCTGACGAAACCAGCAATGACGAGACCCAGGAACAAGCCACTTCAGTCAACGTAGAGATTAAGACTGAAGCTGAAGCCACCGAAGAGAAGAAAGAGGCCGATCGTCCCGGCGTCTGCTGCGGCTCCTGCTCTTGAGATCCAGGGGTCGGAGTCAGTCGTCTTGGGTGTGAGCACAACACCAGGCAGTTGAGAATGGTTGACTCCGACCCCTACACCCCCCCACAAACAGCTCGTCAGAGATTGCATCACAAGCATGTTTATTTGTGTAGCTAAAATCTGAATAGGGTCGTAAAGTAGCGCCACATCTACCACCCCTGCCAGTTATCACTGCCGTTTCCCAGGCGTAGATCTCATCCTACGGGCACCAGCAAACCGCCATCATCCCGCTCGATCTGTAAGAGTAGATGGCGAAGGCCTCGGGGTTTAAAAAAACGATCCATCCACCGAGCCGATACGCTTGCTAAAAAACATCGCTGATTACAGCACCGACACTCCCACCGAAGATGACAGTCTGTTCGAACAGATCGCCTGTGGTCTTGAGGCACAAGGCTATGTCATTCTCCCGGCCACGTTACCCCACCAGGTAGCCGATAGCCTGCTGCACTATTTAAGCCGACTACAAGAGGCGCGCTTTCATCTGGCCCATATTGGTCGAGGCCTTGACCAGACCAAGAATGCCTTCGTCAGACGCGACAAAATCTACTGGATGGAAAACAGCCATCCCGACGCCGCACACTGGTTTGA
>JAPHUE010000274.1 GCA_026196795.1 Sedimenticola sp.
AGTCTCTTCAAAGTTCTCTTTAGTTAATTCAACTACAGCCACAGGGTATTCCTCATCTAACCAAGTTCATCATCTATGTATAATATCATTATTTTCTAATGAATTCTATTTTATACCGGGATAAAAAAAGCCGGGGATTAACCCGGCTTTTAACGACAAAACACGCCTTGGTTAACCGAGTGCGGCAAAAATGCTGTCGCGAATATCATCCACACCGCCTACACCGGCGATCTTGTGATGGACTGGCGCGCCCTCTTTGCCACTAGCGGCCCAGGATGAGTAGAAGTCGATCAGCGGCTCAGTCTGGTCATGGTAGACCTTCAGTCGTGCCTTAACCGTATCTTCCTGATCATCATCACGTTGAATTAGCGGCTCACCGGTAACATCATCCTTGCCTTCTTCTTTAGGGGGATTGAATGTGACGTGATACGTACGCCCAGAGGCCAAATGCACACGACGACCGGACATGCGTTTAATGATTTCATCATCAGGCACATCAATTTCAACAACCGCATCAACCAGAACACCTACGTCACGTAGTGCCTCTGCCTGTGGAATAGTGCGAGGAAAACCATCAAACAGGAAACCATTTTTGCAGTCATCTTCAGTGATACGCTGTTTCACCATACCCATGATGATGTCATCAGAGACCAAACCACCTTCGTCCATGATCTTCTTGGCGGCTTTACCCAATTCACTGCCTGATTTCACGTGTGCGCGCAGCATATCTCCTGTGGAGATCTGTGGAATACTGTATCGCTCTTTGATGTAGTTAGCCTGGGTACCTTTCCCCGCGCCGGGACCTCCTAGCAGAATCACTCGCATTCAAATACTCCTTCAGTCACATGGTATTAATATTATTCAATGGCCCGGAGTCTGCCACAGGGCGGCCCCAATCACCACTCGAGTATGTCAATATAGGAATATAAATGACTTATGTTGCAGCTGCACATAAATTTGATAACCTGCTGCCACACAAGTCATTATTTTAGGCATTAAAAAAATCCGCACTGGCTGAGCCAGTGCGGATTTTTTGTTGATATTGCTTTTCTACTGTCTAAGCAGAAAGGCTCAGCATCAGTTTGTTAAGGCGATGCACAAAGGCCGCAGGATCTTCAAGCTGACCACCTTCTGCAAGCATGGCCTGATCCAGCAATACCCTGGATAGATCAGCAAATCGATCTTCATCCTGCTCCTGATCCATCTTCTCGACCAGCGGGTGTTTAAGATTCAACTCAAAGATCGGCTTGGATTCCGGGGCTTCCTGACCCAACTGTTTCAGCATACGCTGAAGATTAGCCCCCATATCATTCTCATCCGCAATCAAACAGGCGGGTGACTCGGTCAGGCGACTGCTCACCCGCACCTCTTTCACATCCTCACCCAATACCGCCTTGACCCGATCTAGCAAACCTTTGTTTTCTTCCGCCTCTTTCTCCAGTGCTTCTTTATCTTCCATGTCACCCAGATCCAACTGACCCTTGGCAACAGATTGTAGCGATTTACCCTTGTAATCATGCAGATGCGAAACCAACCACTCATCCACACGATCGGTCAGCAGCAGTACCTCAACATCCTTGGTATTGAAAACCTCGAGGTGCGGACTGTGACGAGCCGCAGCATAGCTGTCAGCCGTGATGTAGTAGATCTTCTCTTGTGTCTCCTGCATCCGCTCAATGTACTGATCAAGCGACACGGTCTCCTCTTTGCCATCTGATTTGGTGGTAGCAAAACGCAGCAGTCCGCCAATTTTCTCCTTGTTGGCAAAATCTTCTGCCGGACCTTCCTTCATCACCTTGCCGAATTCAGTCCAGAACTTCTGGTACTTTTCGACATCGTTCTTGGCCATCTTCTCAAGCAGACCGAGAATGCGTTTGGTGCTGGCAGTACGAATGGTGTCGATCTTCTTATCGTGCTGCAGAATTTCACGAGAGACATTCAGCGGCAGGTCATCGGAGTCCACCACACCTTTTACGAAACGCAGATAGTGCGGCATCAGCTTATCCGCCTCATCCATGATGAAGACACGCCGTACATAGAGTTTAACGCCGTGCTTCTGATCACGCTCCCAGAGATCAAACGGGGCACGACCCGGAATATACATCAAGGTTGAATACTCATTGGTACCTTCAACCCGGTTGTGGACATGCGCCAGTGGGTCTTCGAAATCGTGGGCGATGTGCTTGTAGAATTCGCTGTACTCTTCTTCCTTGATCTCAGATTTGTTACGCATCCAGAGGGCTGTACCTTTATTGACCTGTTCCCACTCGGGTGCTTTTTCCTCTTTCTCCTCTTTATCATCCTCTTCGCTGCTTAATTCCTCTTTCAGCATCTCAATCGGGATGGAGATGTGATCAGAGAACTTGCTGATTATGCTGCGCAGTCGATAGTTTTCAAGAAACTCAGACTCATCTTCTCTCAGATGCAGTGTAATAGAGGTGCCTCGACCAGCCTTTTCGACCGTTTCGATCGTATAGGCGCCCTCACCATTGGATTCCCAGCAGACACCGTGCTCGCTACCCAGACCCGCCCTGCGGGTTAACAGCGTCACTTTATCTGCGACGATAAAGGCCGAATAGAAGCCGACACCAAACTGACCAATCAGCTGACTCTGGCTCGCAGAACCGTCATCACCCTTTGTGCCTAACGCTTCAAGAAATTTCTTGGTTCCTGAACTGGCAATGGTACCGATGGTTTCCGTCACTTCCTGGCGACTCATACCAATACCGTTATCCTCAATAGTGACTGTTTTGCGCTCTTTATCAAAAGAGACCCGAATAGTGAGATTTGGATCTTCTTCATACAGGGCATCATCCGTCAATGCCTCAAAGCGCAGCTTTTCCGCCGCATCGGATGCATTGGAAATCAACTCACGCAAAAAGATCTCCTTATTACTGTACAGTGAGCGAATCACCAGATTGAGTACCTGGCTTACCTCTGCCTGAAATTCCAATGTCTCTTTGTGCGAATCAACGGTCATGGTGTAACTGCCTCCAAATGTTCTAAACAAAAATACGGGGTAACGCTGACTTAAACACCCCCACCCTTCTCGTGATGGTCAGTAAATCCTTAAATCAGCGCACAGAAATAGCACTTTGACCAAAGCCCTGTGAATTATCAGGAAAAATAGGCCACGAGCTATTAGTGAGGGCCAACCTGACGATTTCAAGATCCATATAACAATAGTATAAAAAAGCACATGAAATTAACGTATTTTATACCGACATAGAAATTACCCCTGACAAAGAGATTCACGACCATACCGCATACCCCCCCTTTTTGTTTGCAAAACATGCCAAAATCCGTACACTTCAGCCCCACCTAAGCGAGTCGTGTTGTAGGCCGGGAAACAGCTGGATATACCCGTGAAACAATACTCTGGCGCCCACTACAGAACGAACGGTACTATTCCCGACCTATCAGCCGGATCTGAACCGCCATGCTCAAGCGTCTGATCTTTGCCGCCCTCATTGCGATGGGCGCCTATATGTCCTATACCGCACGTTCAATTGATCATGATCCAGGGGTGCTTGTAGAAGCCATCCCAAATCAGAAAAAAATGGCTGATGCCACTCCCTTTGCCCATAAAGGCTTCCGGGTGACGCCATTAGCTGAGTTCAATCTGGATGCCCGTATTCTGGGCACAGAGCGTTACAGACTGGATAGAGGTGCTGAACTCTCTCCAATTGATCTCGCACTGGGCTGGGGTCCGATGTCTGACAGCGCCGTTATCTCTCAGCTATCAATAAGTCAGAGCGGTCGGTTTTACCACTGGTCTGCAGCGACACTGCCCATACCGGCCCAGGCTATTAGCAGCCATTCGGCCAACATGCATATGGTACCGGCAGACTCGCGAATAGAGAAAAAGCTCAAGCGTCTGCGAAAAGGGGACGTAGTAAATCTGACGGGTTACCTGATCCGTGCCGATGCCGACGATGGCTGGCACTGGGTTAGCTCATTGACAAGGGAAGACAGTGGGAATGGTGCCTGCGAACTGGTCTGGGTTAAAGAACTCAGCGTTCGTACATCAACGCTTTAAATGAATTATGTTTCAGCAATAAACCGAGGAAGATCATGAACAACTATGTCCAATGGCTGAATGAACTGGGGATGGATGACGTCGAGCATGTCGGCGG
>JAPHUE010000065.1 GCA_026196795.1 Sedimenticola sp.
ACATCAAAGTTGAAACAGGCCGGACTCAAAGTCACCCTCCCACGCCTAAAAATTCTTGAAATCTTAAGCCAGGGCGAGGGCCAGCATGCCAGTGCTGAAGATATCTATAAAATACTCCTCACACACGATGAAGATATTGGCGTAGCCACTATCTATCGTGTATTAACCCAGTGCGAACAAGCCGGACTGGTGAAACGTCACCAGTTTGAAGGGGGCCGAGCGGTATTTGAGATTGCCGAAGGCGATCATCACGACCATATCATCTGCGTCCGCTGTGGCCTGGTAGAGGAGTTTAATGACGACACCATTGAGAAGCGCCAACGAGAGATCGCTGAACAAGCCGGTTTCAAAATGGCCGAGCACAATATGACGCTCTATGGTCTCTGTAAAAAATGCCAGTCACTACCAAATGACGACTGAATAAATCAGCTAATGCGTATTTTCAGAATTACCTTCATCAACCAGGGAAAGGTATATCAACTCTTTGCCGAATCCGTTGGGCAGGCCGATGTTTATGGCTTCATTGAGATCAAGGGGCTGATATTTGGCGAAAACAGCTCCTTGGTAATCGACCCCTCTGAAGAGAAGCTGAAAAGTGAATTCAGTGGCGTTAGCCGGACACTGGTTCCCATGCATGCCATTGTTCGGGTAGATGAGGTTGAGAAGCGGGGTCAATGTAAAATCATGGAACTGGATGGCAGCCCCAATATCACACCCTTTCCCAGCCCACTTTACGGCCCGGGTAAAGAACCCAGCAAATAACAAGTATTTTCCTTATCCCACCTCAAGTTCATTGCGAATAGTCATTGCGACTAACAAGTCGCTGCCGGAGTATAAGATAAACACTATATTCGGTGACTCCAATGAAGAGACACGTGTTATCTCTTATCTACTTGCTGACAACCGGTTCAGTGATATCGGGCTGCTCACCTGAACAACCACTCAATACTGAGCAGGCCATACCGCCCATAATTAGTGCCGCAGAAACCGGAGACTCCCAACGTATCGCCGCCCTGCTAACAGAAAATGTCACGGTTGACACTCGGGACAGCTGTCACTGGACCCCACTTATGAAGGCATCCCTTTACGGACACGCCAACGCGGTAGATCAACTGGTCACGGCCGGGGCACAGCTGGATCTCACGGACAAAGGGGGCTATAGCGCCCTGATGCTTGCCTCCTCCAATAATCATGCTTCACTAGTTAAAAAGTTACTGGCGCAGGGTGCCAACCCCAATATGCAGGAATCCACCCATGGCTGGACAGCCCTGATCTGGGCAGCCAAGCGCGGGCATTTAGAGAGTGTTACCTCACTAATCCAGGGTGGAGCAGCCATTGAAATTGTAGACTTTGAAGGCAAGAACGCTCGTAGCTGGGCCATAGAAAACCGGCACAACAAGATATCGGCATTACTTAACAGACCATGACGAGTCGCCACTTACCATACAGCAAATAACGGGACAAAAAGGGAGAGCGAAGATGACCATCAAGAACGACCAGGAACTAAAAGCCGCGTTAAACGCACTTTCAAGCGACCAGCAACGAATTCTGGGTGCACGTTTTACTGAAAGCGTCGTTAAATTGACCGACAACAGTCGACTGGCATCCGCACTGAAGGTGGCACTGGACCCGGAAAGCGATGTAGGGGCACTAAATGACGCTTATAAAGTTGCGAAATCCATTGCAACCAAAACCTACACGGCCTGCGGTCGAGACGCTGACTGGGCGCTTCAGGCTGAGCACTTTGTAGCGGCAGCCTGCGCCGCTGTGCTGACCCCGGACGCGCTTGTAACGGAGACATTCAATTCGGCCTGGAAGGCCGCCATTCAGGCCCGGATGGCAAAAAACTGCATGATGATTGAAAACGATTCAGGTGAGGTGGAAAACGAGGCCGAAAAGCAGTATCAGATCGCCTCCAATTTTCTATGACAGGCAATAAAATCGGTTAAACCGTAAATTTTCAGTTGATTATTTGATACAGAATTAAGCGTATCATTCGATAAAGGATGTCTTAATTTCGAAAAACTAGAGTACCCCTCCACGGAAAAGGACGGGGAATCAACTGAGTGACCCTAAGTATGAAACAGCAGCTAACCAGGCTTATACAAGACGCTTTAAAGCCACAGCATATTGAAGTAATTGACGAGAGCCACATGCATAATGTGCCAAAAGGCGCCCAATCACACTTCAAGATCATTGTCGTCAGTGACCAATTTGAAGGCCTGTCACTGATCCATCGGCACCGGAAGATAAATGGCTTGGTTAAAACGCTGTTTAAAGACAGCCTGCACGCCCTGGCTCTGCACACAATGACACCACAAGAGTGGGAAGAGCGACACGGCGCCTATCCTCAGTCGCCTCAGTGCATGGGAGGAGGCAAATAACTCTATTCGATCCAGCGATCGGCTTGGGTAACAGCTTGTAGTTTTTCACTTCACGTAATACATCGTCAGACTTGCACTTTTGCAGTTTTTTCCTTATTTTCAGTAGGAATAATAATAAAGCTGTAATACAAAGTGGAGGATGGTATGACGATCTGTTCGCAAATCAAGGGGTATGCTCGCAGTCATGAGAGGCTTGCAGATGCCTCTTCTCTGTTGGCCGTGGCCCTTCTGTTTACAACTATCTGGGTCGCAATAGATTTTCAAGCCATTATTTTCAGCTGGATTCAGCAGAGTATTCTGCTACACGGCCCGGCGGTGATCCTGACACTGATGCTGGATGTTTTTCTAATATTCATGTTACTGAATATCGGTTCGACCC
Source organism: Sedimenticola sp. (assembly GCA_026196795.1). Taxonomy (GTDB): domain Bacteria; phylum Pseudomonadota; class Gammaproteobacteria; order Chromatiales; family Chromatiaceae; genus Sedimenticola. Next base: position 2,764 of record JAPHUE010000065.1, read on the forward strand.
GACTCGAAAGCCCTGGAGAAGAGCGCGATGACCGTTGTTTTGGCACCTTCAGAGGACGCCGGCATGGCGGCTTCAATCTCGGGACTGTTTTCCATAACTGGGTCCAACATATTGAACAGGTCAACAAGAAACACCGCTGACCATTTAGCCTTAACACCCCCTCCACCTAGCACAAAAACAGCCATGCGCCGCTGGCTGCTTTGCCTCCTGTTGCTTACCTTGTTGACAGGCTGTGCCTCAATGGCAACGCAGCAACTCGCCAACAATCTGGCCAGCGCCATGCTGAATCAGGATGACCCGGATACTGTTCGCGCTGGGGCCCCAGCCTACTTGCTGCTACTGGATGGCATGATCAGCGACCACCCCGATGATCAGTCCCTATTGATTGCCGGTGCCCGCCTTTACGGCGCCCTGGCGGGGGGGCTGATCCGTGATCCTGCTCGAGTTAAACTGATGACCAACAGATCCAGGGTCTACGCCAGACAGGCACTCTGCCTGCGGCACATCACTCTCTGTACAAATGAGGCCGCCACATTTGACAGCTTCGCCTCCAGCCTCAAAGCGATAGAGACAACAGACCCGACCGTCCTCTACGCCTACGCCACCAGCTGGGCAGGCTGGATTGCTGCCCGTACCGATGACTGGAATGCCTTGGCCGATCTACCCAAGGTTGAGCTACTGCTGGAGCGCATTATCAACAACACACCCGACTACGACAATGGCCGCGCCCAACTCTATCTGGGCGTCATGCGCTCCCAGCTCCCCCCCGCACTGGGAGGAAAACCCGAGACTGGACGCTATCATTTCGAACAGGCTATCGCCTACTCTAAGGGGCGTGACCTGATGGCCAAAGTAGAGTTTGCCCGTCGCTATGCCCGGCTGGTTTTTGATCAACCGCTGCACGACCGCCTGCTCCGGGAAGTACTTGATGCCCCTGTTGAAGCTCCCGACCTTACACTGAGTAACACGCTCGCCAAACAGCAGGCGGCCGAGTTACTGGCAGAGGATTATTTCTAGTCAGCGAGAAGCGTAAAAAAGTATTAAGCTTAACTTAAGCCTAAAACAATAATCGACTGGATTGTCCATGCTAAAAAGCCTGCTACTTTGCCTGCTCCTGGTACTACCAACAGCCCAACTCAGCGCCACCACCCTGAAAATCGCCACCTTGGCACCGGATGGTACCAGCTGGATGAAACTGATGAGGGCAGGTGCTGCTGAAGTCGAAAAAAGAACCAGCGCCCGGGTAAAGATTCGCTTCTACCCAGGCGGCGTAATGGGTAACGACAACAGCGTGTTGCGAAAAATACGGGTGGGGCAACTCCACGGCGGTGCAATAACCGCTGGCGGGCTCGCGGCGGTTTATTCCGACATCCAGGTCTACAGCCTACCCTTCCTGTTCCGCTCCTTCGAGGAAGTAGACTACGTCAGAGAGCGGATGGATCCACTACTGATCAACGGATTGCAACAAGCCGGTTTTATCAGCTATGGCATCAGCGAAGGGGGGTTTGCCTATCTGATGTCGCACCTGCCATTGGACAGCGTTGCCGCACTGCGCGAGCAGAAAATATGGAGCCCCGAAGGTGACCGCATCAGCCTGGCTGCCTTCCGCTCTATTGATGTATCACCTGTGCCACTCCCCCTGACCGATGTCCTCACCGGACTGCAGACCGGCCTGATTGATACCGTTGGTTCCTCACCAATCGGCGCCATTGCCTTGCAGTGGCACACCCGAATCAAGCACGTTGCCGATATTCCACTGATCTATCTTTACGGCACCCTGGTCATCTCAGAGAAGTCCGTGAACAGATTGACGCCGGGCGATCGCCTCATCCTAAAAGAGGTGATGGAGAAACAATTTCAGTTGATCAATCAGCAGAACCGAACAGATAATCTGGGCGCCCGACAGGCGCTGCAGAGCCAAGGGATCATTTTTCATCAACCAATGAATGGAAACCGAGAGAGTTGGCAACAATTGATTGATAAGGTGGAACAACGACTTAAGCAGGACAATCAGCTCGATCCCACGCTGTTCAAACAGATACAGGAGCATCTAGCTACCATCAGAAAAGGCCAGAGCTAGCGCTGATGCTTCCAATCAACCTGCTGAAAGCGACGGGACATTCAGTTGATCAGGAACACCATACGACACTGATTCAGAACCGGCACGTTCAACTTCAACGCATTGAAAGCCCCGCCAAATTTCGGTCTGAACCGTTTCTACAGCCGGAAGACGAATGGATTCTGGTTTTACAGGGAGAGGGAACCCTTGATATAGCAGGCGACCAAGTCACATTGCGCGTCGGGGACAGCCTTATGATACCGGCTGACACACCACATCAGGTACTCACCACCTCAACAGATCCTCTCTGTATCTGGCTTACTCTTCACTTTAAAAAAGAAGAGCCTGTGGCATCATGATGGTTAAACTCAAGCAGCTCTCCTCCCTTCTGTTAAAGGCTGAAGACCTGCTATTGAGCCTGCTATTGACTGGCATGATCCTGCTGGCAACCGGCCAGATTCTGTTACGCAACATATGGGATTACAGCCTGTCGTGGGGCGATCCCTCGCTCCGATTGATGGTGCTCTGGATCACCCTGCTGGGTGCCATGGCGGCCACCCGCGAGAATAATCATATCCGCATAGATCTGTTCTCACGCTATCTACCCAAACGGGTCGACTACATTGCCCGCTTGATTACCGATGGCTTTGCCGCGGTGGTTTGCGCCCTGCTCTGCTGGCATACCGCACGTTTCGTACTTTTTGAGATGGAAGACAACGCGCAGTTTCTGGATCTCATACCCATCTGGCCGCTTCAGCTGATCATGCCCGTTGGATTTGGCATTATCTCACTGCGCTTACTGATTAGTGCCGTACTGGGCAGACCAGGGCCTGGGGTAGCTGCCAGATGATGATCCTCATTGGTCTTGCACTCTTGATACTGGCCCTGTTTGGTGCCCCGCTTTTCAGCATTATTGCCGCCAGCGCGATGCTTGGCTTCTATCGTACAGACATTGACCTCTCCGTCGTGGCCATTGAGTTTTATCGTATAGCCGAAATGCCGGTCCTGTTGGCCATCCCTCTTTTTACCTTTGCCGGCTATCTGCTAAGCGAAAGCGCCGCACCTAAACGACTCGTCAATCTGACCCAGGCACTACTCGGCTGGATGCCCGGCGGCCTGGCCATTGTTTCCTTGATTGCCTGCGCCCTGTTCACCGCCTTTACCGGGGCCTCCGGGGTTACCATCGTCGCTCTCGGCGCGCTGTTATACCCCGCGCTGACCCAGTCCGGTTATCGGGAGAATTTCAGCCTCGGACTGGTTACCACGTCAGGCAGCCTTGGTTTACTGTTTGCCCCGGCACTCCCATTGATTCTTTATGCCGTTATCGCACAACAACTGGGTATTGCAGGCAGTATCACCGTGGATGCCATGTTCCTCGCCGGCATATTACCGGGACTTCTAATGCTGGCACTACTGACCGGCTGGTCGATCTATTCCGGTCGATCGCTGCCACTGGAGCGCTTTTCCGGGAGAGAAGCCCTTACCGCCATCAAGCAAGCCGCCTGGGAACTCCCTTTGCCCATTGTAGTTCTGGGGGGCATCTACAGCGGCTTCTTTGCCATATCAGAGGCAGCGGCCGTTACCGCCTTCTATGTGCTGGTGGTTGAAGTATTTATTTTAAGGGAGATTTCGCTGCGCAATTTACCCGCCATCATGCGTAAATCGATGGTGCTGGTAGGAGGCATTCTGGTCATTTTGGGGCTTTCACTCGCCTCAACCAACTACCTGATCGATGCCGGTATACCCCGCCTGCTATTTGATTACGTGCAAGAGTTGGTCAGCAGTAAGCTCACTTTCCTGATGCTGCTGAACATCTTCCTGCTGATCCTCGGTACCATGCTGGATATATTTTCAGCCCTGGTATTGATGGTGCCACTGCTGTTACCTATAGCAATCGGTTATGGCGTTGACCCGGTCCATCTTGGCATTATATTTCTGGCTAATATGCAGATTGGCTATTTCACACCACCCGTTGGCATGAACCTGTTTATTGCCAGCTACCGTTTTAAAAAGCCGGTGATTCAGCTCTACCTAGCAACCCTTCCCTGGTTCCTGATCTTATTGGCCGCGTTGCTGATTATCACCTACTGGCCCTGGCTCTCCCTCGCCCTGTTAAATCGCTGACCCCAATTTGATCAACGATGTCCCAGCAGGGCATCCAGATGTGCCACCACGCTACGCGCTAATGAGCCATGCTCATAACCTCCTTCCAGGGTAGAGACAATGCGCCCCTCGGCATACTCATCAGCAATCGCCTTTAACTGGGTGGTCACCCAGTCGTAATCGGCCTCGCGCAAGCGCAGATGACTCATATCGTCTGAAATATGGGCATCAAAACCGGCGGATATCATCACCAGCTGGGGTTTAAAATGATGAAGGGCCGGTAACCAGTGCGCCTCTACCTGTTTACGGAACTCTTCACCATTTGTTCCCGCAGGCAAGGTGATATTGACGATATGATCCGTCTCGGTCTCGTGGCCGGTAAAGGGGTAGAAGGGGTGCTGAAAGCTGGAGCAGAAAAGCACACGGGGATCCGTTTCGAATATATGCTCCGTGCCATTTCCATGGTGGACATCGAAATCGATAATGGCCACCCGCTCAAGTCCATGATTCGCCAGGGCGTGCGCCGCACCGACCGCAATATTATTGAAATAGCAGAAACCCATCGCCCGGTCTCGCTCGGCATGATGGCCAGGCGGACGAACGGCACAAAACACGGAAGTCGCCTCTTTATTCATCACCAGGTCAACACCCTTCACCACTGCACCCGCTGCGCGCAGGGCCGCATCCAATGTCTTGGGCATCATGAAGGTATCACCATCCAGTTCCAGAATCCCCTCGTATGGGGCTTCGGTAAACAGCATGCTGACGTAATCCGGGTCATGGGCCAGCTCCAGATGATCACGCTTCGCCAGCGGCGCATCAATCTGTTGAAGAGCAAGCTCCATTCCAGTACTGATCAGCTGATCCTGAATGGCACGCAGCCGACCAGGTTGCTCTGGATGGTCTTGACCGACATCATGCAACAGGCAATCTGGATG
>JAPHUE010000206.1 GCA_026196795.1 Sedimenticola sp.
CTTGCCGCTTAATAGCAGGTTGCGTCCGTCAATCTCCAGCTCGACCCAGGCCAGGCCCTGTTCATCAAAGGCACTCCTGCCCCGGTTGGATAGATCGCTTTCTATCTTTTCGACCCCGTTATACAGAGCCAATCCTATAATTAAGATTAATCCGATCAAACCCATCAGTAGGGTTACGCTTCTGCTCATTGTGCGTTTTTACCTCTGGCGCTTATGTGTTGTTATAGAGTGTGAACAGACCATAAAGTTTTATATCTACGCTTTTTTTTCCATAGGGGCAACACGCAATCCTTAAGGTTGGCTACGCATTGCCCGTTTTTAATGCAGTAAAAGGCCATTTAAGAATACCCGGTGGAGTCTAAGGGGGTATTTAGCGCTAGTGGTTTGGCTGTTAGGTAACCCTAATTCCGCACGACTTTTCCCAAGCTGTTATTCGTGAAAGTGAACCAGCTCTCAGATTTGCCCAAAGCTGCCCAGCGGTAGCAGGTCAATAGCCTGTTTTGAGAACTACTAAGGACAAAAAGTGTCGACTATTCCCTATGCTGCGGCCTCTTTCGGGTACAGCGGGACCTGAATAACACGACAATCATGACATGGAGTTCACTTGGACACTGTCCAGCACATTGACCCGCCAAGGGAGCGAGAGACGGGTTGGCGTTTTCCAACAGGATCCCTTTATCACTGGTCTTTTATCGGTTTTCTGATCGTTACATTGCCGGTGGTGGTGGCCCTGCTGTTTGGCCTGCTCTCCGTTAGCAACTATACCGAAAAGAGTCAGCAGACCCTGTTTCAGACCGTGCGTGCCACTGAGGGTGGTCGTATGCTGCTTGAACGTCTGATCTCGATGGAACGCAGTATTCGTCAGTATCAGGTGTTGAAAGACCAAGAGCTCTATTTGGTCTATCAACAGAACCATGACGCCTTTGTAGAGGTCGCCAATGGCCTCCGCTTCGATGGTCTGTCAGATGATCTGCGGATTCCGCTAGAGGGACTGCTAGGCGCTGAATTTGCACTCTATGGCCATGTTGAGCGGCAGGTGGCTGACAAGCGTGTTGGCTTGATTGCTGAGGATCTGCAGGGTTATGAAACGCTCACCCTGCAGGCCAGGGCGTTGCTGCAGATCGGTAGCCGGGAAGTGGTCATCGAGTCAGAATTATTGGCGCAGGAGGCTGATCGCGTCCGTCAGCAGATGCTGCTATGGGCCTTTCTGGCCTTGCCGCTGGCGCTGTTGTTGGGTCTGCTTTTTGCCTATCTGCTGACCCGGCCAATCAAACGTATCGAACGGGTGATCAGTGAACTTGGTGCCGGAAGGTTTGATCAGCCGATTGTCATTCGGGGTCCCAGTGATCTGGAAGATCTGGGTCATCACCTGGATTGGATGCGTCGACGACTGATGGAAGTCGAAGATGAGAAGCAGCGCTTTATTCGCAACATTTCACATGAACTAAAAACCCCACTGGCCACCCTCAGAGAGGGAGCGGATCTCCTGGAGGATGAAGTGGTGGGTGAACTCAACTATGAACAGCGTGAAATTGTTCAGCTGATGAAAATGGGTACGTTGCAGTTGAATGGGTTGGTGGAGAACCTGCTTGAATACCAGCGTGCAGCCAATCGTCCCGAGTTGAGTGAGGCGTGTCAGTTTGACTTGAGCGTCGTGATCAGAATGACATTGACGGAGTATCGATTGTTAATTCGATCAAAACAGCTGGAAATAATTGATGTATTGGTTTCGGTTCCCATGCAAGGGGATCGGGAGGCAGTCAGGATGATGGTTGGCAATCTGTTGAGTAATGCCATCAAGTTCTCACCTGAGGGTGGGCGTATACGAGTGACACTATCACCACAAAATGGTCAGGTGACATTACTGGTAGAGGATCAGGGGGAAGGGGTATCGGTGGCTGATCAGTCGAAAATTTTTCAAGAATTTTATCAAGGTGGCAATTCAGGCAGTTGGAGCGTGAAGGGTTCTGGACTCGGGCTTGCTTTGGTTCAGGATACGGTTGAGCGTCACCAGGGTGCCATCACCTTATTAAACTCAACCGACGAGTATCCGGGTGCGCGCTTCAGTCTCACACTTCCGATGTCACAGCTGCCCCTGCTGGAGGTGGTCTCATGAAGATGGCGCTCTTGTTGGCTGTCCTGGTGTTACTGCTGGGTTGTCAGCAACCCTCTGTCAGACGCGGTACACAACCCGTTGCGGTGGTAGCCACGGCTTCTGTGGCGGAAGACCTGCAGGGCTTGATCGATTTCTCCAGTCGCTTTCAATCGTATGAGCGTGAAGGTCAACTGGCGCTCTGTGCCGAGATGCGTGCCGCCTATGAGGAAGTGCCCAATCGCTGGACTGGCTGGTACCTGGCAACGGCGATCAGCCAGGTGGAAGGGTGTGGTGACCCAGAAGAGGCTGTTGAGTGGATTCAGGCCATGCTGAATCAACGTTTTGTCTCTGATGAAGTGAGCTGGCTGGCGCATTACCAGATTCGCTTGCTGCAGTTTCAACAGCAGCAACAGGCACAGCTGGCCAAGGCATTGGCGGGAGAGAAGAGACTACAGCGCCGGCTTTCCCAGGTAGATAAGGTCAATAACACACTGGAGAATCAACTGCGTGATCTGAAACGAATTGAGACCAGTATCAACAGGCGGCTGGATGAAAAGCAAGAATCAAACTGAGCAGTCACCACAACAGCGTGTCCTGTTGGTGGATGATGACCCCAGTCTGTTACGGCTGTTGTCGTTACGACTCACAGCGATAGGGCTGACAGTTGAAACGGCCGCAAGCGGTGAACAGGCGCTCAGCCTGGTGCCGCAATTCAAACCCCATTTGGTTGTTACTGATCTGCGTATGGGTGAGATGGATGGTCTGGCGCTGTTTGAGTATCTCCAGCAGCACTACCCGCTGCTGCCGGTGATCATTCTGACCGCTCACGGCACGATCCAGGAAGCCGTCTCGGCAACGCGTCAAGGTCTGTTTGGTTTTCTGACCAAGCCTTTCGATAGCAAAGAGCTGATTGCACAAGTTGAGAAGGCCTTGCAGGTTGGGGGCTGGCCGCAAGCGGACAATGAAGCGAATGATGAGCTGGTCTGGCGTGACGAAATCATTACCCGAAGTCAGTCGATGGAGCAGTTGCTACAGGAAGTGCAGCGGGTGGGGCAGGGAGATGCCAGCCTGTTTATTCATGGGGAGAGCGGAACCGGTAAAGAGCTGATTGCCCGGGCCGTACATCGTGTCAGCCCGCGTCGAGATGAGCCCTTTGTTGCCGTTAACTGCAGCGCCATTCCGGCTGAGTTGTTGGAGTCGGAACTGTTTGGTCATGTTCGAGGTGCGTTCAGTGGAGCAGTCGCGGCCCGTGAAGGGCTGTTTCAAAGTGCCAGTGGCGGCACGCTGTTTCTGGATGAGATCGGTGACATGCCTCCCCTGTTTCAAGTGAAACTGTTACGTGCACTGCAGGAGCAGCGTGTACGTCCGGTGGGGGCCAATCAGGATGTGGCAGTTGATGTGCGTGTCATCTCCGCCAGTCACCACGATCTGGATGCACTGGTTAATGAGGGCAGCTTCCGGCAAGATCTTTACTATCGACTCAATGTAGTAACACTCACATTGCCGCCGCTCTCTGAACGGCGCGAAGACATCCCCTTGTTGGCGAATCATTTTCTAACGCGCCTGACGCCCCGGTATGGAAACCGTGTTAAAGGTTTTTCTGCCGAGTCACTGGATGCTCTGGTGCAATATGACTGGCCCGGCAATGTGCGGCAGCTACAAAATGTCATTGAGCAACTGACGGCGCTCTCCACTACTCCCATCATTCCCGTTAAACAGGTGGAGAAGGCACTTAAAGAGAAGAGTGCCCTGGTACCTGGTTTTCAGGAGGCGCGGGAACACTTTGAGCGTGAGTACCTGATGGAGTTGCTGCGGCGAGTCAGTGGTAATGTGAGTCAGGCGGCCAAGCTGGCCAAGCGTAATCGAACCGAGTTTTATAAACTGTTAAAGCGTCATCACCTGGAGCCATCAAGGTTCAAGCAGGATTCACTAA
>JAPHUE010000053.1 GCA_026196795.1 Sedimenticola sp.
GCAAAGCAGCAAAAAGACTCGACAGCGCTGTAATCAACCACTACATTTAGCCACTGGCATTTACCCGGGTGTTTTACGCAGTGATGATGACTCCAGTTCCTGAAAACGACCAGAAGTCTGCTGTTGCGAATCTCAGCAATCTGTATCGTATTTTTACCGTTCAGGAATCCCCTGATACAACACTTGGCAAGATTGATCAGGAGATCTCCCAGAATCTTGCAGGTTTTCTACGCAATCGAATCGTAGCCACTGAGAAAGACCTGGCGCTCATCGAAGAAGAGTTCTCTTCCCCCCAGATCCCTGAACAACCCAGCTTTGTCTCTGATTACACAGAGTTTTTGATGGATACACTGGTAGCACAATCCGTCCACACCGCCTCACCCGGCTTTGTCGGCCACATGACTACGGCACTACCCAGCTTCATGCTGCCACTATCCCGCATCATGACGGCGCTGAACCAGAACCTAGTCAAGATTGAGACGTCCAAGGCGTTCACCCCCATGGAACGGCAGGTGTTGGGCATGCTGCATGCCCTGATCTACGACCATGATGAGGCCTATTACCAAACCTGGATGCACAACCCAGACTGCGCCCTGGGTGCTTTCTGTTCTGGCGGCACATTGGCCAACATTACGGCACTCTGGGTAGCCAGAAACAATCTGTTCCCTGCCTGTGAAGGGTTTCGAGGTATTGCCCGGGAAGGCTTCCATAAGGCCCTGAAACATTACGAATGCGAAGGTGTCGCTGTGCTGATCTCCCAACGGGGCCACTATTCGTTCGGCAAAGCGGCGGATATCCTGGGAATTGGCCGTGATTCAATCATTGCCATACCGACCGATTCGGATAATAAGATCAATATTGATCAACTATTGAGTACCCTTGCAGAATTGAAACAGCAGAGGATCAAAATCCTCAGCCTAGTCGGAATCGCCGGAACAACAGAGACCGGCAATGTTGACCCACTTGATCGGCTGGCTGACATTGCCGCTGATGAAGGTTGTCACTTTCATGTTGACGCTGCCTGGGGCGGGCCAACCCTCTTCTCATCCAGCTATAAACATTTGCTAAGCGGCATTGAGCGTGCCGATTCGGTAACGATAGACGCTCACAAGCAGATGTATGTCCCAATGGGTGCCGGGATGGTGCTGTTTAAAAATCCGGCATCACTCGCCAGCATCGAACACCACGCCGAATATATTTTACGTAAGGGTTCAAAGGATTTAGGTAGCCATACATTGGAAGGCTCTCGCCCCGGCACCGCCATGCTGGTGCACTCCGCACTGAACATTATTGGACGCAAGGGTTATGAGCTACTGATTGATAAGGGCATTGCAACCGCCAGCAGTTTTGCCGACCTGATTGAGGCCGCTGGCGATTTTGAACTTATCACCCGCCCCGAGCTCAATCTACTCACCTATCGTTATGTACCTGCCCGTATACAGAAGATTCTCAAGACGGTCAGCAGAGAAAAGCAATCCGCTATTAATGCCGAGCTAAACCGACTGACCAAACAGATTCAAAAGAGCCAACGCGCATCGGGGGTATCGTTTGTATCAAGAACCCGACTGACACCGCTCCGCTACAGTGGTGACAACATTGTTGTTTTCCGAGTCGTACTGGCCAATCCGCTCACTACATCTCAGCTCCTTACCGAGATCTTGAAAGAGCAGAAACAGATCGCTGGTGATGATGAACAGGCCATAGAAATATTGACCAACATAGATCAGCTAATCGACACCCCCTAACAGCTCAAATTCCTTCCTATAATGGTGTGCATGGACTTTGTACACCTACACGCTATCAATCTATTGGTTTAATACCTTTGCATAACCAGTGCAATCTCAATTACATTAGAGCAATGAGTAGTATCCAGGGAGTTGTTATGAACAAAATTGCAGGCTTTATCATATTGGCGCTCACTGTTGGATCTGTTGTGGCTGATCCAGTAACGGAGCGGGCAAAAGAGATTGTTAACGGGAAGTGTCATCTGTGTCATGGCAAGGATGGCGAGAGTTCCAGTGCCATCTACCCAAGGCTGGCGGGGCAACATGCTGAGTATATTGCCAAACAGCTGTCTGATTTCAAGGCTGGCCGCCGAAAGGGAACCATGAATGAGATGGCCGCTGACCTGACGGAAGAGGAGATGGCAGCGCTTGGAAAATATTTTGCTGAAAAGCCACCACAATCGCACCGGGTCCGGGATAAAGAGTTTGAGGCCGTTGGCTACTATCTCTACCACAAGGGCAACTCATACTCAGGTGTAGCCGCTTGTAAAAGCTGTCACGGTGAGGAAGGAAAAGGAACACAGAATCTACCCCGTCTGGCCGGTCAACATAAACGCTACCTGATAAGTCAGCTTCAGGACTTCAATAAGCGTAACCGAACCAATGACAATGCCGTCATGCACTCTATTGCTTCAAAACTCACGGAGTTTGAAATTCAGGCACTGGCCAATTACATCAGTGGCATGAATTAATCTTGCTCCGTGCAAGATCCGTCAGAGTTGAATAATCGGTATAACCCTTTGCGCCACCACCGTAGAGCGTATGCTTATCCAGGCTCTGCAGTGGTGCATCCTGGATAAGCCGCTCAACCAAATCAGGATTGGAGATAAATTTTCGTCCAAACGCCACCAGTGCTCTGGGGTCTGCTTCGGTTAACTGGAGTGCCAGTTCACGTGTATAGCCGTTATTTGCGATATAGGTGCCACTATAGCGCTTCCTGAGCAGCGTAAAATCAAATGCCGGGTCGTAATCTCTTGACGACATGGTGGCCCCTTCTATTACGTGCAGATAGACTGGACTCAGCTGTTCGAGTTGATCAAACAGATAGCTGAACAGTGACCCGTTATCTGTATCGCTGACGCCATTTGCTGGACTGACTGGCGAAAGGCGGATACCAACACGCTCTGGGCCAATGGCACCGATAATCGCCTCTATCACTTCCAGTAAAAAGCGGCAGCGGTTATCAATAGCCCCCCCATACTGATCCGTTCTATGATTCGAACCATCCCGCAGAAACTGATCGATCAAATACCCGTTTGCGGCATGAATCTCCACCCCATCAAAACCGGCTACCCGTGCATTCAAAGCAGCCTGTCGGTAGTCATTCACAATAACGGGGATTTCATGCAGCTCCAGCGCACGGGGCTCACTTGCAGGCACAAACTCGCCATCGACAAAGGTCATGGCATTCGCCTGTATTGCTGATGGTGCGACGGGTCTCGCCCCCTCCGGCTGTAACTTGTGATGCGAAACTCGCCCGACATGCCAGAGTTGCAGAAAAATAACCCCGCCCTGTTGGTGCACTGCATCGGTGACCTGGCGCCAGCCTTCAACCTGCTCCATGTTGTAGATGCCCGGCGTATCCTGGTAACCCATTCCCTGTTGAGATATCTGCGAGGCCTCCGCAATAATCAAACCGGCCGATGCACGCTGTGCATAGTATTCAGCCATTAAAGGTGTGGCGATATTACCTGCCGCTGCCCGACTGCGAGTGAGTGGAGCCATGACGATACGGTTCGTCAGTGTCAGACCACCTAATTGATAACTGCTAAAGAGAAGATTAGTGTTAGACATATCTCGTCTATCCATTCGGAGTGTGCATATGTGTAATATGGGAAGTCATACCAATTATTACATCAAAAGCCACACGCTATCGACAGGTATGTAGCTACAAGGCAGGCAGGTCATTCAGCCACATCATCAACCGGCATTCAGTACACGATGCTTGGCCGCCATAAAAGCAGAGTGCGGCACATAGAGCAGCTCGGCCAGACGCCGAATCACATGCTCTTCATAGTGATGCAACTGTTGGTCTGAAAAAGCAATCTGCCAGAGCTTTTCAATCAGTTCAACCTTCTGCTCTGCAGAATAGTTTTGGTTGATCAGGCTGGTAAATTGGAAATAGTCTGTTGAATCCGCATGCTCGGCTTCAGCCAGAGCCAATAACTCATTACTCTCAGCATCACATAGAGAAAACGTCTCTTTAACGGCAGACAACAGTGCCGCCTTCTCTTCAGGCAATTGTTGATAATCTGATTCAGCCACTTCGAAAAGCAGCACAGCCACGGCCAATTTAAGTGCGTGTTCCGGGTTGTGGGACATATCATTTGAGCCGGGAGCCAGGTGGCTATCAAAAAACTGTCTAATCTTCTGCATCATAGTGACATTTTCCAACTGATCGTTACTGACTACACATCTTGTACTGTAGGAATGGTTAAGCAGAGCTGTGTTCCTACATCAACATCGCTTTGGACACTGATTTTCCCACGATGTTTCTCAACAACTACTTTTACAAAGGCCAGACCCAGCCCTGTGCCTTTTTCGTCCTTACTTGCCCCTTTACGGATCTGTTGGTAGGGCGCAAATATTTTTTCCTGATCTTCTTTCGCAATACCCTGCCCCTGATCTTCGACACAGCAGTTGACCTCATGACCATTCGACTCGAGCCGGAGGGTAACTGCTGCCGCTTCAGGGCTGTATCGTATGGCATTCTCCAGCAGATTGATTAGTGCCCTTTCCAGCAGGGCGGCATCGGCCTTCATCCAGATATCTTCACTCTGAATAATGCGTTGCAACCGAATAGATTTCGCCTTGGCCTCAGCAAACACGGAATCAACAGCATTATGCGCAATGGAGACGATATTTGTATCACGGAAGCTTTCATAGTCCGCATTCTCTGCCTTGGCAAGCCGAAGAAAATCATCCGCCAGTCGCAGTGCTTTATGCGCATAGAGGCCAATTCGAGCTGACATCTCAGTTTCATCTAAAATATCAGCGCCTGATTTTTGAATTTCCAACATAGAAATCATAGACGTCAAAGGAGAGCGCAAATCGTGTGAAAGAAAGCTCAAGGTTTGATTTCGTTTCCGCTCACTCTCTTTCAACTGCGAGATATCGGACAGGATAATTATAGCGCCGTTAAAGCGCCCCCCCGCTTCAGACAAAGGAGAGATCTGAATCAACATTTCATTCTGGTGAGTCATGCTGCACTCCAGCGAAATAACCTTCCCATCAACCAACACGTCCCTGAAAACATCACTAAGCGATGAAGAGCCTTTTATAGTTAACTGGTCAGCTAACGACTCAATATCAAACAACGGTTGTTCAACTTCTGTTTTAAGTCCAAGAAAATGCGCAGCCTGTCTATTGGACATGACCACTTGACCACCCAGGTTAATGACCAAGACACCATCCACCATCTGGCGAAGGATGTCAGATAACAGCCGGCGTGTTGAACGAAGATCCGCAATAGCCGATTGAACACGACGAACTTGCCGTTCAACCAGTTCAACATTACCCCTTCGTTCCGGCAAATAGTTAACACCAAACTGCTCGATATACTCCGTTAGCAAATCCATAGCTTCACGATCTTGATACAGCGCCTCGCTGATTTTCATGCCCAGCTGCCAATACGTATTGCCTCGTGGTATATGCAGCCACAGCCACTCCTCTTTCCGCGCCTGACCAAGCAGTATCAAAGAGCCAGGTGGTGTTACAGCAAGGTCACTATGGCTACTATTGATCATCAACCCAGAGGCATCGTACAAAACCCAGCCATCAAACTGTAAGACAACCTGAAGAAAAGAAAGTCCTTTGGAGAAATGGCCCGACTCTTCATAGAACTGAATACTTCTCGGCTCTTCCCTAAGACGCAACAGTTCCTGTTCAAAATAACGGGCTGTACGCACCATCCTGCGCCAACTCCAGAGCGGAAACCCTATCAGTAATCCAGACAATATGGCTGTTGGTGGAAACCAAATATGAGCGGCATGCAGCAGTAAACTCGTTAGTCCCAAGGTGCTGAAAAACATGATCCCCACAGTCAGAAAGACCAATCGAGGCTTGATAAACGGGAATGACAGAAGTGCCAACAACAGGATAATACCCGTCAGTTGCAGTTGCCATTTAATATTCAGCGTCTCAATCGCAATCCCACGTCTCAGCGCATCAATTAAATTGGCATTAATCTCGACACCTGACATGGGTCGGTTGTACCCGGATACGGGCGTTGGAATCAGGTCACCCAATCCTGGCGCCGTTGCACCCACCAGAACAATTTTATTCCTGAAGTAATTCAAGGGATATTCACCCTGAAGAACCTTTGCATAAGGTATGCGGGCGAAGTGACCTGGAGGACCGGCAAATGGCAACAGCACATGATAATCACGCACGATGGCAGCAGGCCCGACTGAAATCGAGTCTGGGTTCCGACTACCCGGCAGCGAAGAGACAAGTTCAGGGTCGAGCGTTTGCAGAATAGCTACGCTGATACTCGGCCAATTGGCAGAACCGACGCCTTCTTTAAGAAAGACACGACGAGCAATCCCATCCGGGTCCAGGTCGATATCCACATGCCCCAACCCCTTTGCCTTATCCATCAGCAAAGACATCGGCAGCGTCTCACTCAACTGCCCATCCTGTTTCAGCTGCTCAATGATCACCGGGAGAAAAACCCGCTTACTTCGTTCAATGGCATCTGCCAAACGTTGATCTTCTGCCGGATGCTGTAGATCTGGCTCCACGAACAGGATATCCAAAAAGATCGCCTTGGCACCCTCATCAGATAATCGATTGATCAGGTCTGCATGAACACCCCGCCGCCAGGGCCAGCGACCCAGTTCGGCAAGGCTGCCACTATCAACCGCCACAATGACCACATCCTGAGGTGGTGGTCGCGACCAGAGTTTCAGCTGAACATCATACAGCAGCTGATCCATACGCCAGAGTAACTGACTATTCAACGCAAGCAGTATAGCGCCGATCAATAACAGAGAAAGAATCAACCAGGAGGGCGACAGGATCAGCCGGCCTCGTCCTACTCTTCTGATGGATGCAACATCCCTATTCGACATAACCTATCAACAGAAAACAGGTGGATGGATAGACTTGATAACAAGTGTGGGCATTCGGCTGATTATACACAGCTTTGTCAGTAGCGGCATGATGTGCCTAATGAACGACATTCACCAGCCACTATTCAGTTATTGACAGAACAGTCGCTATAAATTCTGGAATAGTGGAGGAAACTGAGATGGGTATAAAAACAGAACTGGATCTTTTACATAGCAGAAGAACCAAAATTGTCGCCACACTGGGCCCATCCAGTGCGGATCCCGCTGTCATCCGCCAGCTCATAGAGGCTGGCGTCAATGTTTTTCGGTTAAATATGTCCCATGGAAAGCATGAGGATCACAAAACCACCTATGACGCTGTCCGCCGCATTGCGGACGAACTGGATAACCCCGTCGCTGTATTTGCCGACCTCTGTGGGCCTAAGATACGTACCGGGCTTTTTGAGAATGGCCAGATAACGATAGAAACAGGCCGCATAGTTACCGTAACAACACGAGATATTGTTGGCCATGATGGGCTGATCCCGTCGCAGTACACTGCATTGGCTACTGATGTGAGACCCGACAATCGTATCCTGTTGGACGATGGAAAACTGGAGCTGAAGGTTCTTTCCATTAATGAAAGTGAAATTTCCTGCGAGGTTATTCAGGGCGGGATACTTAAAGAGAAAAAAGGGATTAACCTGCCCGGCGTTGAGGTTTCTGCCCCGTCACTCACAAAGAAGGATAAGCTGGATGCACAATTCGCCCTGGAACTCGGAGTAGATTTTCTGGCACTCTCTTTTGTGCGTACCGAGGCTGATGTACTGGATTTGAAAAAGCTGATCGATGAAGGTGGCTTCCAGTCGGGCATCATCTCCAAGTTTGAAAAACCTGAAGCCCTGCTGAATGCCTCGGAGATCATCCGCGCATCTGACGCCATTATGGTGGCCCGAGGTGATCTCGGTGTGGAGTTGCGCCCTGAGCAGGTACCGGTTGCACAGCGTAAGCTGATCAATCGGGCCCGTGATCTGAATCGGCCCGTTATTGTAGCAACCCAGATGCTTGAGTCGATGATGGAAAATACCCATCCTTCACGCGCTGAAGTCTCGGATATTTCTCAAGCCGTTGCCGAAGGTGTGGATGCGGTCATGCTGTCAGGTGAGACCGCCGCAGGTTCCTACCCCATTCAGACAGTAAAAATGATGGCACGCATTATTCAACAGACTGAGGCCTATCTGTTTGAAGAGAACAACTTTGCTGATCTGGAGCGTAATCTGGGCCTGATTGATGCACCCATTCCCTTTGGACATGCCGTTGCTAACAGTACGGCAACACTGGCTAAACAGATGCAGGCCAAGGTGATTATCAGCCTGTCCAATAGCGGCATGTCTGCGGTCACGATCAGTTCGGCACGACCTACCGTGCCTCTACTGGCTATCTCCTGCAACCCGGGAACCTATCGACGCTTTAACCTGCAGTGGGGTACCCTGCCGATACTGGCCGAGGATGCAGGTAATACTCACCCCAATAAACTGGCCCGACGCATTGCACGGGAATCTGGTGTTGCTGACGAGGGGGATTACATTGTGCTGGTGCGGGGCTTTGCCTCTAATCCAAACCTGAATACACCTTCAATAACGCTGCTTACTGTATAGCCGCAATACCGTTGAGGTATATATTACTTAAACAGTGTACTGCCCTGTTGATCAATCAGGACACGTGCCTTGCGTAGTGTCTCCCTGGCACAGAGTTCCCGACTAGGCAGTTGATCTGCCCTGATAAACGCATGACACTGTTCACCCTGCTTAATGACACCCCGTACGCGATACTGTCCATCTTCAAGTAAGGGGTCGGGAGTAATCTGGAACCCTTTATACTCCTCCATTGGAAGTGGCGGTGATGACTCGGTTTCAATTGAACTGACCAGTGATTTAATAAATGTTAACAGGCCCATCATACCCTCTGGGTAAAGTGATATTTAAGTCACAAATTCAAAATACTCAGGCTATATCCCTGTAGGCGCCCTTCATATATTCAATAAAACGCTGTACCCGGGCCGGTGTATAACTGCGGGTTGGTCGTAACACGTAGAGACCCAGCATTGCCGTTGTATAACTGGATAATAGTTGTGTCAACGCGCCCTGCTGCAGAGCCTCATCTACAATAAAACGCGGCAGCGAGATAATACCCAAATCCTGGAGTGCCGCTTCCCGAAGCAGTTCCCCGTTATTGGCACAAAACGAACCACCCACTTCAACGCTTATCGTGCCACGCTCACTCTGAAAGCTCCACTCCTCTCGAAAGCTGACATTATTATAGTGCAAACAGTTGTGGGATTTCAGATCAGCAGGTATACGAGGCATCCCCATCTGTTTCAGATAGACAGGAGAAGCACAGACGACCCGGGGAAGCTCAGCAATATGGGTCGCCACATAGGTTGAATCAGTTAATGAGCCGATACGAATCGACAGATCCACCTGATCAGCAATCAGATCGGTAAAGCGATCTTCCAACTGAACCTGCAACCGCAGTTCCGGGTACTGCCGCAGAAACGCTGGCAAGAGCGGCCCCAGACACTGGGTGCCAAAACTCAATGGCGCAGCAATCCGCAAGGTGCCGCTGATTCCCTCATGATCACAATTAATCCGCTCTTCCGCCTCTTCCAAAGCTTCAAGAATGGCCGTGATATCGCGGTGGAACTGCCTTCCTGATTCAGTTAGATCAATACGGCGGGTGGTTCTGTTCAGCAGTCGAACACCCAGCTCTGCTTCCAGTGCCGCAACCCGACGACTGATCGCAGCGGTACTGTTCTGCAACAGCTCTGCAGCCTTGTTAAAGCTGCCAGCGTTGACCACTGCGATAAAGCTGCGAAGTGCTACCAAGTCATATTGTTTCATTTTTTGTAATAGTTAATTGCCTTTAATGGTGTTTATTACTTAATAGTAGATAACTAAACTCTATTCATCAACCAAGGAGGGCAGCATGAAGCAGATCAGGCGGGCAGCAGAACGGGGCATAGGCCGACATGACTGGCTTGAAAGCTATCACAGCTTTTCCTTTGCCAACTACTATGACCCAAACCATATGGGCGTCTCTATCTTGCGGGTGATTAACGATGACCGGATAGCGCCAGCCACCGGTTTTGATACCCATAGTCACCGGGATATGGAGATTGTCACCTATGTACTGGAAGGCGAACTGGAACACCAGGACAGCATGGGGAATGGCTCTGTGATTCACGCTGGTGACATTCAACGAATGAGTGCGGGTCGTGGAGTCTCACACAGCGAGCACAACCCCTCTGATGATACGACCGTACAGCTGTTGCAGATCTGGCTGCAGCCAAATAAGAGTGGTGTGGAGCCAGGCTATGCGCAACAGCACTATCCATTATCAGAACGACAGGGACGATTGATATTGCTGGTTTCACCGGACGGTCGCGAAAACTCAATCAGCGCACATCAGGATGGTTTGCTCTATGGCGCACTACTGAATAGGGAAGAGTCAGTTACCTATAAACTTTCAGCTGAGCGAATTGCCTATGTTCATATTGCCAGAGGCGAAGCGATGGTTAATGGCGAAACGCTTAAAGCCGGTGATGCGATGACCCTGTCAGATGAAGCCAGCGTGCAGTTAGATGGAATCGATCAAGCTGAAATACTACTGTTTGATCTTCCAGGACAATAGCGAATTCATCTATTCAACCTCGACTGATTATAAGGAACTGCCATGAAGAATAATGACAAGGGTGAATTCGTTCGCTGGGAATCCCAGTTCAGAAACTGGATCACCCCTTCGGGTGATGCGGGACCAACGGGTGAGGGGAATTTTAAGGCAGAGCCTAACCGCTATCACGTCTATATTTCCCATGCCTGCCCGTGGGCACATCGCACCCTGATATTCCGCAAACTGAAGGGTCTGGAAAAACTGATCAGCGTATCAGTAGTCAACCCCATAATGCCAAAAGAGAGCTGGGTGTTCAGTACCTATCCGGGATCAACTGTTGATCATATTCACGGCTATCAAAAACTCGAACAACTTTATAATCGCATTTTCCCCAGTTATGACGGGGTGGTCACCGTTCCGATACTGTATGACAAGAAACGGGATGTGATCGTTAACAATGAATCTTCAGAGATCATTCGTATGCTAAACAGTGCCTTTGATGAATGGAGCGACCGCTCAGTAGATTATTATCCTGAGGCATTGCGAACTGAGATTGATGAGATCAATGTCTTTATTTACGACAACATTAATAACGGCGTCTACAAAACCGGCTTTGCAAACAGCCAGCAGGCCTATGAGCAGGCTTTCGACAACCTGTTCTCTGCATTGGATACGTTAGAACAACGTCTCGATAAAAAACGTTTTCTGCTTGGCGACCAGATAACCGAGGCTGACTGGCGACTATTCCCCACACTGCTCCGGTTTGACCCTGTCTACTACAGTCACTTCAAATGTAATCGTCAGCGAATAACTGACTTCCCCAATCTGTGGGCCTATGTGCGCGCACTCTATCAACACCCCGGTATTGCAGAAACCATTAATATGGATCACATCAAAACACACTACTACACAAGCCACCCTGCCCTTAACCCAAGCGGCATTGTCCCGAAAGGTCCAGAGATAAATTTTATGTCACGGGATAATATGGGCCAGCATGAGGCCTGCTAAGCTGGCTGTGTCGCTGGACCATTTAGTAGAATGTGAGACAGTTCCGAGGAAGGCATGGGTTGATAGAAATAGTATCCCTGATGAATGGCACAACCCATATCAATCAGCTTCTGGTGTTGCTGCCGTGTCTCTACACCTTCAGCCACCACATTCATTTCACACGCCTGTGCGATAGCCAGAATGGTTTTAACCAGGGACTGACTCTGAGGACTTTCAATGAGCTGGCAGATAAATGCCCGGTCAATTTTTATTTCATTAATGGGCAGCTGATTAATATAACTCAGAGAAGAGTAGCCGGTGCCAAAATCATCCAGGGAGATCGATATCTCATGCTGTCGCAATGTCTCCAGAATGGCCGAACACTTAGCGACATCAGAGATGAATAGGTTCTCTGTTATTTCGAGCGTGAGGTGTTTTCCCGGGAAACCGGTTTGATCCAGGATGGCCAATACCCGATCACAGAAATCATTATCAGTAAGTTGTTTGGGTGATAGATTCACAGACAGTTTAATCGGATTATCTGTTTGTTGTATCAGGCCACCCATAAAACGGCAAGCCTCTTCCAATACATGGTAGCCAATTGAAACAATAGCGCCAATATCTTCCGCGATAGGAATGAATTCAAGTGGTGATACAGCGCCCAACTCCGAGTGATTCCAACGCAACAACACTTCAACACCAACCACCTGCTCGCCAGGCGAGGATATTTGAGGCTGGTACACCAGTGTAAACTCATTGCGTTTCAAAGCACTACGTAAGGCAGACTCAATCAGAAGATCCCGTTTTACCTTTCTATTCAATTCATCATTAAAGAAAAGGAAACAGCCCTTCTGAAGTGCTTTTGATTTATACAGAGCAATATCTGCCTTTGCGAACAGCTCTTCTGCCACTTGGGCATCATCCGGAAACAACGAGATACCAATACTGCAGGTCGAATAAATCTCTTTTCCCTGTATAACGAATTTAGCTTTAAAGGCCTCGATAATCCGCTCTACCTTCTGTTCAGCTTCAGCCAGGCTATTAATCAATGGAAAAGAGAAGACAAACTCGTCTCCACCAAAACGGCTGACACTATCCCCTTCATCAACCACTTGTGATAATCGATTCGCGATCTCTACCAGCAGTTCATCACCAATATGGTGCCCATACAGATCATTAACTTTCTTGAAGTCATCAAGATCAAGAAACAGTACAGCCAGTTTAGTCTTACAGCTCTGTGACTGATAGAGTCCCTGTTGTACCCGATCCAACAAGAGAGAACGGTTTGGCAAATCGGTCAAGGCATCATGATGCGCCATATACCTTAATTGATCCCGGGCTGATTCAAGATCCGTAAAATCTTTTTCAATTCTGGATCGGTACTTATGAAACCGTCGCTCTATTCCCCGACTGAGAGAGATCGAAAGCATAATCAGGATTATGGCAATCACAAATCCCGCTGTGGAAATTTTTACGACTTGCGCAGCATTATCTGACTCGATTACCGCTCGCTTCTCAGCAAGATAATTCTCTATTTCACTGATGTAGGTACCCGATCCAACAACCCAATCCCATTCAGCCACCTCTTTTACAAACGAGATCTTTTCTGCCGGCCTTCCCGTACTGGGCATCAACGGATCAACATACTGAATATAACCTTCACCTTCCTGGGCGACCTGAATGGCTTCTTTTACAATTTCAAAACCATTTGTATCCTTCAATTCCAGCTTATTGGTTCCAAGATAATCCTGATTGTAGTGAGCCAGTATTTTACCACTCTGATCTATGACGAAGATGTAACCGTTCTTTCCAAAGCGAATATTATTAAAACTTTCCAGCAGCCGTTCCTTGATATCATTTTCAAAATCGACCACATACTCGCCCGTACCAATAAACCAGTCATAAGGCTCAAAGTATTTGCCAAAACCTACCTTTTCAAACTGTTCCTTTTTATTTTGGGGTTTAACCCACCACCAGGTATAAAAGCCTTCACCCTGCTGCTTGGAAATCCGCCCCATATCCTGTACGACATAGGCACCCTTTACATCCTGATAGCCCCATAGATCTTTGCCCTCAAGATGAGGCAATATCGGATGAAGAATATTCTTTCCCTGCATATCATAGACAAAGAAATACCCACGGCCATTGTTAAACCTTATGGTACGGAGAGCATTCTTTATTATCTCAATAACAACATCAGGGGCTTTATCCTGATTACTTTTATAGATCTCGGTGGCTATGGCGTGAGCTTCATAAATACGTTCCTGAATACTCCCTTTAAGTGCATCCAGAGAACGACTTTTCTCAAAGGCTATTTGATTATAAACACGATTTACCTCACTTCTGATCAGCTCTTTCTGTGAGGTGATAAAGTTGCTACGGGTTGACTCTATCTCGTAACGAACCTTGTTGACATTGCCCGTAATGACAATGTAAGTCACAACAAGAGAAAACAGCAGGACTATCGAAATAGGCGCAAACTTGATGAACTTCAGTAACGTCTTTTCATCAGCCCTCGGCATACAATAACCTGCGTGGCTTCTTCATAGCTTGAATTCGGCCAGTTTCAATTGCATGGTCTCTTCCATTGCCTCCTGCTGCTGAACACGACCCGCGATCTCAGTGATCGCCTCCAGATTCGCACGGGAAAACGCTTTGACCTGAGATACACAATCAACGATATGGGCATTTTTCTCCTGAGACAAGGTTGAGACTTTGACGGTATGTTCCATCTGACTGGATGCTGTAGCTGCATCATGGGTAGCGGCATTAATCAGTTGAATGGTACTTTCCATACTGCACATGACATCATCCAGCAGAGTTGTCTGACTTTTCATTTTACTCGTTGAAGTCGTAACTGAAGAGGTGATATCAGCAATGATTTTGTGTATCTCCTCCAGACTCTTCTGTGTGCGAACGGCCAGCCCTCTGACCTCATCGGCTACTACCGCAAAACCGCGCCCCTGCTCACCCGCCCGGGCGGCCTCAATAGCCGCATTAAGCGCCAGTAGATTGGTCTGCTCGGCAATACTGTTGACCACTGTAAGAACACCTTTTACCTGTTCTGTATTACTGGATAGCTGTGCGATTTCACTGGCCAGTTCGCCATTACTGGCAGAGTAGTGTCGTAACTTATCACCAAATTCAGTGAAACCCTGCTGAGAGCTGCTTAGGTTGCCACTGACTTGCTGGATTAATGTCTGACTTTGTTCAGCATCATCTACAAGACTAGCTGTTATCTGATCAAGTTCAGCCAATTCATCATGGGTCTGCTGAATCAACGCGGCAATGCTGTTTATACGACCATCAATCTCACCCGTCATACGGTTGATGTCATGTACGGCATTTTTGTTTGAACTGGCAAACTGCTTGGTCTCAAGAAGTGCAGAGCGAATGCTGTTACGAAAGCTATCAATCACGGACAATACTTGCCCAATTTCTGTATTGAAGCGGGCATTTACCTTGCACTCTTGTGAAAGATCCCGTTTGGCAAAATGCTCCATATAGCTGGACATCTGCTTCAGTGCATCCACACCCCAGCGCTTTTCATCCAGATCATGTACCAGTACAACCGCCGCAACGACCAGTTGAATAATCATCGACCAGCTGTTTTCAGTCAGTATTAGGGCATTAGCCACCAGTAGAATGATGCCGATCCAGTGGATACTGCGCATACGCAAAAAAAGAGATTTCATATTGTTAGCTTCCCTGATCAAAACTTTCGCGAGTCGTTTAATGCACGCTAGAGGCACAAATAACGAAAAAGAGTATCGCTGTCCCTCCCCCAAGCTTAAACAACGGCAACCGAAAGGCCTTCCATCAGTGTGTGACGAGTGACAGTAGGTTTATCGGTTAGCCATCGGGATAGCTTTAATAAATTCGCCAAATTATCGCCAGAGACCAATCCAAAACTGACTAGGATCAGTAAAGTACCCCCTGATATGCAATTATAGGAGGCTTTACCAGGATATTCAGTACCCTTTGACCTGATAAAACAGGGCAAAAAGCACGGGTATTACAATCAGTGTAAGGAGGGTTGCAAAACCCAGTCCGAACATAATGGTCACCGCCATTGGCTGGAAGAAAACATCACCCAATAGTGGCACCATTCCCAGAATGGTGGTGAGAGCGGCCATTGTGACCGGACGTAGACGGCTGATGGCCGCCTCGGTAATGGCCTGCAACCAAGGCTGATTCAGCTCTTCCTGCAGACGTTTAATCTCTTCAACCAACACAATGCCATTCTTGAGCTGCATACCGATCAGGCTCAAAACCGCCAGCAGTGCCATGAAGCTGAAGGGTGAATCCGTTACCAGCAATCCGAGCGTAACGCCTATGATCGACAACGGCACGGTAATCCAGACCACCAGAGCCTGACGTGCCGATTTGAAAAGGATAACGGTTAATACCACCATCACCAACAGACCCAGCGGTACAAAGGCAAACACAGCCTTATTGGCCTTCTGTTGCGCCTCGTACTCACCGCCCCACATCAGACTGTATCCGGTGGGGAGTTCTATCGCCTCTACTTTTCCACGTATCTTGGCGTGCAACGCCGCCGGCATCAGGTCATCGACCGGATCAGCCAAAACCGCCAGTGTGCGCTTACGGTCCCGTCGTTTGATCAGCGGGTCTGTCCACTCCAGGTCTACCTGCTTGACCACCTGACCAATATTGACATAGGCCTGCCTCGCTGGACTGTAGACTTGAATATCCTGCAACTGGGTGACTGTATTGCGTTCCTCTGCGGGTGGACGCACCACAATGGGTAGCATTTTACTCCCAAGACGATAAAGACCGACCGTCTGACCCTGCACATTCATGGCCAGTGCCTGTTCCAGATCACGCTTGCTGATACCCAGGCGACGCCCCTCGGCCTCATCAAAAATGGGGCGCAAGAGTTTGGTGCGCTGACGCCAGTCCTGTCTTACATTGATAGCGTCCGGCTCTGCGTCAAACAGCGCCTTTACCTGTGAACCCAACTCACGTAATACAGCGGGGTCTGGACCAATTAAGCGCGCCTCAACCTTGGCCTTGGTGCCTGGCCCCAATTCAAAACGCTGGAACTTGGTAAACGCCTGTGGATACTGATCATTCAGTAGCGTTCTTAATTGGGAA
>JAPHUE010000182.1 GCA_026196795.1 Sedimenticola sp.
CAATCACAGCAACCACGTCGGCCAGCATATGCCCATTCACCATCTCGTCCATCGCAGCCAGATGGGCAAACCCAGGAGCACGAATTTTTAAACGGAACGGTTTATTCGCTCCATCGGAGACGACATAACAACCAAACTCACCCTTGGGCGCCTCAACAGCCGCATAGGCTTCACCCGCTGGCGGACAATAACCTTCAGTAAACAACTTGAAGTGATGAATAAGACTCTCCATATCACCCTTCATATCATCCCTTGCTGGCGGCGAAACCTTGTGATCTTCAACAATCACAGGGCCGTCATTCTCTCGCAGCCACTGAATACACTGCTTGATAATACGGTTTGACTGACGCATCTCTTCAACACGCACCAGATAGCGATCATAACAATCACCACTCACACCCACCGGAATATCAAAATCAACTCTGTCATAGGCCGCATAAGGCTGCTTCTTTCGAAGGTCCCATGCCAAGCCTGAGCCGCGAATCATTGGTCCAGTAAAGCAGAGCTGTTTGGCACGTTCTGGCGTTACAACGCCGATTCCGACTGTACGCTGCTTCCAGATACGGTTATCTGTAAGTAGCGTTTCATACTCATCGACGTTACCAGGAAAGCGGTTAGTAAAATCTTCAATAAAGTCGAGCAGTGAGCCCTGACGCGTCTCATTCTTGCGTGCAATATCGGCATCACTACGGAACTGGTTATTGGCATAACGCGGCATCACATCCGGCAGATCACGATACACCCCACCTACGCGATAATAGGCCGCATGCATGCGCGCACCGGATACGGCTTCATAGCAGTCCATCAAGTCTTCACGTTCACGGAAGGCATAAAGGAACACGGTCATAGCACCCACGTCGAGTGCATGTGTACCCAGCCACATCAAATGATTCAGTATACGGGTTATCTCATCGAACATGGTCCGGATGTACTTCGCACGCAAAGGCACATCAAGTCCGAGCAGTTTTTCAACTGCCATAACATAACCATGCTCACTACACATCATGGATACGTAATCGAGACGATCCATATACGGGATACTTTGATTATAAGGCTTACTTTCAGCCAGTTTTTCAGTGGCACGATGCAATAAACCGATATGCGGATCAGCGCGCTCGATCACCTCTCCATCCATCTCCAGTACAAGGCGGAGTACGCCATGTGCGGCGGGATGCTGGGGCCCAAAGTTGAGGGTGTAATTACGAATCTCAGGCATCAGTGGAGTCCTGCTCTTCAAGATTTGCAGACTGGAAACGGTTATCCTCGCGAATGACCTTCGGCACAAGCACACGGGGATCAAGGGATACGGGTTCGTATATCACCCGACCCAGCTCAGCGTCATAACGCATCTGAACATTGCCCTCGAGCGGGAAATCCTTACGGAAAGGATGACCGACAAAACCGTAGTCTGTCAGAATTCGACGCAGATCAGGATGACCACTGAACATAACACCATAAAGGTCAAATGCCTCTCGCTCAAACCAGTCAGCTCCGCGCCAGATACCAACCACCGAATCAACAATCGGTTGAGTTGCATCTACGAAGGTACGCACCCTGAGACGCTGGTTATTTGACATGGAGAGCAGATGATAAACAACAGCGAAGCGATCATTTTCACCACGAGCAGAAACATCAATATCGTAACGATTAACACCACGACAGAATCCGCTTTCAGATGCCTGTTTGGTCATCCACTCCGACTCACCGTATCCGGCATAGTCAATACCACAGGCATCAATTAACTCTTCAAACAGAAAACGCTCATCATCGCGCAGCTCTGTCATGATTGAGAGCAGATGCTCACGCGGAATTACCATGGTGACTTCACCCAAGTTTTGGGTCACAACACAGCCCTTGCCAGCATACTGCTCAGCAAGATTAGCTTGAAGCGTATCGTGTCGTTGTTGAGATTTGGTCTTGACTGTCTCGCTCATAAACCTGACTCACCTAATCCTGACGCGCAATGGTACTGGTGCGTTTGATTTTTTCCTGTAACTGAATGACACCATACAAAAGTGCTTCAGCCGTTGGTGGACAACCCGGAACATATATATCGACAGGTACCACCCGGTCGCAACCCCGTACGACAGAATAAGAGTAGTGATAATAACCACCACCATTGGCACAGGATCCCATGGAGATGACCCAACGCGGCTCAGCCATCTGGTCATAGACCTTACGTAATGCAGGCGCCATCTTATTAACCAACGTTCCAGCCACGATCATCACATCTGACTGACGCGGACTGGGCCGGAAGATTATTCCAAACCGATCCATGTCATATCGCGCCGCCGCTGCATGCATCATTTCAACTGCACAACACGCCAGCCCAAATGTCATCGGCCAAAGAGAGCCGGTACGCGCCCAGTTGATCAGCTTATCGGCGTTTGTGGTGATGACACCCTTTTCAAGTATGCCTTCTACTCCCATTCCAGGGCCCCTTTCTTCCACTCGTAGATAAACCCGACAACCAGCACACCAAGAAAGACGGTCATGGCAATTAAGCCAACCATACCGATCTTATCGAGGACAATGGCCCAGGGAAAAAGAAATGCGATCTCTAGATCGAAGATAATAAATAGAATTGCGACGAGGTAATACCTGACGTCAAATTTCATGCGGGCATCTTCAAATGCCTCGAATCCACATTCGTAGGGGGATAGTTTTTCACTATCAGGACGCCTTGTACCGAGTACAAAACCCAGCGTGACCATGACAACCCCGACAATAAGGCCAACGCCAATAAAAACCAGAACGGGTAGATAATTCTCTAACATGTGCTCTCGCCCTTCTCACCGGGTTCTCATTTTTAGTGGTCCCAGCCGTGTGTTTAACGGGGCGAAATGGTAGAGCAGTAGGA
>JAPHUE010000252.1 GCA_026196795.1 Sedimenticola sp.
ATTCTCATTTGCTTTATATCAATCAACTATTTCTATAGACGCAAAAGTTATTTTGATGTATTGTCACGCCGCGCTATAGTTTTGTGCAAGTAATCAGTTTTAGTCAGGTAAAGAATTGTCTGAGCCCGGACGAAGCTACTTACATTGTAGGAAACATTGTAATGAGCGTAGTACAGAGTATAAGCGAGTCCTCAAGTTATGATTCTGCGTTAGCAACCATCCATTTTGATGAAGATGGTTTTCTGCTGAATACCGAGACCTGGGATGACCAAGTGGCCGAAACCTTGGCTGAAATGGCAGGGGTAGCCCCTCTGGAGTCGGCACACTGGCGAGTCATCCACTTCGTAAGGGATCGTTTTCTCAGACTGGGCGCTATACCGCCAATGCGCCGGATATGTCGCAGTAGTGAGCTCTCGAAAAGTGAAGTCAAAGACCTGTTTGGAGGCTGTCTCCAGGTCTGGCGTATTGCGGGTTTACCCCATCCGGGTGAAGAAGCAAAGGCCTATATGGGCTAACGATTTTTTCTGCAAGATGAATTCTTTGCAGAGTGCCGAAAGGCAACATCAGTTTAAGGGTTCGCCCTTTCAATGAGTTATACCTCCCTTTGCCCGGTTCGTCCGGGCTTTTTTTTGGCCAAGTTTCCTGGGTTAAGTGTCAGCTACTTGTGTCAGGTGTAGCGCTGCTTCAATTGCAGTGTGCATACTGCCCAGATTGGCTGTACCGCTACCGGCAAGATCTAGTGCCGTTCCGTGATCAACAGATGTGCGGATAATTGGAAGTCCCAGGGTGATGTTAACGGCCTTGCCAAACCCAAGATGCTTTAAAACCGGTAAGCCCTGATCATGATACATAGCCAGAACGGCATCAGCTTTTTCAAGGTGGTGTGGGGTGAATAGGGTATCAGCGGGCAGGGGGCCGATCAGCTGTATGCCTTGGTTTCTCAATTTATCAAGGGTTGGAGTAATCGTTTCTATCTCTTCCATTCCAAGGTGTCCGCCTTCGCCTGCATGTGGGTTCAGGCCACAAACCAGTATGCGAGGATGGCTGATCCCAAAGCGATTGACTAGATCCTGTTGCAATATGGTAATGACCTGTTCAAGCGAGGCTTGAGTGATTGCGGCACTGACATCCTTTAAAGGCAGATGGGTTGTCGCAAGTGCCACTCGAAGGCCTGGGCAAGCAAGCATCATGACGGGATAACTTTTAGTCAGTTCGGCCAGGAACTCTGTATGCCCGGAGAACGGGATACCGGCATCATTAATGATGCCTTTATGGATGGGGCCGGTGACCAGTGCACTGAATTCGCCAGTAAGGCAGAGTTGAGTGGCCTGGCGGAGAGTTTCTAGTACATAGGTGGCGTTTGACTGGTTGAGTTGCCCTGGAACAGCCCGCTGCCCTAGCTCAACAGGGTGTACGGTTAGTGAGCCGGCCTGTCGAGAGGTGGATTGAGCGCTAGTAAAGTGATTAATTGAGAGAGGCAGCCCTAAATGCTCTGCCCGCTCACTCAGCAACTGTGGTGAGCAGACAGCAACCAGGGGGTAGTCCCGCTTTTGCTGGGCTAGCTGCACACATAGGTCGGGTCCTACCCCAGCGGGGTCCCCCGGGGTCAGTGCGAGTGGTGCAGAAGGCGTGCTCATGCCACTCAGCTGTTATCCAGGCGGATATCGATATAGGCCTCGTCTTTCAGACGCCGTAGATAGAGTTCGCCCTCTTCGGCGACTTTTCTGTCGCTGATGGTTTTTCTTGCATCGGCCTTCTGGATCTCTGCCGTGCTGTCGTGTTGGCGCCGAGTGATCAGTTGTGCCAGATGCCAGCCAAACTCGGTTCGAAATGGTTCTGTCAGTTCTCCAGGTGCAAGCTTTGCAATTTCCTCTTCAAAGCGGGGAAGTAGCGCGCCCGGAGTTATCCAGCCAAGATCGCCCCCTTTTATCGCAGAGGCTTTGTCATCCGAGTGTGAGCGCGCCAGTGCTTCGAAGTCGTCACCGCCTATGATGCGTTTACGAAGCTGCTCAAGACGGGTTTTTGCATCACTGTTGGAGGTGACTTCATTGGTGCTTATCAAGATGTGCCTGACTTGGCTTTGGGTGATGATCTTGCGATCACCGCCCTTGTAATCATTGAGTCGAATAATGTGATAGCCACTGGCAGTGCGTATAGGTTCGCTGATCTCACCACGCTCCATATTAACCACCAGATCTGCAAACAGGGTGGGAAGCTGGTTGGCTTTACGCCAGCCGAGATCACCGCCCTCTAACGCTTGCCGACCATCCGATTCAGTAATGGCAACGTCCGCAAAGATTGCACCATCACGTAGTGATGCGACTATAGATTGGGCACGATCGCGAGCGCGCTTCATCTGCTCTGGCGAGGCGGCTTCAGGTGTGGCTATCAGTATATGCTGCAGATGGTAGGCCGAACGTTCACCTGTTGTTTTGGCTTGTCTGGCAATATAAGCGTCTACCTCCTGGTCGGTTACCCGGATGCGTCGCCGCACCTCCTGATCCTGCAGCCGCTGCATGATGATCTCTTCCTGAATGCCCTTGCGGAAGCTGCGGAAGCTAATGCCGCTCCGTTCCAGGGTCTGGCGGAACTCTGAAAGGCCCAGGTTGTTTTTCTGGGCAATATTATTAATTGCCTGGGCAACAATATCCTCGCTGATATTAATTCCAGCCCGAGCTGCCGCTGCCAGTTGAAGCTTTTTTAAAATCAAGCGGCCAAGTACCTGCCTCTCGAGGACGGTCTTTGGGGGCAGGCGTTGTCCCTGTTGTTGAAGTTGAGTGACTATCTTCATTAGCTCGTTTTCGAGTTCACTGCGTACAATGATGTCGTCATCAACAATAGCGATGATCTCGTCAACTGGCTGTACGGATTCCGCTATGGCCTGTTCCGATACCACAAAGAGTGGAGCGAGACCTAAAAGCAAGATGCCCAGGCCTTTGGTTATAAACTGTTTGGTGGTCATGTATGTGTTATTCAGTTTTCAGTGCGGTAACCGAGGATGCCGCGTTCTAGGAATTGATCAATTTTATCGCCCAAGCTGGTAAGTCCCTTCAGCTCAAGTTGCAGGAACATTGCCAGATTGCCCTCAGTGTTGGCATCTGAGCGATAGTCACGCACCACAAACCGGGTGATCCAGCAGCAGCTGTCATACTCGATACCGGCAAAACTCTCCATGGTCTTTTCGTGCAGAAGCGAGTAGTTCCAGCGGCCTACGGCGTGCAGCTTACTGCTAATGGGCCAGCGTGCTGACAGGTCGGTCTGCTCGATAGATCCATTGGTATGGCGATAAGTCAGGTTCAGGATGCGCTGTTTGTCATCCAGGTAGTGCAGGCCAAAGGCACTGGTTTCTGTTGCGTCATTGCTGGCGTGAGGGTTCCATTGCATACCTGCCTGCATACGCCAGTTGGTACTGAGTTTGGCAGCTACTTCACCAACAATAGAAGAACTGTCCTCATTTACCACAGCACCGGATGAAAGAAGTTGCACATCCCGGTCCCTGAAGTAGAAGATCTGACCAATACTGGCACGGAATAGTTCCTCACCGGTTTCAGCGCTGAGATTGCGTGTAGTGAGTGCCGTGGTCAACTGATTGGCATCACCCACCTTATCGGCCCCGCTAAAGCGGTTTTCCCGAAATAGATTGGCGAAGCTGAAGCCTAGAGTGGACGTATCAAAGTCCGGTATGTCGCTTTGATCCTCTTTTGGGGTATAGAGGTAGAACAGTCGTGGTTCCAGGGTCTGGGTAACCGCATTGCCAAACCAGCTGGTGTCGCGATCAAAATAGAGACCGCCATCAAGGCTGAGTGTGGGCAGTGTACGGCTGGGGTTGTCACTCAGACCGGCTGTCTGATTATCAAGACTGTATTGCGTGTGACGCAGGCTAAGCTTGGGGGTCAGGAAGCCCCAGGGGCGCCGCAGGGGCAGGCTGATGCCTGGTTGCAGGTCAACGCGTTGCCCTTTCACCTTGGTCGACGAGCTGTGATCAAAGTCAACGTACTCTGAGTGAAGGTGGTAGGTGAGTCCCAGCGCCTGATCCGGTTTCTCCAGATCAACCTGGAGTTGTGGTAATTGATTATAGGGTCGACTGTCTACAGCGGTGGTTTTGTCGATGGTCTGGTGATGCTGTAACCGGCCCAGGAAGTTCCAGTTGTTGCCTTGGTAGTAGATGTCGCCACGACGTTCCTTATGCTTGACGCTGGTGGCGGCCAGACTGGTGCCTAGATCATCAACATAGTCCTTGTCTGAGACGTAGTTAAGGTCAATATCATAATGCCAACGATCGGCGGGTGTCCCATTCAGCTTTACATCCAGGGCGCCGCGGGTTTTGTTCTCGCCAGGTCCCTGTTCAGAATCGCTTGGCAGCAGCTCTGCAGTGATTATGCCTTGGCTTTTTTTGGCCAGATAACGGAATTCACCACCCAGCAGAAGTCCGCGTTTACTCATGATGCGTGGGGTAAGCGTGGCATCCATCTGCGGGGCGATATTGAAATAGTAGGGTATTGATACATCTGCGCCGGTATTTTCAGATGTGCCGATAGAGGGTGGGAGAAATCCGGATTTTCTACGGTCATCAATCGGGAATGTGGCGTAGGGCAGGTAGATAAAGGGTACGCCCTTGAACCGCAGCTTGGCGTGATGCGCCACACCCACACCGGTAGCCTGGTCGATCTCTATTTCGTCAGCCTCAATTTGCCAGTCACTATTACCGGGTTGGCAGGTGGTATAGGTGACGTCGGTGTAGCGTGATTGATCGCTATTTAATATTTCTGCAGTGGTAGCGGTACCTCGTGCCACTGGATCGGTTAGACGAAACTCTGTCTGTTCTGCGTTGCCTTTCCGGGCGTCCAGGTTGTAATGCAATTTATTGCCAGCTAAGCGCAAGCCCGGTTGCTCCAGGTAGACATTGCCCTCTGCATCCAGTGTGTTGGTTTCTCGCTGATAGGTGACCTGATCTGCTTCCAGCTTCTCGTTGCCTCGTTCCACCTTTACATTGCCGGCAAAGTCAGCCCTGTTTTCAGTCCGGTAGAGATCAGCGGAATCGGCTTCGATATGGGTGGTGTCGTCACTGGAAGTGATTGTCTGGCTTTTTGTTTTCGGGCCTGTTACACCGCATTGATTCCAGTTTAATCCTTGATCAATACGAGTGTTTGCGATGCTGGTGGGTGTAATGGCCGCTTCCGCCATCAGGGGTTGTGTGGCTTGCGCAGGTCTTTTTGGCTCCTGTTCTGGCTCAGAAGGTGCTGTGGTCAGTTCAGGTTGAACGGTTTCTCTGGGGGCAGGCTGCTCTTGAACGGCTTTAGTTTCTGGTTCGGGTTGTTCCGATACTTCAACGGGCACTGGTGCGGGGCGCGTTGTTGTCTGGGGCACCTCATTTGTCTCGTTCGCAACCGATGTTTCGGTCACAGGAATATCGGTAGGCTTCGTTTCTGAGAGTGGTGCCGGTGCCGTCTCGGCCGGTTCTTCGATGGCCTGGGTCACCACCGGTTTCTGTTGGTTGGCGGCTTCACGCTTTGACTCTGTTTGCGTAATAGAGCTAGCCGGTGCCGGCCGTGGCGTGCGTGTTATCTCTGGTGCCACGGGTACACCATCTTGCAGGCACTCCCAGCTACCGTCGCTATTGGCGCGGCAATCCCACTTGGGGGCAGCTTGGGCGGTTGGGATCAGCAGTAATCCACTGATGGCAAGAGGCAGAATCCTTCTTTTTCCAGGCACGGCGAGTCTCTAGTTAGATTGTTCTATTTTTGTTCAATCAGTATGGCCTGAGTACCGCTGCCACACCCTGTGCCGCTCCCCGGCGGCTTGCCCCGGGATCTCTAAATCGAGAAGACGTGGCAACAACCGCATAAAATCGCATAGAATCGCCTTTTCTTCAATGGCCGCAGCCGCATTAATCAGTGAGCAGTTGGTTTTCAATCGTCACTTGTAGGGTTGTGGAATGGATAGGGTAATGCCAAAAAGAGTAGAGTTGTTGCGGACGTGGCTGAATAATTTGCCAGGAATGGATATATTTGAGCTGGAGGCTGCCTCGGATGATGCCAGCTTTAGGCGTTATTTCCGCTTGACTGTTGCAGGTGAAGAGCCGCGCATTGTCATGGATGCGCCACCCGATAAAGAGGATTGTCACCCTTTTGTGACGCTGGCTGAACAGTTGGGATCATTGGGGCTGCATGTGCCGGAAGTTTATGCCGCCGATTTTGAGCAGGGTTTTCTGTTGCTGGAGGATCTTGGCTCCACCCACTATCTGGATGTCTTGACTTCGGAAACAGCCGATCGTCTCTATGGCGATGCCTTGTCCGCCTTGGCGGTGATTCAGTCAATTGGTCCGCGGGAAGGGTTGCCTGAATATGATTCTGCAATGCTTCGTCGTGAGATGGACCTGTTTACCGAATGGCTGGTGGGGCATCATCTGGGCATTGAGCTTGATGCGGCTGACCTCGCTATGCTGAATGACTGCTTTGAACAGCTCGTCTCGTCGGCTCTTGAGCAACCGCAAGTCTGTGTGCATCGTGACTATCACAGTCGCAATCTGCTGGTTAGTTCTTCCCCCTCACCCGGCGTTCTGGATTTTCAGGATGCGGTAGTGGGTCCGGTCACCTATGACCTGGTTTCTCTGTTGAAAGATTGCTATATCGAGTGGCCGGTGGGAAGGACCCAGGATTGGGTGATGGGTTATTTTCAGTTGGCAGTCCAGTCTGGGATCATCAAATCGGAGGATGAAGGCCAGTTTTTACGCTGGTTTGATTTGATGGGGGTTCAGCGCCATCTCAAGGCCAGCGGTATATTTGCGCGGCTAAACCACCGGGATGGAAAGTCGGGCTATTTGGCCGATATACCCAGGACTCTGAGCTATATTGTCGAAGTAGCGGGTCGCTATCCAGAGATGACAGCGTTGGGTGAACTGATTAAGCGGCGTCTGTTGCCCGTTTTATAAGCCCTCCGCAAGGAGGGCTTGTGGTGTCGCACTACTCTGCCTTTTCTCGTGCAACGGCGCGATAGCCGATATCAGTGCGATAAAACGCTCCTTTCCAGCTGACCTGCTTGGCCAGTGTGTAGGCGCGTTGCTGAGCCTCTTCGACGCTGTTGCCCAGTGCTGTAGCGCAGAGCACGCGACCACCAGCCGTCACCACCTCACCTGACTGGGCCGCGGTTCCCGCATGAAACACTTTTTCGCCTTCTACTTCAGTGGTGGGAAGGCCGCTGATGATATCGCCCTTATCGTAAGAGTCAGGATAACCGCCTGCGGCCAGTACCACGCCCAACGAAGCGCGGGGATCCCATTCGGTCTGTTGCTGGTCGAGCTTACCTTCCAGTGCAGCCAGGCAGTGGGCGACCAGGTCTGATTTCATGCGCAGCATGATGGGTTGAGTCTCCGGGTCACCAAAGCGGCAGTTATACTCCAGTACCTTGGGCGCCCCTTCAGCGTTAATCATAACGCCGGCATAGAGGAAGCCCGTGTAGGGGAGCCCTTCAGCGGCCATGCCCTTGACGGTGGGGATGATCACTTCGTCCATGATCCGGTCATGCATCGCAGGGGTGACCACCGGAGCCGGGGAGTAGGCGCCCATGCCGCCGGTGTTGGGGCCTTTGTCACCGTTATCTCTGGCCTTGTGGTCTTGTGAGCTGGCCATGGGCAGGATGTGTTCTCCGTCGACCATAACGATGAAGCTGGCCTCTTCGCCAACCAGAAACTCTTCGATCACCACGCGATGCCCAGCCTCGCCGAAGCTGTTACCGGAAAGCATGTCACGCACGGTCGCTTCGGCATCAGCCATGTCAGTGGCGATGATGACGCCTTTGCCGGCAGCCAGACCATCGGCCTTGATGACAATAGGAACACCGACTTGATGCAGATAAGTGAGTGCCTCATCAACTTCGGTGAAGTTACCATAGGCGGCGGTAGGGATCTGGTGCCGGGCCAGGAAATCTTTTGTGAAGGCCTTTGATCCTTCCAGTTGTGCGGCGCCCTGTGAGGGGCCAAAGCAGTTCAGGCCGGAGGACTTGAATGCATCCACAACGCCAAGTACCAGTGGTGCCTCGGGCCCTACGATGGTCAGGCCGATC
Source organism: Sedimenticola sp. (assembly GCA_026196795.1). Taxonomy (GTDB): domain Bacteria; phylum Pseudomonadota; class Gammaproteobacteria; order Chromatiales; family Chromatiaceae; genus Sedimenticola. Next base: position 8,062 of record JAPHUE010000252.1, read on the forward strand.
TCCTGTTCTTTTGCGAACTCTACCAGTGCCTGAATATCCTCAACGCCGATAGAGACATTCTCCATGCCGGGTTCCAGTGCGGTGCCCGCATTGCCTGGTGCCAAATAGATTTTCTCTGCCAGGGGTGATTGAGCGGCCTTCCAGGCCAGGGCGTGTTCTCGTCCACCGCCACCGATTATCAGGATGTTCATGATACGTTGCCTTGATTGATTGCGTATTAAAAGGGTTACTGTTCTTTATGTCAGCGATGGGCCGTAACGCCACGCTCGCTCTTTTCAAAGAAGTGGATGATCTTGTCTGTTTCGGCTGTGCCGGCTGTCTCTTTAAGGATGCTCAATGCCTGACTGGTATTCAGGTCGGAGTGATAGAGCGTCTTGTAGGTCTGCTTGATGGCGGATCTGTTTTTTGCCGCAATTCCAGCCCGCCGCAATCCAATGCTGTTCAGTCCAATCAGGCGGGCCGGATTGCCATCGCAAGTGACGTAAGGGGGGATGTCCTTTACCACCTTTGTACAGCCGGCAATCATGGCGTAATCGCCTATGAAGCAGAACTGGTGTATGGCTACCAGGCCTGAAATAAAGATTCGGTCGCCCAGTTCAACGTGACCAGCGACGGTACTGTTGGGTCCGAATACATTGTGGTTGCCGAGGCGACAGTCATGCCCTGCATGAAAACCGCACATGAAATAGTTGTGATCGCCGATTTGACTGCCGCCCTCGGTCTTGACGCCACGACTGATGTTGACCCCTTCCTTGAAGTGATTGTTGTTGCCAATCAGCAGGGGGCGGCTTTTGTCAGGCGAAAAGCCCAGGTCTTGTGGTTCGCAGCCGAGTACGGCGCCGTGGCAGACACGGTTATTCTCGCCTATCCGTGTGCCCTGAAAGATCCGAACACTGCTCTCGATACGGCAATTTGGACCGATCGCAACGTCGGCTTCAATAATTGAATAGGGCCCAACGACAACACTTTCATGAAGCTCGGCGCTGTCGTCAACAAGGGCTGTGGGGTGGATGTTCATCGGGCTCTGTTTCCAATCTGAGCGCCTCTTGTCTGGCGGCACTCAGATCAACATGATTAGTGACGGAAGTGCCGCATACCAGTGAACACCATAGCGATATCATGTTCGTCAGCAGCAGCAATTACTTCATCGTCCCGCATAGAGCCGCCGGGTTGGATGACGGCACGAATACCGGCTTCTGCCGCATTATCCAAGCCATCCCGGAATGGGAAGAAGGCATCAGAGGCCATTACTGAACCGGGCACAATCAGGCCGGCCTGTTCTGCCTTGATGCCCGCAATGCGTGCCGAGTTGACACGGCTCATCTGGCCGGCGCCCACGCCGATAGTCATGCCATCTCTTCCGTACACAATGGCATTGGATTTAACAAATTTGGCCACTTGCCAAGTGAACAACAGATCTTCCATCTCTTTATCGGTAGGTGCGCGCTTGGTGACGACCTTCAGTTCGTTATGCAGTTGCAGATCGGCATCCTGTACCAGTAGTCCACCATTAACTCGCTTCAGGTCAAAGCGGTGCAGTGTCTCTTTGTTCCATTCGCCACAGACCAGCAGGCGGACATTTTTCTTTTCGGCAATTATTGTGACGGCTTCAGCTGTAACGCTGGGTGCAATGATGACCTCAACAAACTGTCGGTCAACAATGGCCTTAGCTGTGGCGGCATCCAGCTCCTGATTGACTGCGATGATACCGCCGAATGCCGATTCAGGATCTGTGCTGAAGGCGCGATCATAGGCCTCAGTCAAACTGTTGCCGGATGCAACACCGCAGGGGTTGGCATGTTTTACGATGACGCAGGTAGGTGCGTCACTAAACTGCTTGACGCACTCCAGTGCGGCATCTGTATCGGCGATGTTGTTGTAGGAGAGCTCTTTGCCCTGGAGTTGTTTGGCGGTGGAGATGCAGGCCTCATCCTGATCCCGCTCCACAAAGAAGGCAGCCTTCTGATGAGGGTTCTCACCATAGCGCATGGTCTGTACCTGGCGGTATTGCAAGTTAATGGTGCGTGGGAAATCGGTTGTCTCCGCTTCCAGTCGGCAACCCAGATAATTTGCAATGGCGCCATCGTAATTTGACGTATGCTCGAAGGTTTTTACAGCCAGATCAAATCGGGTTGCAGCGGTTACTGCTCCGCTATTTTGATCCATCTCCTGAAGAACCCGAGTGTAGTCTTCTGCGTCAACAATGACGGTGACATCTTTGTGATTCTTTGCCGCCGCACGCAGCATGGTAGGGCCGCCAATATCAATATTTTCAATAGCTGTTGGCAGGTCGCAGTCGGGATTGGCTACAGTCTGCTCGAACGGGTAGAGATTGACGACGATCATATCGATGGGGGCGATTGCGTTGTCCGTCATGACGGCGTCATCTATGCCGCGACGTCCCAGTATGCCACCGTGGATTTTAGGGTGCAGGGTCTTAACCCGTCCATCCATCATTTCAGGGAAACCAGTATGTTCAGAGACTTCCGTGACCGGGATGTTTTTTTCGCTCAGCAGACGGGCGGTGCCACCTGTAGAGAGTATCTCTATGCCACGTTGTTGGAGTGCCTGGGCAAACTCTACGATGCCGGTTTTATCGGAGACACTGATGAGGGCTCGGGTTATTGCTGTCATGATCCTGATCCTGCTTCTGCTGGATGTTAATGGAAACGCGGCCACCAGGCCGCGTTAGGAAGTTCATGTAAAGAGGTCTGTCCGTCTGCTCAGTCGAGGTCGTACAGCGCCAGCTTTTTTCTAAGTGTACTGCGACTGATGCCAAGTATCTCAGCGGCACGGGTCTGGTTGCCCTCAGTGTGGGTCATCACGGTTTCCAGCAGTGGCTGTTCTACCTCGGCCAATACCATCTGATAGATGTTGGCGGTGTTGTGGCCATCGAGCTGTTTGAAATAACCGGACAGGGCGTTTCTGACGCATTCGCGTAGTGGTTCAGTCGCCTTGTTCTTGGCCACAGAAAACTGCGGCTTGTTTGATTCTTGAGCCAGTAAGGCTTCCATGGTCATGCTGCCCGCTCCTTATTA
>JAPHUE010000108.1 GCA_026196795.1 Sedimenticola sp.
ACACCAGACGGCCCAGAAATTCACCAGCAGATATTTTCCACGATAGTCGGCCAGCTTATGTTGTTTGCCATCCAGCCCGGGGAGCAGGAAGTCGCTCACCGTGCGGGGTGTCTCTAGCGTTTCAATGCCCTTTCCGGCAATAGCGCTCCCACAAACGAGTAGTAGACAAAGGGCAATAGAGTACAGCTTATTCATTCATCACCTTTTCATTGGCCCAGTTGGGGTCGGCTTCTGTGATATCACCGACGGGGGCGGCGAAGGCATCGGCTATAATGGTATCCACATTATCACCTGTCAGACTCTGCATAAACGCAACAAGGTCATCCCGCTCATGCTCGGTCAGCCCCAAGGGGCGGATCAGTGGATCGAGTAGTTCATTTTCTACACCACCGTCATTGTAGAAGTCGATGACATCTCGCAATGTACTTAATGAGCCGTTGTGCATATAGGGGGCCGTCAACGCCACATTACGCAAGGAGGGTGTGTGGTACTTCCAGCGGTCATGGGGGTTTTGAGTTACTTCATAAAGACCCACATCGGCCGGGGCCGGATGACCTACGCCATCAATAATCTCTCGATCCACTTCCAGATAGACACCGGGCGCCACCAGGATCTTTTCTGTTTTCGGTTTGATGCCCATGGATTCCCGATACCCCAGACCGGTGTTATGCATGGCGTCGTCTGTGAACAGGGCAAATTTTTCACCGATGATATGACAACTGACACAACCCGCCTTGCCGATGAACAGGTCATAGCCCCGCTTGGCCGGTTCACTCATCGCCGCTTGCTCTTTACCGTAGTGCCAGCGATCAAAGGCAGAGTTACCGGATACAAGCAGTCGCTCATAACTGGCAATAGCCATACCCAGCGTTTCCATACTGACACCCCGACCATCAAAGGCCGCTTCAAACAGCCCCTTGTACTCAGGGATCATTCGCACTTTGCTCACCACTGCACCGACAGAGGGGTTGGCCATCTCATTGGCGGCAAGTAACGGGCCCCAGACTTGTTGTTCAAGTGACTCTTCCCGCCCATCGTGAAACAGTTTGGTCAGATAGGCCGAGTTATAAACGGTAGGTGAGTTACGCCGTCCACTGCGCCCTTCCAGACCAACCGCCATTGCCAGCTCGTTGCTGGTGAAACCCTGTTCCGGTATATGACACATGGCGCAGGAGAAGGTGTCGTTAAGAGACAACCTTCGATCAAAGAACAGTTTTCTGCCAAGTTCTACCTTGTTCTTTGTTACGGGATTATTTGCAGGCTGTGGAATAGCGGGCAGTCCAAGGGGTGGCTGCGACAGGTAAATACTCAGGTCCGCCTGTTTACCTGTTCGCCCGGTAACTGATTGACTGCGGGTTTCATAGGCACCTGTTTCATAGCCCTCTTTATAATCACCCGGTTTGGAGAGTGTCGCAACTTTAAGCAGACTGCCATCGGCTTGCTGCGCAGCCTTTGCCGCACTATCAAGCAGAATGGTTTTGGCATCGTTGATTATCAGCTCTGGATAAAGAAAAGCCACGCTGTAGATGTTGCGGATACGCTTTTCAGGATCAATAAGAAATACCCGGAGGATATGTGAGTAGGTCGATAGTTCGTTGCCTTTTTCATCGACGTCGCGAATAACCGATTGGTTATAGCTATCAAGTATGGGTTTCAGATCACCCCATGAGGCAGTGGTAAGAAAACGCCAATTATCGTCCTTTACATAGCCGCCGCCATAGAGCGCCATCACTTCGGGTGTATCATAGACCGGATCAAAGCTGAGGCTGAGCATCTGGAAACGGTCACGCAGTTGCGGATCGTCTTTAATCTTTTGTTGAATGTTGTACATCACGGCCGTTGCCAGCGGACAACCATTCACATCACTGCATGTACTGTAGATAAAACTCAGCAGGACCATCTTCCCATTACCAAGATAGTCATGCAGTTGCTGCTTGTTACCTGTCGTATCGAGTACCACGCCATCCGCTGCCACACCAAAAGGGGGCAATGAGTAGCTGCCAACTTCAGGGGGTGGATATTCGGCTTTGGTATAGAAAGGTGCTAGCACTTCTGGCTGTTCTGGCTCCTGGGCTGAAAGAGCGGCATAACTCAACAGCAAGCCCAGCAGCATTATGATCGTAAGAAAAACAGTGGGTCTTTTCTTTGTGCTCATACAGACAACTCCGCACAGACAGACAATTTAAAAAAATTGCCCTCCCCTAGACAAAGAGGGCAATAAATCCCTGCCAGCGGAATCCAGCAGGGATGTTGGGAAGAACTACTTATTTGCCGCGAATGCTGATTGAGCTTTATCTGTGCTCTTATTCTTGGCATAAAGCGAGTAAGCACCAAATCGCATCTGATGTGCGCGACCCAGCTTCTCTTTTACAAAGTCAATGGAGAACTGTTCAGCCAGCTCTTTTCCATCCCAGTGATAGGCTTTGAAATACTGCTGATTATCTTCGCCTTTCTTGTCCCAGTTGGCCAACAGTGAACTGGTGTAGTAGGCACGTTTGCCATCCCAGCTTTGTGAAACCATGTTGACCTGTGCTTCGATCTTCTTCTCATAGGTCTGCTTGGGGTTATGTGGATCAGACAGATCAAAGAAACGGCTGGTGCCATCCATAAAGGTATTTACCCAAAGACCGGAATCGTCTGCCAGCAACGAGATATCAACAGGCAGTGGTACTTTGGATGCATCGCCGACATCAGCGATCGCCTTGGCCTGCCACTCACCGCCATCATCTTCATAGATCATCCAGATCTTGGAAGTCAGTGCCGTGGTGGTCAGACACCAGTTGTTCTCAGAACGCCAGGCACAACGTACTTCAAGCGGCGCTCCGGGAACATCCAGTACCTTTTTCGGTTTGCGGGTATGCAGATCCCAGACTACGACGGTGTTACCAAAGCGTTTCATTGCCTCTTTGTCCTGCAGCATCTTACCGAAGTCCATCATGTAGTTGGACCAGCCGGTAAACGAAGAGGTAATCATCACGTTGCGACGGGGCAAGGCACGGATATCGTAACCATAACCATCAGCATACTGACCACCCTTCTTGGCACCCTGCAGATTTTCATCCGTTGGCATCCAATGGGTTGTGACATACTCGCCTTCATTGGTGTATTCAACCAGCGCAGTACGACCACCGTGATCTTTATTGTTCGACAAGCCGGTGATCATCATACGACCCGGCAGTGCATAAGTGGTGTGTGGACCCACCACACCCCCACTCTTGGCCACAAAGTCGGTAACCACTTTGTGCAGGGTTGGCTTGGCTGGATCTGTGTGTACATCGAAGATAAACAGCTTATTGGTGTCCAGGCCACCAGCCCAGAGATAACGACGGTCATCGGAA
>JAPHUE010000144.1 GCA_026196795.1 Sedimenticola sp.
CTGCAGGCCAAAGATGGCACGACGGCCTTGTACATGGCATCTCAGAATGGCCACGCTACTGTGGTGCAAACGCTGCTGGATAAGGGTGCCAAGATCGACCTGCAAGCCAAAAATGGCATAACGGCCTTGATTGTTGCGTCTTACATGGGGCATCAGAGGATCGTTAAAGCTCTGCTCGCCGAGGGTGCCAATACCCGTCTTCGGAAAAATGGCGGCGGAACGGCCTTGAAATACGCCAAGAAAGAAAAAATAAAGGAAATGCTGAGGGCCGCAGGGGCAACGGAATAGGGCGCTGGGGCCTAGTTAAACATAATAAACATGGACACCCAAAAAGCCAGATATTTTGAGGTATGAAAATGCCTCTTAACAAGTGGTTGATGTCGCGGCAGTTTACTCGCGCACTGCCGCACAACCAAACGTTAGAAACAAGAAAAAGATGAAGTGCCTCATTGTTACATCTCATCCGTTAAATGACAGTCTCTGCAAATTATTGAGTAAGCATGTAGAGAACAAGCTTACTTAAATTGGCCACGAGGTTGCTATCGAAGATCTCTATGCTGAGAATTTTGAGCCCGCATTAACGGCACTAGAAAGAGAATCATATTATGCTGAGAGCTACGATTCATCAAATATCGAAGAACAAGTAACTAGGCTGCAAGAAGCAGAGGCACTGGTGCTGCTGTTTCCAACATGGTGGTTTGGTTTTCCAGCTATGCTCAAGGGGTGGTTCGACCGAGTCTGGGGGCCTGGTATCGCCTATGACCATGCAAGTGATTTTGGGCCAATTAGGCCTCGGCTGGATAATCTAAGGAAGGTCCTAGTGGTAACAACACTGGGATCTCCTTGGTGGGTGGATCGTCTGGTCATGTGGCAACCAGTAAAACGAATAATGAAATTGGCATTGCTGGGTGCTTGTACTAAGAAAAGCAAACTCCAGTTCTTGTCTCTGTACAACAGCGAAGCACTGAATGAGAAAAGAATTTCAGCGTTTAAAAACAAGATTGAAAAAGAACTCTCAACCTGGCGATAACAAACCGTGTTACCCACGAATAGTCGATACTCTATAGTGACTCATAATATAAGGATAACGCCCGCTTTGAATTCAATGAGTGACAGCTTGGAAAACGAATCAGTAATTAAATCTGTCAGGCAGTGGGTAGAAACTGTGGTGGTGGGTTTGAACCTCTGTCCCTTCGCTAAACGTCCATTAGTGAAAAATCGGATACGCTTTTATGTGACAGATGCGGTAACGGAAGAACAGTTGTTGTCTGATCTAGAAGCTGAGTTGAATTATCTTGGGCGTGATTTAACGGTAGAAACTACCTTGCTTATCCATCCTAAAGTGCTCCAGGACTTTTATACGTACAACCAGTTTCTGAGTACGGCGGATAGCCTGCTATCGTTGATGGGGATGGAGGGTGTTTTTCAAATAGCCAGTTTTCACCCGGACTATCAGTTTGGTGGCACCGAGCCAGATGATGTGGAGAATTACACCAACAGGTCTCCCTATCCCATACTGCACCTGATACGGGAAGAGCGCCTGGAACAGGCGATCGCCAGCTATCCTGATGCTGACCTTATTCCAGAGCGCAACATTGCGCTATTGAAAAGACTTGGGCAGGGCAAGATTCAGGCTTTATTGCAGGCCTGTTTTGATGATGTTGATAAATAATGTCTCACCTTACTCTGTCGATTCAACGTCAGCATCGTGATAAATATTCTGAACATCATCCAGATCATTCAGCATATCCATAAATTTCTCGAACATTTCAACATCATCACCCGTCACCGGTGTGCTGCCTTGTGGTAGAAACTGTATTTCATCCACATCAAATTCGATTTCGCCAAAGGCATCTATCAGGGCCTGCTTTGCTTTAAAGTACTCGGTGTGTGGTGCAAAAAGGGTGACCTTTCCTTCGCCACTTTCAATATCGGTGACATCGACATCTGCGAGGAGCAATGCTTCCAGTACAGCCTCTTCATCATCATGGGAAAGTGCCAGAATAGCCGCATGATCAAACATGTGGCTGACGCTGCCCTGATTACCAATTTTACATTTTGTCTTGGTGAAGCACTGGCGGACATCACCAAAGGTACGATTTGGGTTATCGGTCAGGCAGTCAATCATTACCATGCAACCGCCAGGCCCGAAGCCTTCATAACGGGCGGGTGAAAAGTCCTCACCACCGCTGCCCTTGGCCTTGTCGATTGCTTTTTCAATGACGTGGGTAGGGACCTGATCTTTTTTAGCTCGGTCGATCAGTCCGCGCAGTGCAAGGTTCCCCGCTGGATCGATGCCACCGCTTTTTGCAGTTACATAGATCTCACGGCCATACTTACTATACACCTTAGCTTTTGCATCAGCTGTTTTGGCCATGGACACTTTGCGATTCTGATAGGCTCTGCCCATTGTGCTGCTCCGTCGAAACACTCAAAAGACGCGATTTTACAGTGCTGTCATTCGACTGGAAACCTTTTAGTCACATTCGTCTTGGTAACGGATAGCTGAAAAAGCCATGCGATGGGGTATTTATCGCTAAGCGCTGGGAAATAAAAGGTTTATTGTGTGGGTGTTTGCAGTGATGTGGTCCTCTCGCTTGTACATCGAGGGCCTTTTAACTACCATACGCACGTTTTGAGTGAGTCGTACGTCTGCAAAGTTGATCCCGACCGTCCGTCTGTAGCCTGTATACCCAGATTATCATGAGGTCAGATGCCCCGTCGCGGCATCGGCGCTCTATTTTTGTCCCTCATCTAACCAACAGGTTCTGTTGATAGATGACCCTGTTAATCGGAATTTGATGTGATTATCACCGCTAATATCACCATGCAATTTGGCGCCAAGCCGCTGTTTGAGAATATCTCAGCCAAGTTTGGCAATGGGAACCGTTTTGGTTTAATTGGAGCCAATGGCTGTGGCAAGTCCACCCTGATGAAGATTCTGGGGGGTGAATTAGAGCCATCAGCCGGTCATGTGAAAGTGGATAGCAATGAGCGGGTCGGTCGACTGCGTCAGGACCAGTTTGGCTTTGAGCAATATACCGTTATCGACACCGTCATTATGGGATATGACCGGTTGTGGGAGGTCAAACGGGAGCGAGATCGCATCTATTCACTCCCCGAGATGAGCGAAGATGACGGCATGAAGGTGGCAGAACTTGAAGTCGAGTTTGCCGAACTGGATGGATACAGTGCCGAGTCACGAGCGGGTGAACTGCTGTTGGGTCTGGATATACCTGAGTCCCAGCATTTTGGGCTGATGAGTGAAGTGGCTCCTGGCTGGAAATTGCGTGTATTGCTGGCTCAGGCTTTATTTGCCAATCCCGATATTCTGCTGCTGGATGAGCCCACCAATAACCTGGATATCAATACCATCCGCTGGTTGGAGGATGTATTAAATCAGCGTAACAGCACCATGATCATTATCTCTCATGACCGGCACTTCCTAAACAGTGTATGTACCCATATGGCGGATCTGGATTATGGTGAGCTGCGCATCTATCCAGGTAACTATGACGAATACATGACCGCGGCCACTCAAGCCCGTGAACGCTTATTATCAGGAAACGCCAAGAAGAAGGCGCAGATTGCAGAGTTGCAGACTTTTGTGAGTCGCTTTAGTGCCAACGCTTCCAAGGCGAAGCAGGCGACATCACGTGCACGACAGATTGAGAAGATTCAGTTGGATGAGGTGAAAGCATCAAGCCGAGTCAGTCCGTTTATCCGTTTTAACCAAATTAAAAAACTTTATCGTCTTGCCCTGGAAGTAGAGGGTTTAACAAAGGGCTATGGTGAGACACCCCTGTTTAAGAACCTGGACCTGCAGATTGAAGTAGGGGAGCGCGTGGCGATCATCGGTACCAATGGTATTGGTAAAACCACCCTGATGCGTACACTCATGGGAGAGCTGGAAGCTGATCACGGCGAGGTACGCTGGTCCGGTAATTCCAATATTGGCTATTTTGCACAAGATCACGCCGCAGATTTTGAGCTGGATAGAGACCTCTATTCCTGGATGGAGCAGTGGGGACAAGAGAAAGACGACGAGCAGATGATTCGCGGTACCTTGGGTCGCTTGTTGTTTTCACAAAATGATATAACCAAGTCCGTAAAGGTTATCTCGGGTGGTGAGCAGGGCCGTATGCTGTTTGGTAAACTGATGTTGCAGCAACCCAATATCATGCTGATGGATGAGCCCACTAATCACCTGGACATGGAGTCAATTGAAGCACTCAATCTGGCGTTGGAAAACTATCCCGGTACACTGTTCTTTATCAGTCACGATCGTGAATTCATCTCATCACTGGCAACACGTATTCTTGAAATCAAGTCGGATCGTGTAATTGATTTTAAGGGAAGCTACGATGAGTATCTGCGTAGTCAGGGTATTGATGAGCCATCAGCATTGCGTGTAGCTAGAGATTGATACTCAGGTTTCAGGGGGAGTCAGTATCACTTGATTGCTCCAGGGGTTGTTTGCAGTTCACGCAGTGGTAGCGCAGTCCCTTTAATACCCGGTTATGCCGAATGCTGGTCAGTTCATGGGTGCGGCATTCACACTGATAGGAAAAGCGTTTCAGTGAGCGTCGCGACGACCGGCTCACATCATAGCTGTGACAGCGTGAGGCCTCTGC
>JAPHUE010000072.1 GCA_026196795.1 Sedimenticola sp.
ACATCAAAACCGGCCAGCTCAAGCGTTTGCTGATTGGCCATGCGTATATGTTTTTCATCGTCAATAAAGTAGATGGTGGGTTTTGAATGACTCATATTTATTTATCTATACTATCTGAACCAAGAAACTGCGGCCGTTATTCAAAAAGTGCTTCTGCGTGCGTCTCATTTTCAGTGAGTCTGGCAAGATCCAGCTTTAATGTGAAAACTGCACCACCAGAGTTTTGATTACTGGCAGACAATGTACCATGCATCATCTCAACGATCCGATAAGAAATTGAGAGCCCCAGGCCCAGGCCTCTGTCTTCTGATTTAGTTGTAAAGAAGGGGTCAAATATCCGTTCCAGATTTTCAGTTGCGATACCCGGCCCGTTATCGATAATTTGTATCGTCGCTTTTTCGCTATCGCCTTCAACAACGAGTCGAATCCAGCGTGTCGATTGTTTCTCCACCGCATGCACGGCGTTGGCGATCAGATTAACAAGCACCTGTTCCAGTTGGACCATGTCTGCCATTACATATATTTCATCGGCTGGATGCATCCGATGAAATTCAGTATTTGTGTCTTTAAGTTGCGGCCCAACAATTTTCAACGCATTGTCTATCACGGCCTGGACAGAAACCGGAACCAACTGCCCCGTGGTTTTTCTTGAAAACACCTTTAACTGGCGGCTGATTTTTGCCATACGCTCAGTCAGTTCAGCGATCTGTTCAAGATTCCAGCTGGCTTCATCCTTGCGGTCTCGATCAAGGTAGGCACGGGCATTGTCGGCATAGGAACGTATCGCAGCCAATGGCTGATTTAACTCATGATTTATTCCCGATGACATCTGACCTAGTGCCGCCATCTTTGCCGCCTGTATCAACTCATCCTGTGTTTTCCGCAACGTTTCATCCGTGCGACGATGTTCTTCAATCTCTCTTAATAAGCGAATATTGGCCGAGGTAAGATCTGCGGTTCGCTCTTTAACCCGTTGCTCCAATATACGCTTGGCCCGTTTCTCAAAGAGTTCACGTTCTTTAAGCCGCCTGCTACGCTGAACAAAGTAGAAGATTAAAAAAACAATGGCGATATATACAATGGTTGTAATCAGCAGTGACCTGAGCACCTGTGCGTTCACTACACCAAGCCCGGCAAAGATATGTACTTGCCAGCCTGCTTCTGGCATATCTTTCACAAGCATGAGGTGGTCGCTCATGCGTAGATCACCAATGTTCACAACCTGTGCTTCAGTTGTCAGTTGATCTTTCTTTGTTACATTCAGCGTACCGATGGTGGCATCACCATATCGTCGACTATCCTGCACACGATTAATGACTGCCTTTTCTAGCGGATAAAGGCTCTTGTAGCGCCAGTCGTTATTGGTAGATATAAAGATCACACCATCTGGATCAGTTACCACAAACTCTTCTTTCAGCTCTCGCCAACTCTCTTCAAAACCCTGTAATTCAATTTTGATTACTACCGCACCCAATATTTTTCCAGCATCCTTAACTGGATACGCAAAATAATAGCCACGCTTATTTGAAGTAGAGCCTAATGCAAAGTAGCGTCCCAGCTTTCCCTTCATCGCTTCCTGAAAGTAGGGGCGGTAGGAAAAGTTTCTGCCAACAAAAGGGCGTTCTGATGACCAGTTAGAGGCCGCTATGGTCCAACCCTCAGCATTCATCAGATAAGTATCTGAAGCATCAGCAACCTTGTTTATGGTCTCCAGGTAACGATTTAAGTCGGTTATTCTTTTTACATCGTTCGGGTTCTGCAAAAAATTGATCAGTAGGCTATTCGTCGCCAACAGTTCCGGTAAAAACTTGTACTTTTCAAGTTCACCTTGAAGGTTCGCTACAAACAGACGAAGCTGATGCTGGTTTTGTTGTTGCAGATTCTCTAATGCGATTTGCCGTGACCAATGAGCCGTTTGCCAAAGCAGAATCACAAGAAGCAGGGCAAGCGAAAGAAACAGCGTCTGCTGTATCAGTTTTGAGCGTTTTCTCTGTAAGCTGTTTTTATCCATATCCCGATAACAAGTATAGGCAGTTGTGCAGAATTATTCCTTCTCAAGACAAAAAAAACCCGCCAGATAGGCGGGCTTTTCCTGCACAGCTTTCGCTCAGGATTATTTAGTTTTCCTGAGTTTTTCGATTGCTCTTAATTGAGCCACTGCCTCTGCCAGTTCGGCTTGCGCCTTGGCATACTCAAACTCTTCTTTTTGACCTGCAAGTGCTTCTTCAGCTCTTTTCTTAGCTTCTAATGCAGATGCTTCGTCAATGTCTTTTGCACGGATAGCTGTGTCAGCCAGAACAGTCACAACATGCGGTTGGACTTCCAGGATACCACCAGAGACATAGAAGTGTTCCATCTCTCCTTTACCCGTATCCACTCGTACATCACCTGGCTTCAGACGAGTAACGAGCGGCGTGTGCCTTGGTGCAATACCAAGTTCACCCATAATGCCAGGCGCATAAACCATCTCTGCCTGCCCTGAATGAATCGCACCTTCCGCACTAACAATGTCCACATGAATAGTCATGGCCATTTAGATTCTCCAGACTTAATTAGTCGCCTGCGCCACGCTCAACAGCTTCTTCGATACCGCCGACCATGTAGAAGGCCTGCTCTGGCAGGTGATCATACTCACCTTCGAGAATAGCCTTAAAGCTGGTGATGGTATCTTTCACTGAAACGTATTTACCAGGTGAACCGGTGAATACCTCAGCAACGAAGAACGGCTGTGAAAGGAAACGCTGAATCTTACGTGCACGGGCTACAGTCAGTTTGTCTTCTTCTGACAGCTCGTCCATACCAAGAATCGCGATAATATCCTTCAGCTCTTTATAGCGCTGCAGGGTTCCCTGTACACCACGAGCCACACCATAATGCTCTTCACCGACAATATGTGGATCCAGGATACGTGAGGTAGAATCCAGCGGATCAACAGCAGGGTAGATACCCAGCTCAGCAATCTGACGGGACAGTACCAACGTGGCATCCAAGTGAGCAAAGGTCGTTGCAGGAGAGGGGTCAGTCAAATCATCCGCCGGTACGTATACCGCCTGGAATGAGGTGATAGAACCGGTTTTGGTTGAGGTAATACGCTCCTGAAGAACACCCATTTCCGCAGCCAGTGTAGGCTGATAACCTACCGCTGAAGGCATACGACCCAGCAGTGCCGATACCTCGGTTCCCGCCAGGGTATAACGATAGATGTTATCAACGAACAGCAGTACGTCACGACCCTCATCACGGAAGTTCTCCGCAATCGTCAGGCCCGTCAGCGCAACACGGAGACGGTTACCAGGAGGCTCATTCATCTGACCATAAACCAGCGCCACTTTATCAAGTACGCCACCTTCAGCCATTTCGTGGTAGAAGTCGTTACCCTCACGAGTACGCTCACCAACACCGGCAAATACCGAGAAACCTGAGTGAGCAACCGCGATGTTACGAATGAGCTCCATCAGGGTTACGGTCTTACCAACACCCGCACCACCGAAGAGTCCAACCTTACCACCCTTCACGATAGGCATAATCAGGTCGATAACCTTAATACCCGTTTCCAGGATTTCGGTAGCCGTTGACTGATCTTCCAGTTTTGGTGCGACACGGTGAATCGGCATAAACTGATCCGTATCTACAGGGCCCTGCTCATCAATAGGCGTACCTAGAACGTCCATGATACGACCCAGCGTTCCCTGTCCTACTGGAACAGTGATAGGTGCGCCGGTATTAACCGCTTCAACACCACGCTTCAAACCGTCAGTTGATCCCATCGCAATGGTACGTGCGATGCCGTCACCTAATTGCTGTTGAACCTCAAGGGTCAGACCCACATCTTCGATCTTCAGCGCATCGTAGACCTTCGGCATATGGCCCATGGGGAACTGTACGTCCACCACAGCACCGATGATTTCCACCACTTTACCCGAACTC
>JAPHUE010000218.1 GCA_026196795.1 Sedimenticola sp.
CAGATCTCTGTCCCTATGGTGGATATTTTTGTGAACTACTCTGGTGCTTCAGCCGACCAGGTATCCAACCTGGCGATTGAACCCCTGGAGCGGATCATGAGTGAGATAGACGGTGTCAAGCACGTCTATTCTGCCTCTCAGCGCGGCATGGGTATGGTGACCATCGAGTTTGATGTCGGTGAGGAGATGGGGCCGTCACTGGTTAAGGTGAATGACAAGCTCGATTCCAACATGGACATGATACCGCCGGGTGTCTCTCCTCCGCTGGTTAAGGCCAAAGGTATTGATGATGTACCGGTGGTGAACATCACACTCTGGTCCAAGGACCTGGATGGCAATGGTGCTCCCGACGTGGATGATGGCCAGTTGCGTATGCTGGCGCATGATGTGTTGCAGAGTATCAAAGAGATCCCCGATACCGGAAACGGCTTTGTCGTAGGAGGGCGTGCTGAGCAGGTCACGATCGAGGTCTCACCGGAGCGTCTATCGGGCTATGGCATCAGCCTTGATCAGGTAGCCAATCGCATTCAGACATCCAACAGTGAGCAGCAGGCTGGCGGTGTGGAGACGGGCAACACCCGCTTGACGGTCATGACGGGTGCCTTTCTTAAGACCACGGACGATATCAGTCGGCTTGTTATCGGCACCCATAATGATGTGCCGGTCTATGTGCATGATGTAGCCCGTGTCATACAGGGTCCCGAAGATGCTCAGCACCTGGTGGCCTATTACACAGGGCCTGCTGGCGATCATGAACAGCCTGCCAGTGGTATTCCTGCGGTCACTATCGCTGTGGCCAAGAAGCCGGGTGTGAATGGCGTGACCGTAGCCAGCGCCATTCTTGAGCGGGTCGAGATGCTGAAAGGCGTTCGTATACCGTCCAATGTTGAAGTGAGCATTACCCGCAACTATGGCGAGACCGCAGAAGATAAGGTGAATGAGCTGATCTTCAAGCTGTTTGTCGCCACTGGTTTTGTATTCTTGCTGGTTTTGTTTGCCTTCCGCGCGTTACGGCCTGCCATTGTGGTGGTGCTGGTTATCCCGGTTGTGTTGTTGATGACCATCTTCTCGGCCTGGGTGGGTGGCTACACCATCGACCGGGTAAGTCTGTTCGCTCTGATTTTCTCTATCGGTATCCTGGTGGATGATGCCATTGTGGTGGTAGAGAATATTTATCGTCGCTGGTTGGAGGAGGGTAAAACAGATATTGATACCGCAGTGGATGCGGTACGTGAAGTGGGTAACCCAACCATTCTTGCGACCTTTACCGTTATTGCGGCCCTGCTGCCAATGGGTTTTGTCAGTGGCATGATGGGACCCTACATGGAGCCTATTCCCGCACTGGGTTCGGCCGCCATGTTGATCTCTCTGTTTGCGGCTTTTGTATTTACACCCTGGTTGGCGATTTCCCGCTGGCTGCGACCCAGTATGCGTTACCTGGAAGTTGCTGAAGAGCGTGAGAAGGTAGGAACAGAGCGATTGGGGCGGTTCTATGAAAAAATCCTGACGCCGCTCATTGAGTCGTCCACCAAGCGGGTGATTTTCCGAGTGATACTCTGGGGCACATTCTTCTTTGCCTGTTCCATGTTCTATACCAAGTGGGTGGCCGTGAAAATGCTGCCACTGGATAACAAACCGGAATTCTCTGTCGTGCTGGATATGCCAGAGGGAACCGCGTTGCCGGTGACGGCCAACCTGGCCCATCAGATTGCCGAAAACCTACGGCAGATGCCGGAAGTGACGGCATTGCAAGTGTATGCCGGTACCGCCCGCCCGTTTGATTTCAATGGCATGGTACGGCACTACTATCTGCGTCAGGATCCCTGGCAGGCCGAGGTGCAGGTACAGCTACTACACAAGAGTAAGCGGGACAGAAGCAGCCACGAGATTGCTGTAGAGGCTCGTGAAGTCGTGAAAGCGCTAGTGGCTGACAGCAAGGCAAAGTTTGCCATTGTTGAGATGCCGCCTGGCCCGCCAGTATTGCAATCCGTCGTAGCGGAGGTGCATGGCCCGTCGCCAGAGATCCGTCGTCAACTCGCAACAGACCTGACGCAGATTTTCGAGCAGGCTGAGAGTCTGGTCGATGTGGATAACTATATGCGTGGCAGCTATGACTATTGGCTGTTTAAGGTCGATACAGAAAAGGCGGTCAGACGGGGGATATCCGTTGATGCGATCAATCGCAATCTCTCTATGGCGCTGGGGGGAATGCGACTGGGCGATGTGAAACAGAAAGCCGGTCATGAACCCATCAATATTGTTATTCAGGTGCCACTGGCTGAGCGTTCCCAGATCAATCGCCTGGGTGATCTGCCGATTATTTCAAAGAGTGGTGTTTCTCTCCCTCTGAGAGAGTTAGGTTCTTTTGAGCGGATGCAGGAAGAGCCAATTATCTATCATAAAGATCTTCGCTCAGTTGAATATGTCGTAGCTGATGTGGGGGGGGATCTGGCCGCGCCGGTATACGGTATGTTCCAGGTCCAGGATATCCTTGCGGAAGGTTATACCGCTCCGGATGGTGTAGCGGTGGATGCCTTCTGGTTCAAGCCCCCAGCAGATGATAACCAGTCCAGTATAGAGTGGACGGGAGAATGGACAGTAACGTTCGAGACCTTCCGTGATATGGGCGCCGCCTTTATGGTGGCACTGGTGCTGATCTATATTTTGGTGGTGTGGGAGTTTGGTAATTTCCGCATTCCGGCGCTGATTATGGCGCCCATACCGCTGACCTTGTTGGGTATTATTCCCATGCACGCCATCATGGGGGCTGAGTTTACCGCTACCTCAATGATCGGCTGGATTGCCTTGGCGGGAATTATCGTGCGTAACTCCATTTTGTTGGTGGATTTTTCCATTCACGAGATCCAACGGGGCGTGCCGGTTTCTGAGGCTGTGGTGCGAGCCTGTACCACCCGAACCCGGCCGATTATGATTACAGCGCTGGCGTTGGTCTGCGGCTCCAGTGTGATCTTTACTGATCCGATTTTCCAGGGCATGGCTATCTCGCTTGCGTCTGGTGTCATGGTCTCAACCATCCTTACCTTGATTGTTATTCCGCTGGGTTGTATCAAGGCTAGCAAGGCACTTTGTGAGGTGGCTGCAGTCGGCTATGACGGTAGCAGTGGACCCATGATGGAGCCAGAGGAAGTGGCAACGGTCGCAGAGCGTCCGGCCGCTCCGCGACAATCCTTTGTTATGGTTTTATGGGGCAAGGTCGCAGGGGTTCTTTTGCTACTGTTCTATGCGGTGCGTGGTATCTTTTTGCTACTGGGGCAGTTATTGCCTAAACGTGCAGCACCAACCGTATCAGCGCCAGTGGCTTCGACGGCGGAGTCAGACGCACCTGTCCAATCAGAGACCAGCAGTCCTGACACCACGGTAATCGATACTCCGGTGGCGATGTCTGAGGCGACAGAGAGCGTTGCTCAAGTGCCCATCGCGGCAGACGAGAAGCCGGTGGCTGTAGAGCCGGTTGTGGTTGAATCATCTGAGGTTGCTGCTGTTGTTGGAAGTTCGAAGCTGGCTCCAAAGAGCACAAAAAAGGCGATCGCTAAAAAGAAGACGGCAGTCAAGAAAAAGAGCGTGGTTAAAAAGAAGGTGGCGGCTAAGAAAAAGGCAGTCAAGCGCGTGGTAAAAGAGGCTTCGCCTGTGACTGCTGCGCCAGCAGAAAAAGAGAAAAAGCCGGAAACTATAGCCAAAGAATCTGTGAGCTTCAGTCCACCACCTAAGAAAGGTGGGCGTCGGGGGATCAGGCTCAAGGTTGATAATGAAAGCGGTATCGAGTGAATTTGATGCATTATGCTGGGACGATCCGAATAGCCCTCCTGCTTGGGATGGTTTCGCTTTTGTCGACTCAGTCTCTGTTTGCGGATGGTTCGCGCCGGGGCTTTGGTCACTTTCGTCCTCTTAATGGGGCTGAAGAGAAAGTACAATCTGCCAATCAGCGTGACCGATATACCGCCGGTAGCGGGTATGAGCTCCGTCCTTATGCGCCCGTTCCTTCTTCACCGTCAGTGCAGTATCACTTCAGAGGCTCACCAAAGAATGCTCAGCGACGTTACGTGATGCCTAACGAGCCTATGAGTGAGATTTCAACGCCGCGTTTCAATCCAGGACAAGGGAAGCCAGGCTCTGCGGAATGGGGCGAAACCCCTCCCGCAAAACAGCCTTACGGACGTTTTACTGGGAACCCTGCGTTGGCACCTGATCAGGTGTATCCGCGCTACCGTTTTCGGCCACAAGAAAAAGCGGTAAATAAAATAAAGAGATAATAAGTCGTTAGCGTGCTGTTAGCGCTTTCGGTGAACAGTCGGGCTGTCGTGAAAAGGCCGGCAAAATGGAGGTTAATATGTCAAGTTTCCAGCAATTGGTTTGTACTGTTGTTGCTGTAATCGGCTTAAGTACGGTATCGGCCCAGGCGGCTTCACCCGCTGCCGTACAGTTTTCTGCTGATACCTATCAGACGGGGCCTAAACAGGTGCAACGGGTAGGGCGTATATTTGTTGGTAAAAACAGAATTCGCAGTGAGATGCAGCAGAGCGGACAGACTGTTGTTAATATCATAGACTCAGACAATCAGCTAACCTGGGTTCTGTACCCGCAGCAACGGAGCTATATAGAGTATTCTATGGGAGATGCTGAGTCGGGGCTGAAGGGTAGCCCGTGTGAGGGTATACCGGGTTCGCAGTGCAAGAATCTGGGTGATGATAAGGTACAGGGCAGGCCAGCAACCAAGTGGGAAGTCACTGTGAAAACACAGGGAGGCGAAATGCGCAGTACCCAGTGGATCGGTAAACAGCGGTCTATTCTGTTACGACAGGAGATCGTCGGTGGTCCCGTAATGGAACAGCGTATGTTGGCCATTGAGGAGCTGAATGGACGCCAGGTTGAAAAATGGGAAATGAAAATGACCCAGGCTAATCAGCCTACACAGAGCTCGTCTCGCTGGTTTGATCCGGAGTTGAATCTTGCGATAAAGGAGGTTAATGCTGGGGGCTATGTTCGAGAGCTACGGAATATTGTCGTAGGCACTCAGAATCCAGCTTTATTCAGCATACCAAGCAACTTTAAAAAAATTGTTCCCCAGCAAAAGAAACCGACTCGATGACCACTAGAGCGGTTTTAATGCAAACGAACGATTTTACAGCCATGGATAAAGAATGATGATCAGATTGACACAGGTATTTGCGATACTGGCTGGCTTAGGTGCCGTATCACTGTTTTCCGGGCCGCTGGTTGCAGCACCCTCTGGATTGCCACAAAATATGGTTCCGGCTTATATGCCCGCATCACCCTCACAGGGGATTGTTCGTTTCCGGCCGCAGTACAGATTGCAGCAGCCGCCGATGCGCTATCTACCTTCTTCCAGGCATGTAGCTCAACATGGCCGTGTGCCGGTTCAGTATCGCCCGGTGCGAAGGTCTATGGCATGGCCGCTTCCTGTCAGCTATCGGCCTATTGTTCAGGCGCCCCGCCCACCGGTTGGTCGGTATAATACGCCCTGGTCAAGATACGGGCAGTACCGTCATCCTGCGGCCAGACAATTTTTTCAAGGCAGGCCGGTTGCGCGGGTGATTAGTCGCTATCCTTATGCTCAGCGACCAATGCCATGGAGAGGTCAGCCTCCTGTCTATAGTGGCTACAGGGGGTACCGTTCTCCAGTGCCAGCAAATTTCCGACAGCCTGCTCCATGGGGGGCCGTCAGATCAGCTATGTATGCTCCGGTATATGGTTATCCGCAACCACAGATAAGCAGAAACACCGGGCAGGTCAATCGGGCGATGCCGAGACGCCTGGCACGCTATCAACCCTATTTTTCACGTCCGGGTGTACCGCGCAACTACAACTTCCGGCCTTCACAAGCAACAGTGATGAATGTTCCCCGGCCAGGTTACCAACAGTATCCACCACTACGTGGCTATCCGGTCAGGTATCAGTATCGACCTGATCTTCGCTATCCTGTTGCTGCGCGACAGGTTTACCCTGCCCAGATGGTTCCAGGTCGTAATCCAGAAAATTTTGCCTATCGGTCGAGTGACGCCGTTGCATGGGCCGATGCACCTTATTCTGGCCGGTATTGATAGCAGTTTTTGAGTAGTGTTTGTAACTAAGAAAAAGGCAAGGGCTTGGGTATGATTACAGTTGTAGGTAGCCTGAAAGGCGGCTCTGGAAAAAGTACTGTAACGTTTAATCTTGCTATATGGCTTGCCATGGCTGAGGTTGATGTACAGGTCATCGATCTTGATCCACAGGCAACCTTGCGAGATGTTGCAGAAGTTCGAGACGAGGAAGGCTATCGGCCTAAGTTGTCCGTAAAGGGCAAGAAGCATCTGGATAAGGCGAAACTTAGCCGTGCCGATGAAGTGCTAATTGATATTGGTACGGCTGATATCGAAATGATGAAGCAGGCGATAAGGCTTGCTGATCGAATCTTGATCCCCGTACCCCCATCACAGGCCGATATTTGGTCTACCCAGCGTTTTATTCAGTTTGTTAATTCAGTGACGGAGGATAAATCGCCTGAATTAGTGGGTTTTATAAATCGTGGTGATACGCATCATGCCGTACGTGAAACCGATGAGGCGGCCGCAGCGCTGGTAACATTGCCAGGAATGAAGTTTATTAAGCCGCGTCTTTCGCAGCGGACGATATTTCGTCGTTCTTTCAGTGAAGGGTTGGCTGTATTTGAATTGAATCAAAGAGGTAAGGGAGCGAAAGAGCTTGCGGCCCTTTGTGCCAAACTTTATCCGAATGTGCTGAAATAGCACAGACACAGCTATCAGACGCAATGAAATAGGTGTCTGTGCATAACAATACATCCTCAAACGGATGAAGATGGAGAGGTATAAATCATGCGCATTATCAGAAATATTTTTGCTCTGATTGGATTTGTAGCAGTTATCGCTGGGGCAGTAGCTACTGTAAAAACCCAAGCTGTACTGGATGGCTTTGACCCTGGTGCGGTAGGTGTTTATAAGGAGCTTGCAGAAAACATAATCAAGACGCGCAATGCTGCAGAAGCAACGATTTGGAAAGTCCCGGTTGAAGAGGGAATAACGCCAGAAGATGTTGAGCAGTCCATGAAGACCATTGCGAATGAACTGAATATATCTAATGTAGGAGAGTTACCGCTCTATAAGGATGTGGAGGCAAAAAGTGGTGAGAAATACCGTTTTGTAAAAATCTATATGTTCTGTAACTCACTAACGGCTGCCAGGATGCTGGATTACAGTGATGCCTTCTCCGCCTATCTTCCGTGCCGGATCACCATGGTAGAAGATAAACAGGGTAAGCTTTGGTTGTATGCGTTGAATATGGATCTCATGATTCATGGTGGGGAGCCACTGCCAACAGCACTCAAAGAGGAGGCGATCCATGTCAAGAAAGTTATCCTGGAGATCATGGAGCGCGGCGCCGCAGGGGACTTTTAATACTGTGTGACCAGTTAGCGTCATCCGGATGCTAACTTTGGTTCTTCTGTATGCCCGTCTTGCCGGCATGCGTGCTTGAAGTAGTAGGAATATTTCTACTTTAATTCAAATGCATAGCGTTGCTCAGCAAAAACTATGATACGTCTGTAACTTTTCTGTGCTAACATATTAGAAATCTCAAATATTAATAATTGTTAATATACTTTATCGGATAAGTACCGATTCAGGGGCAGAAAAGATGATCCAGAATAAAGAGAACGGGGATCAGCAACAGGATATGGAAAAAGAGCCTATTTACTCAATGGATCGGCTTTCAGAGGCATTCGAAACCAGTGCGCGTCGTTGGGAGTTGATTGTCTATCCGTCGCTGTTTGCCTTTATTATTTTGGCGGCCTATGGCTTTTTTCTGGTTTATAGTTTAGCCAAAGATGTGCATTATCTAGCGGTCAGCGTTGACTCTAATATGACCATTTTGTCCAGTAATATGCAGTCAGTTTCAGATAATATGGGCCACATGACGACCAATATTAAGGTGATGTCTGGGCATATGGCAGAGATCAATGACAAGGTGGGTGCACTTGAGCCGATGCTGGTCACAATTGGCTCTATGGATCGCTCGATGGAGTCTATGACTCAGTCCACCTATATAATGCGCAAAGATTTATCGCGCATGAATCACAATATTTCTCGCCCAATGTCCTTTATGAATACATTTATGCCTTGGTAATTAAGGATTCCCTTTAGGTTCTTAATATAGCGGCGTTTATTACGGACCGTTGTCAAAAACGAGGCAAGTCATAACAGAGGGCAAGGTGTTTTATCGCCTTGTTTCCGCTTATTTTTCCGCGCATCCCATTTTTTACCTCATCTGTTTTACCTATGTGAAGCTTAACCGCATGATTCTGGTGGATGGGGCGTTTCCTGTCGTTACGAATCTACACACCTAGTGTTACTGTTACCTGTGTTCTTCAGTAACACTTGCTCTATGGGTGCAATATAACATTCTGTTATCTAAAGTATTTACGATGCGGCACCAAAATTGCTTATCCTTATGAGCTGGTAGTCATTATCTGTATGCACCAGATCAGCCGAATTAATCGGTTATCGACACCAGTGAACAATAGTTCCATAACAAATATATTTGTAGAAAGTTTGAAGTCTTTTGAATTGATTGCACTAGATCAATCGGGTTATTAGCTAACAGGCAGCAGTTAACTAGTTGCAGCTAACGTTAATCTTTATTGAATTAGCCTTTGGTTACAAAAGATTCTTGCTGTAATTACACAAAAATGGGCATTCCAGCCCAAAACGGAGAGAGAGGAAAATAAGTAATGAGTGATGATAATTCTAAAACCAGTGAACTGTCCCGCCGTGGTTTCATGAAGGTAGGTGCGGCTGCGTTGACTGCGGCCAGTATGCCCATGTTCTTCACAAAAGATGCTTGGGCAGCTAAAGATTTCCGCAATAATCCCGGCAATGCCGGTTCGGTAAAGTTTGGTTTCAATGTTCCTCAGACAGGTGCTTATGCTGATGAGGGTGCGGATGAGCTGCGTGCCTATAAATTGGCTGTTAAGCATATTAACGGCGAAGGCGATGGCGGAATGCTCAACACCATGAAGCCGCTCTCCCTTAAAGGTAATGGCATCCTCGGTAAGAAATTGGAGTATGTGACTGGTGATACCCAGACCAAGTCTGACGCAGCACGTGCTTCTGCCAAACGTATGATTGAAAAAGATGGCGTAGTCATGATCACTGGTGGATCTTCCTCTGGTGTAGCTGTTGCCGTACAGGGTCTTTGTCAAGAGATGGGCGTCATCTTCATGGCGGGTTTGACCCACTCAAATGACACTACCGGTAAAGACAAGCGTCGGTATGGTTTCCGTCACTTCTTTAATGCCTATATGTCTGGTAAGGCATTGGGCCCCGTATTGAAAGAAGAGATGGGTACAGAGCGTAAGGCTTACCATCTGACGGCTGACTACACTTGGGGC
>JAPHUE010000171.1 GCA_026196795.1 Sedimenticola sp.
GATGGCCAGGTCTCCATGGGCAATACGGTCATGAAGGGTAATGCCCGCAAGGTACGCCGTCTGTATAAAAATCAGGTACTGGCCGGCTTTGCCGGGGCCACTGCGGATGCCTTCACCCTGTTTGAACGTTTTGAAGCCAAACTTGAAAAGCACCATGGCCACCTGATGCGCGCGGCTGTTGAGCTGGCCAAAGACTGGCGTACCGACCGCACCCTGCGCAAGCTGGAAGCCCTGCTGCTGGTAGCAGACAAAACCGCCTCTTTGATGATTACCGGACTCGGCGATGTCATCGAGCCAGAAGAAGATCTGATGGCCATCGGCTCTGGCGGACCCTTCGCCCAGGCCGCTGCCCGCGCTTTATTGCATCATACCGATCTCAGTGCCCGTGATATCGTTGAAAAGGGCCTCGGCATTGCCGCCGATATCTGCGTGTTTACCAACCACAACCTCGTCATCGAAGAACTCGATACGGAAGAATGATTCCTAAAAACCATGTCTGAATTTACCCCCCAACAGATCGTCCACGAGCTGGACAAACACATCATCGGCCAATCCGCTGCTAAACGTTCGGTAGCCATCGCCCTGCGTAACCGCTGGCGTCGCAGCCAGGTAGATCCTGAATTGCGCAATGAGATCACCCCGAAAAACATCCTGATGATCGGACCAACGGGTGTCGGCAAGACCGAGATCGCCCGCCGCCTGGCCAAGCTGGCCAACGCGCCGTTCATCAAGATCGAGGCCACCAAGTTCACTGAGGTCGGTTATGTCGGCCGTGATGTAGACTCCATCATCCGAGATCTGGCGGACTCCGCCATGAAGATGGTCCGTGAGCAAGCGCTTGAGAAGGTCAAGGATCAGGCCGCCGATGCCGCTGAAGAGCGCATACTGGATGTCCTGCTGCCGCGCCCAACGAACTGGGAGGCCGATAGCAGCAGCCAGGAAGGCTCTGCCACCCGCAACAAATTTCGGGTCAAAATCCGCAACGGTGAGATGGACGATAAAGAGATAGAGATTGAGGTGTCCGGTGCTGCCATGGGCGTCGAGATCATGGCGCCTCCCGGCATGGAAGAGATGACCAGCCAACTTCAGGGTCTGTTCCAGAACATGGGCGGCGGCAAGACCCGCAAGCGCAAGCTGCGGATCAAAGACGCTCTGCGCATCCTGCAGGATGAAGAGGCCGCCAAGCTGGTTAATGATGAAGACCTGAAACTGAAGGCGCTGGAAAAAGTCGAGCAACAGGGCATCGTTTTCCTGGATGAGCTGGACAAGGTCGCCACTCGCTCTGAGCACGGCGGGCCCGATGTCTCCCGCCAGGGTGTGCAACGTGATCTGCTGCCGCTGGTGGAAGGCTGCACCGTCTCCACCAAGCAGGGCATGGTACGGACTGACCATATTCTGTTTATCGCCTCGGGTGCTTTCCATCTGGCCAAGCCGTCTGACCTGATCCCTGAACTGCAGGGTCGCTTGCCTATCCGGGTCGAGCTGGATGCCCTCAGAACAGAAGACTTTATCCGTATCCTGACCGAACCTGATGCCTCACTGACCGATCAGTATATTGCGCTTATGGCTACGGAGGGTGTCACCCTATCATTCACTGAAGAGGGCATCCAGCGAATCGCTGAAGTGGCCTGGCAGGTGAACGAAGGGACGGAGAATATCGGTGCTCGCCGGTTACATACCGTCATGGAGCGACTACTTGAAGGGATCTCCTTTACTGCAACCGAAGTGCCGGGAAGCCATGTAACCGTTGATGCGGCCTATGTTGACAACAATCTCTCCGAGCTGGCCTCGGATGAGGACCTGAGCCGGTTTATCCTGTAAATCAGGCCCGGCCCCACTGTCTGGAGTAGATGACATGTCCAAGTTTGTACCCAAAGAGTTGAATCTCCATCAGCACTCCCGTGTGCTTGAAATTTCTTTTGATGATGGATCAACGTTCAAACTCCCCTGCGAATACCTGCGGGTCTTCTCACCTTCCGCCGAGGTGATGGGCCACGGCCCTGGTCAAGAGACCCTGCAGCTGGGCAAAGAGGATGTGAACATCGCCCAGATCACCCCGGTGGGAAATTATGCCGTCGCCTTCCATTTTGACGATGAGCACAACACCGGTATCTACTCCTGGGAATATCTCTACAACCTGGGGGCCAACTACGAGCAGAACTGGCAGAGCTACCTGCAACGACTGGAAGCCGCCGGCCATAAACGTAAAGCTGACAACTAAGGGGTTAGTTCCTGAATTGACCAAAAACCGATACACTTACAGCAATCGGTAATATTGCCATCATCAGCATTCGGTTCAAGGCAGCAACATGACGGATAACAACTCCACCCATTTTGGTTATGAGACCATCAACGCCCAGGAAAAAGCGGGCCGCGTGAAGGCCGTTTTTGACTCTGTTGCTACGCGTTATGATCTGATGAATGATCTGATGTCTTTCGGTATTCATCGAATCTGGAAACGCTTTGCGGTCGAACTGGCCGGCATCCGCCGCGGCCAGCAGATCCTTGATCTCGCCTCAGGTACCGGCGATCTGGCTGCCCGCTTTGCTGGGTTAGTTGGCCCAGAAGGTCTGGTGGTGATGACCGATATCAATGCCGCCATGCTCAATCAGGGCCGTATTCGCATGGCCGATGAGGGCCTGGTGGGCAATCTGGCCTATACCCAGGTCAATGCGGAACAGATCCCTTTCCCAGACAACAGCTTTGACTGCATCACCATCGCCTTTGGTCTGCGAAACGTCACCGATAAACAGCAGGCACTGAACGAGATGTACCGGGTTCTGAAACCGGGCGGTCGTGTGCTGGTACTGGAGTTCTCCCATCCTCAGGGCAAGCCATTAAAAAGTGTCTATGACCTCTACTCATTTAAGCTGCTGCCCAAGATCGGCAAAGTAGTGGCCAATGATGAAGAGAGCTATCGCTATCTGGCTGAGTCAATCCGCATGCACCCGGATCAGGAGACCCTCAAAGGGATGATGGAACAGGCCGGCCTGGAGCGCTGTGACTACCATAATCTGAC
>JAPHUE010000207.1 GCA_026196795.1 Sedimenticola sp.
GTATCGGTGAAGCGGAAATCGACGAACTTCACTTCGTTGTCTTTGATCATCTTCAGGACTTTTGAGGCCATGAGGTTCTCCAGCAGTTAGTATTAAATTTTTAGGACCACTTCGTGGCCTTACACTAAATAATTAGTAAGTTTTGAGATGCCCAGTTCAGGGCAATCACCAAAGCATGCCCGTAGAATTAGCAAGTACTGTGCCACGGCTACGGGATCAAACATTCCCCTCCGTAACCGAGCAGATGATTTTACTACGAATCAGCCCATCTCTGGAAACAGAAATAAATACAGTTAATTAGATAGCCCTGAGCTTTCCTGTCGACAGATAAGAAACGGGCTTTCCAGCTAGTACCATCGGTGGAATCAGCAGGTGTGCGCACTATAATCGGGCGCCCAAGATGTTAACGCACCATAATAGTGCATTAACCATAAAAAACGCTCACTGATCCAAACTCTTCGCGCTGTAACGCTTGGGCCTCCAGGGCCTGGTGAAATGCTTTGCGTTCTTCACCCTCTGCCATATCATCAAGCGCAAAGTAGACATCCACGTTAATCTGCCCCTCAAGGTAGTGAAATACAACCCGCTGACGACGATCCGCACCGGGAATAGCCGCCCACTGTTTATTCAACAGTTTCTCAGCCGCCGCCCTGAGTGGCAAACCTTTACAAGGTATCGCAACCTCATCATCTTCTGGATCGATATGGACCGTGACATCCATGACCTCTGAAACCTCTTCAAGCAGGCTATCAATCACGGTCTGGCCGATCATGTGGCCTTCCGAAACACTGAGCCAGGGCTCCACCATAATATGCACATCGACGGTCGCCTCTCCACCAATGCGTCGGGTACGCAGCATGTGGATATCCTGTACACCGCCGATCTGACCGATGATCCCCCGTATTTTTTCCAGTCGATCCTCATCCAGCCCCTCATCCACCAACTCCTGAAACGCCGGCCAGCTCAAATCCCAGCCAATACGGGCAATCATCAAGCCCACACCAATCGCCGCGATGGCATCAAGATAGGGAAGGCCCGCCATGGTACCCGCAACACCCACTAGCACCACAATAGATGACAGGGCATCGGAGCGGTGGTGCCAGGCATTGGCCTGCAACAGATCTGACTTAATTCGACGTGCGACCCTTGTGGTGTAGTGGTAAAGCGCCTCATTGGCCAGGATGGAAAAGAGTGCCGCATAGAGTGCCAGTGGCTTCGGATGCAGCAACGCCTCGGGTGAAAAAAGCCGTTCTACCGCATCCCAGGTGATACCAATCGCTACTAGCGCCAAAAGAACACCCAAACCCAGTGTACCGGCGGTTTCAAAACGGCCATGTCCATAAGGGTGGGCCTCATCCGGACCCTGCTGGGCATGCTTGGCAGCAAAATAGACCAGACCATCTGAAAGCAGATCCGACAATGAGTGGATGCCATCGGCTACCAGTGACTGAGACTGCGCAATAAAACCGATACTGGTCTTGCTGGCCGCCAGAACCAGATTGACCAATACGCCAACGACGGTGACCCGTTGGATAGCCTGGTAGCGTAACTGCCTCTCATCCACCTGCTGTTCCATCGCTATCTGTTTTCCTCAACCACTTCCACCACAATAATGTACTCGTTGTTTTCGGTGCGGGTTTCAATCAATTTATGGCCATTGATTCTACACCAGGCCGGAATGTCATTCAGCGCCCCGGGATCTGTGCAGATTGCCTCAACCCGCGTACCGGCGGGAAGGGTTTTAACCTGATTCTGCACCCGAATCACCGGCATCGGGCAGAGCAGCCGCCGGGCATCAACCGTCACGGTTTTCATATGTACCACGCTTGGGGAATCTGATCACTGGGAAGGGGTTTGACACTAATCTTCTGATGGGTGCCATCCAGATGCCGGACATCCAACTCTACCTGATCGGCCATCTTGCCTTGACTGTATCGGGCTATCAGTTGGCCGGCCAGCTCAATATCAGCAGCCGTCGCTTCGCCATCAATCAACCCTAGCGGACCCGCATGACTAACCATGGTCAAGGTCACATACTGTTTACGGTACCCCTGCAGAAAATTACCTTCGCCCTCTTCTCTGGAGATAATAACTTTGAAATGGGGTTGCGGTCTGAGATGCCGACCCACCTTCAGCAGCATGATGTCATCCATCTCATACTGCTTTTCACCGCGAGCCTTCCAAAGGTCTGCCAACTTGACCGAGTATTGCGCATCGGTCAGAAAACAGCAGCCACCTGCCGGCTGGGCATAATCTTCCAGGCCAAACGCCTTGGCCAGGGCCATCTGGGGTTTGCGACTGCGCCCATTGAAGCCATAGAGTTTATCCCGGGAGATCCAACCCTCACGCTCAGGTAAGGTAGCAGGAAGATTCTGTCCGGAAAGCGGCCTGACCAGTCTGTCCTCCGCACCTGAATCACGGGCCACCACAGGCATCGTATCCTTGCGTTGGGACATGGGGCGCTGTCCGACGACCTCGCCGGTGATAATAAAATCGAAATCATGCTCCTCTATCCACTGAAAGGCCTTCTTGACCATGAAGATCTTGCAATCGAGACAGGGATTCAGGTTCGCCCCATAACCGTGCTTGGGATTGAATACCACATCCTTGTACTCCTCGACAATATCCTCAATGTGCA
>JAPHUE010000030.1 GCA_026196795.1 Sedimenticola sp.
CGTATTGAGCTGATTACGGCTGATGTTGAAGTCGGTGCGATCTACGAGGGTAAAGTGGCTCGTCTCATGGACTTCGGTGCCTTTGTCACCATTCTGCCTGGTCGTGATGGTCTGGTACACATCTCACAGATCTGCGAAGAGCGGGTTGAAAAGGTGAGCGATAAGCTGGCCGAAGGTGATGTGGTTAAGGTCAAAGTGCTTGAAGTGGATAAGCAGGGTCGTGTAAGACTGAGTATGAAAGCCATTACCGAAGGTGAAGGCTGATTACTAAGTGATCACATGATCGAAAAGGGGGCTTCGGCCCCCTTTTTTTATGTCCAGGGATGGACGTATGCCGGGGAGGCCAAGGATGGCCGGGAGCGGCGATGCCAGGGATGGAGGTAGGGCGGAGCAGGATGCCTGGGCCGAGGTCTAGGATGGCCTGACAAGGTATGCCTGAAGAAATACCTCAGGTTTCCTGCCTGCCATAAAGCGAGGCATAAAGTCCCTGGTTATTGATCAGCTCATCATGGCTGCCTTGCTCAATAATCTTGCCGTCTTCGAAGACCAGGGCCCGATCGGCCTGTTTAACCGCACTCAGCCGGTGAGCGATGATCAGGGTGGTTCTGCCCTTGAGGAATCGTTGCAGCGCTTCATGCAGGTGTTGCTCTGTTGTTGTATCCAGCGCCGAGGTCGCCTCGTCAAGGATAACCAGCTTGGGATTGGTGAGTACCATGCGGGCAATGGCCAGACGTTGGCGTTGACCTCCAGAAAGTCGAATACCGTCTCGACCCACCCGTGTATCCATCCTCAGTTCCAGATCCCTGATCGTCTCACCCAGTTGGGCGATTTCGAGCGCCTTCCAGAGTTTTTCATCACTATAAGGCTTACCCAGGGTTAGATTCATGCGTACCGTGTCGTTAAACAGGGCGGGTTGCTGAAGAACGGTGGCTACATTCTCTCTGACCTTGTCCATGCCGATCTCTGTTACCGGTATATCATTGAAAAAGATAGTGCCGGACTCAGGCGGGTAGAGGCCGAGTATAATCTGTACCAATGTGGTCTTTCCGCCACCGCTAGCCCCGACCAGTGCTATCTTTTCTCCCGCCTTGATAGTCAGTGAAAGATTATCCAAAACCAGGGGGCCATCGCCATAGCGGAAGCAGATGTTTTCCAGGCGTAAATCGGTAGTTGAATTGTTTTTGAAGGGATTTTCCTGGTGTGGATAGCGGGGTTCCAGATCAATCTGAATTAGTTGATTGATCCGTTCCAGTGCTGCCTTGGCGGCATTGTAGGAGTACTGGATCGCCAGGATCTCCTGCAGCGGCGCCATCATGAACCAGAGATAGGCATAAACAGCCAGCATCTCACCGATGCTGAGGCCGGAAAAAAGCACCATGACCATACTGAGTGCACGAAAGAAATCGAACCCAAACAGAATGGTGGTGAATGAGAGGCGTTGGGCGGCGTCGCTTTTCCAGGTAAAGGCCGCAGAGTGCTGGCGGATGTGATCCGCCTTGCCAATAATGCGCTGGATATAGTGCTTTTCTCGGTTACTGGCGCGTATTTGCTGAATGGCGTCCAGTGTCTCTGCCAGACTCTCCTGAAACGCCTGGTAGGCACTGTTCTCTTTGCGTTTTAGCACCTTGACCCGATGTCCAAATACGGTGGTGATCCAGATGACGATGGGATTGAGAAGCAGGATAAAAATGGCCAGCTGCCAGTGCATCCAGAGCAGTACAGCCGCCGTTCCAACAATGCTTAAAACGGCCACAAGGAATTTGCTCGTGGCAACACCCAGAAAGCTGTCAACGGCATCTATATCAGTCACGAGATGGGATGCAACAGTACCACTGCCCAGTGTTTCATACTCGGCCATAGAGACCCGTTCCAGTCGCTGTAACAGGCTGCGCCGGATTCTAAAGGTGACATCCTTGGATATGATCGTAAACTGCCGCATTTGCCACACACCCAAAACCAAAGAGGCCAGTCTCATTAGCATTGTCAGTAGCAGAATCACTAAGATATAGAGCAGAGGCGAATGCCAGGATTCAGGAAACAGACTGTTCATAAAAGGAACGCTGGGTCCTGGTTTATCCAGTAGTACCTCATCGACCAGCAGTGGGATTAACAAGGGTATAGGCACCGTAATAATTGTGCCTAGAATTGCGATGATATTGGCCTTAACCAGTTCGCTACGGTGCTGGAAAACCATATCCACCACTTCAGACCAGCTGTAACGTCTGGTGCGGATGTTTTCTTCTGTCAGGCAATTATCTGTCATAAAACTACTTTGCTGGGGAACGGACCGGGTTATCCATAGTCAGAGAACGGGTGAATGGTCTTTTGTTTTACCATAAAATGATGGGTAACTGGCACATTGGGTAGGCATCGCCTGGCGATTGCACATTGAATGTCGCCGTCTTACTCTATCGCTTGGGTTTAAGGGGCATGTATTCCCTGGACAGCTCGCAAACTAAGATATCGAAAAATGAAACGGATCTTTAGCCCTATTTTTTTACTGCTATTTTTTAGCAGTTTGCTTTATTTCTCACCGGTTTTTGCAAACTATACCCTTGATGGGCGTTATGTGCAGGGGGGCCTGCTAGTGGGTAAGACCTTGCCGGGTACCCGTATTAAACTGGACAAGCTTTCAATCCAGGTGTCTGGTCAGGGGTACTTTGTTATTGGCTTTGATCGGGATCATGCAGCCAAAAGTCAGTTGCAACTGATTTATCCCGATGGACGGATTGAAAATAAGCAACTAAAGATTGCTAAGCGCGATTACAAGATACAGCGGATAGATAATCTTCCGAAGCGCAAGGTTACACCTGAGAAAATGGATTATGAGCGAATCCGCAAGGAGTCTGCTCTGGTCAAAAAAGCCCGGAACCGTGATGATAAGCGGACAGATTATCTCTCTGGTTGGGTCTGGCCGGTAAAAGGGCGGATATCTGGTGTGTATGGCAGTCAGCGAATCCTCAACGGCAAACCGCGACGGCCTCATTTTGGCGTCGATGTGGCAGTGCCTACCGGAACCCTGGTTCGTGCCCCGGCTGATGGCATCGTAACCCTGGCTCATCCGGATATGTTTTTTTCCGGGGGTACGCTGATTCTTGATCACGGGCAGCATCTGTCATCATCTTTTCTTCATCTGAGTGAAATACTGGTCAAAGAGGGTGACCTAATCCAGCAGGGTGATCCGATTGCCAAGGTAGGGGCCACAGGACGGGTCACAGGGCCACATCTGGATTGGCGCATGAACTTCCATAAATTTCAGATTGACCCTCAGCTGCTTGTGCCTCCGATGGAAGAATAAGCCGCCAGACTGATATTAGTTAGTGATATAATTCCCAGAATTTCTCGATTCTGTTGCAGGATTTGATATGAAAAAATTGTTGTTGCCACTGTTACTGGGGCCAATGTTGGGTATCTCTACTGCCAGCGCAGAGAATCTCCTGCAGATATATGCGTTAGCACAGCAACATGATCCCCAGTTGCGGGCTGCTGAGGCCACCCGCAATTCTGCCCTTGAGGCTCGTCCCCAGGCAAAATCCCGCCTTTTGCCAAGTCTGAATCTGACCAGTAGCGCGAATCTATTGCGCTCGGATGTGAATCACTCTGCATCGGGTTCCAGCCTGAATCACTATGGTACGGCGAGCCTGGCTCTGAATCTTTCTCAGTCGGTTTACCGGAAAGAGTATGGCATTCAGCTTGAACAGGCCGATCAACAGATCGCCCAGGCTGAGGTCTCCTATGCGGCTGAA
>JAPHUE010000145.1 GCA_026196795.1 Sedimenticola sp.
AAGATCTATTAAAAATTCTGAAGCAGCAAGGGCAGACTGAAGATTTTGATGCTATCAAAATAGGTTTGGCCTCCCCCGACATGATCCGTTCATGGTCTTTTGGTGAAGTTAAAAAGCCGGAGACTATTAATTACCGGACATTCAAGCCTGAGCGCGAAGGGCTCTTTTGCGCCAAGATTTTTGGTCCGACCAGTGACTACGAGTGCTTGTGTGGCAAATACAAGCGCCTCAAGCACCGTGGCGTAGTGTGCGAAAAGTGCGGCGTCGAAGTGACCTTGGCGAAAGTGCGTCGTGAACGCATGGGCCATATTGAGCTGGCGAGTCCGGTTGCCCATATCTGGTTCTTGAAATCACTACCTTCCCGTATCGGTCTGTTATTGGATATGACCCTCCGGGATATTGAGCGCGTACTCTATTTTGAGTCCTTTGTGGTCGTCGATCCTGGCATGACCCCGCTGGAGCGTGGACAGCTGCTGAATGATGATCAGTATCTGGAGGCGATAGAAGAGAATGGTGATGAGTTCGATGCTCGTATGGGTGCCGAGGCGGTTTATGAACTGCTGACATCGCTAAATCTTCCAAAAGAGATAGAAACCCTGCGTGAAGAGATCCTGGGTACCAACTCAGAGACCAAGCTCAAAAAATTGAGCAAGCGTCTAAAGCTAATCGAGTCACTGCATGGTTCTGGTAACCGTCCTGAATGGATGGTTATGACGGTATTGCCTGTACTGCCCCCAGAGTTGCGCCCACTGGTGCCCCTGGATGGCGGTCGCTTTGCCACCTCGGACCTTAATGATCTGTATCGCCGGGTGATTAATCGGAATAACCGTCTGAAGCGACTGTTAGATCTGAATGCGCCGGATATTATTGTGCGTAACGAAAAGCGCATGCTGCAGGAGTCTGTTGACGCTCTGCTGGATAACGGCCGCCGAGGTCGCGCGATAACCGGTACAAACAAGCGTCAGCTGAAATCTTTGGCTGACATGATTAAGGGTAAGCAAGGGCGCTTCCGGCAGAATCTGCTGGGTAAGCGTGTTGATTACTCTGGCCGGTCTGTAATTGTGGTAGGGCCAACTCTGAAGCTGCATCAGTGTGGTTTGCCCAAAAAGATGGCCTTGGAGCTGTTTAAGCCCTTTATTTTCTCTAAGCTCCAACTGCGTGGACTGGCCACCACCATCAAGGCGGCCAAGAAGCTGGTTGAGCGCGGAACGGGCGATGTATGGGATATCCTCGAAGAGGTTATTCGTGAACATCCCGTTATGCTTAACCGCGCACCCACGCTGCATCGTCTGGGTATTCAGGCCTTCGAACCGGTACTGGTAGAAGGTAAAGCGATTCAGTTGCATCCGCTGGTATGTACTGCATTCAATGCTGACTTTGACGGCGATCAGATGGCTGTGCATGTTCCTCTCTCGATAGAGGCGCAGCTGGAAGCGCGCAGTCTCATGATGTCAACCAACAATATTCTCTCGCCAGCCAATGGTGAGCCGATTATCGTTCCTTCCCAGGATGTTGTGCTTGGCTTGTACTTTATGACCCGCGATCGGATCAACGCCAAGGGTGAGGGGATGATGTTCTCTGACCTTGCAGAGGTACATCGTGCCTATGAGGCGCGCATGGTTGATCTGCAGGCCAAGGTTAAAGTTCGCCTGAGGGAGAAAATTCAGAATGAGGACGGTGACCTTATAGAGACGCGCCGCATCGTTGATACTACAGTGGGTAGGGCGCTGCTGTCTGAGATTCTGCCAGAGGGTCTGTCATTTGATATTATCAATCATGCAATGGGTAAGCGGGCGATATCCAATCTGGTTGACGCCTGTTACCGTCGTGTTGGGCTGAAGGAAACAGTCATCTTTGCTGATCAGGTCATGTACATGGGCTTCCGCTTTGCGACCCGTGCAGGTGTGTCGATCGGTATGAATGACATGACCATTCCAAAAGAGAAGGGTCCGATCCTTGCTTCAGCTGAGCGTGAAGTAAAAGAGATTCAGAACCAATATGCCTCTGGTCTTGTGACTAATGGCGAGCGTTATAACAAAGTGGTAGATATCTGGTCCCACACCAACGATCAGGTAGCCAAGGCGATGATGTCCCACCTTGGTAAAGAGTCTGTTATCGATCGCGAGGGGAATGAGGTTCAGCAGGATTCATTCAACTCTATTTATATGATGGCCGACTCCGGTGCGCGTGGTTCTGCGGCGCAGATCAGACAGCTTG
>JAPHUE010000094.1 GCA_026196795.1 Sedimenticola sp.
AGCTTCAGGTTGTTCAGGCTGGCCGGAGTTTGTTGAAACACTGTCCGTCGGTTGTCATTGGTGGTTTGTTTACTACGGCTTTCAGGATTCAGCGTCCCGATCTGGAAACGGATTTCACCGGGATATGTGCGAGCAGGAAGAAAATATTTCTCATCGCCTCGCTGGATGTTGAGGATCTCTACCTGAAAGGGCAGATGATGCTGGATGAAGCGACGGATTGCCTCTATTTTCTCGGTTCTCCCTGGCTGCATGCCAATACCGAGTTGAAGCAGTTTGGCTTGGAGCTGAAAGATTTTGCATTGCATGACCCGGCGGCGGATTTCCTGTTCCTGTTTAAATCCAACCGCGCTGCGCTTGATGACACGACTCAGTTGGCGAATAGATTGCGCGAGGAGAAAGAGTGGGCGCAGGTGACATTGGGCTCAATCGGTGATGGGGTTATCGCGACTTCGACAGATGGCACCGTCAACTACATGAACCAAGTTGCAGAGCAGATGACCGGTTTGTCTCAGCAGGCGGTGAAGGGGCGTCTGCTACAAGAGGTGCTGAATCTGGTCGATGAAATATCCCGGCATTCTCATGCTGAGTTCATCGCAAAAGCACTTGAGGATACAAAGCCGGTCTCTATGCCCACGCCATCCCTGCTGTTGCAGGCTGATGGTGAAGCCCATGTAGTTGAAGGTGTATTAACACCGATACAGGATGGCCAGGGTGGTACCCATGGCATGGTCATCGTGTTCCATGATATCTCTGACCGGCAGCACTTGATCAGGCAGTTGGAATTTCACTCGACTCATGACCACCTGACCAACCTGCCTAATCGTATGCTGCTTTATGATCGTGCGGCTCAGTCTATTGCACAGGCTCGAAGACATATAGAGCAGGTCGCCCTGCTATTTCTGGATCTGGACCGTTTCAAAAACATTAATGATTCGTTGGGGCATCAGATAGGTGATCAACTGCTCAAACTGGTGGCCGGGCGATTGAAGTCGGTGGTGCGTGAGACGGATACAGTGTGTCGCCTCGGCGGGGACGAATTTGTCATATTGGTTGCAGAGATTGATCAGTGTGATTTTGTCGCTCAGGTGGCAGAAAAGGTCTTGAGTGTGCTTCTTGCCCCCTTCCATGTCAGTGGCTACGTGCTCTCTATTTCAGCCAGTATTGGCGTCAGCATATTCCCGGATGATGCCGACAGTGTGAGCCTGCTGTTAAAACATGCTGATCTTGCTATGTATCAGGCAAAGTCCCGGGGCCGTAACAATATTCAGTTTTTTGAAATATCAATGGATCACCGGGCCGAAAGTCGTCTGTCGCTGGAAAACAGCCTCCGCTTGGCACTCAAGCAGAATGAACTCGAGCTTTATTTTCAGCCAAAACTGGATATTGCTTCAGGCCGGCTAATGGGCTTTGAGGCGCTGTTGCGCTGGCACAGTCGTGAGCATGGAACGGTTCCGCCCGATCGTTTTATCCCCATCGCTGAAGAGACAGGCCTGATCGTACCGATTGGTGAATGGGTAATCCACGAGGCGTGTCGACAGGTGGCGGCGTGGCGAAGCGCTGGGTTTGCCGAGACGCCTGTGGCGGTGAATATTTCAGTGATACAACTAACCCGGGTTGATCTGGAGAAAGTGCTGATTGAGGCACTCTACAAACATCAGATCGGTGCCGGATTAATTGAATTGGAATTTACCGAAAGCGTATTACTGCAGGATTTTGAGATGGCGATGGATGTCCTGCAGCGGCTGCACCGGCTTGGTTTCACGCTGACCATAGATGACTTTGGTGTAGGTTACTCCAGTCTCAATTATCTTAATCGTTTACCAATCGATGTTCTGAAAATAGACCGCAGCTTTATCAGTGGGGCCTGTGAAGATTGGGATGCAGAGGCTATTGTCAGGGCAGTGGTAAACCTGAGTCATGATCTTGAGATAAGCGTTATTGCAGAGGGGTGTGAAACGGAAGCACAGTTCAGCTATCTGAAAAAGATAGCCTGCGATCAGGTACAGGGATACCTGATCAGCAGGCCGCTACCGGCAGGGGATGTAGAACAGTTTCTTGATGCAGACTATCTATACAAAAAGTGTATCTAATTTCGCAATAGAATCGATCACGGCATCTGGGTTGGAGAGATTGATATCTTCACCATGATTATAGCCATAGGGTACACAGACAATACCAAACCCTGCTGCCCGTGCCGCTTTAACATCATTGGAAGAATCACCAATCATTAGTGACTGTTCCGGACTGAGCTGGAAGTGCGTGGCTGTGTGGGTCAGTGGCATGGGGTCAGGCTTTTTCTTCGGCAATGTGTCACCGCTGGTGATTAGACTGAAGTAGTCATAAATGCCCAGTGCCTTAAGTAGAGGTCGGGTGAACTGATCGGCCTTGTTGGTGACACAGGCAAGATTGAAGCCGGCCTGTTTAAGGTTATCCAGACCGCGCTTTACACCAGGGTAAAGCTGGGATCGTTTGCCGTTATGCTCGGTATAGAGCGCCATGAACAGGGGTAGGGCCTGTGCATACTCATCGGCATTCGGTTCGCCATTCAGTTGACCAATTAGCGCCCGTTTAACCAGACGCTCTACGCCGTTGCCGACCCACTCCCTTACCCTGCCTTCCCCCCAGGCAGGGCGCCCTATTTGAGCCATCATGCCGTCGATGCAGTACGCCAGATCCGGCACGCTGTCTACCAGGGTGCCGTCAAGGTCAAACAGAATCAGGCTTGGTTTTTTGATTGCTACTGCATTCACGCCTTTGCCAACTCCTCACGCATCTGTCCAATGATGGTGTCGTAGATATGCGGGTCGGAGGTGTTGGCGCCACCAAAGATGCCAGATCCGGCAACAAAGGTATCAGCACCTGCCTCAGCGATTTCCCGGATGTTGTCGACCTTGACGCCGCCATCAATCTCCAGCCGAATATCAAGACCAGAGTCGTCAATGAGTTTGCGACAGGCACGGAGTTTTTCGAGGGCTGCAGGGATGAAGCTTTGGCCGCCAAATCCCGGATTGACTGACATAATCAGGATCATGTCGATCTTGTCCAGTACATAGTCAAGATGGCTGAGGGGAGTTGCTGGATTAAAGACAAGTCCTGATTTACAGCCGTGATCACGGATCAGCTGCAGTGAGCGGTCTACATGTTCACTACCTTCCGGGTGGAACGTGATATAGCTTGCGCCGGCCTTGGCAAAATCCGGAATGATGCGGTCTACCGGTTTAACCATCATATGGACATCAATATCGGCGGTTACACCGTGCTTACGAAGTGCCTCGCAGACCAGTGGCCCAATGGTCAGGTTCGGTACATAGTGATTATCCATTACATCGAAATGCACGATATCTGCACCTGCAGCAAGGACATTGTCGACCTCTTCGCCCAGTCTGGCGAAGTCGGCGGACAGGATAGAAGGTGCTATTTTGTAATCGGTCATGAAATATCTCCCGGATGGACCCGTGGGTCTTTCTAATCTGAATGGGGGCACTGTACCGCAAGAAACAGCACTTTTCATCAATAAAATATGTAAGATATTGATTGAGAAGCATAATTTATGGTACCCATAAAATATTCTTAAGATCGTGACTTGGTCTATTTAGGGCTAGACTAAGCTGAATGGGTTTATAACGAACGAGGGAAAATGTATGCACAGATTAGTTTTGGCGGTGATGGTTGGGTTAATCAGTCCCTCGCTTTGGGCCTCTGACCTGATACGCGAAGCACGGATGGCAAGTGAAATCACAGATGTATTATTGGTTGGTGAGCCGCTTATGTTAAAAGCCGGGGACACTGAATTCCTGGCTATTTATGCCCGGGAGACAACGCGAACATCGCAGGGTGCGGCGATTATCCTGCATGGTAGGGGGGCGCATCCTGACTGGATGGAGGTGATTAACCCGCTCCGTTCCCAGTTACCGGATTTTGGCTGGAAAACGCTCTCGCTGCAGATGCCTGTCGCAGCTTCAGATGCGCCGGATGATCAATACGAGGCGCTGATTCCTGAGGCGGCACCAAGAATTACTGCGGCAGTTGAATACCTTAAACAACAGGGTGTCACCAATATCGTTTTGATAGCGCATAGTCTGGGCGCGAAAATGGGCGCGGCTTATCTGGCACAAGGCATACCCAACGAGCTGAAGGCGTATGTAGCCGTTGGTCTTCCCGCAGATAAAAACCAAACAGAGCAGGGTGCCTTGTCAGATCTTGCAAAGCTAAAGCTGCCCTTGCTCGATATCTATGGCAGTCGGGACATTGATCCGGTTTTAGCGAGTGTGGATGCCCGTGCGGCAGCCGCCAAGCGTGCCGAAAATGGAGATTACAGACAGAGTGAGATCGAAGGGGCGGATCATTTTTTCACCGGGCTGGATAATACCTTGGTGGCAAACGTAAGGGCTTGGATTGGTCGGGTGGCGCCTGGGGAGCAAATCAAGCGTTAATGTCGCTATTGACGTTAACGTAAACGTTAACTATGGTTTAGCTAATCCCCACTGGAGTTGTCAGAAATGAAACAGGCCCGCCATAGTGATTCAATTGTATTCGAACCGCGAAATCCCAACTACTCCAAGCGGGTTCGGGAGGCGTTCGAGGGGCAGCCCATGCTCACTTCGCTGGGAATGGTGATGGCTGAGATAGCACCCGGTTATTGCGAGTTGCACCTGCCCTATCGACCGGAGATAAGTCAGAATCACGGTTACTTTCATGGTGGTGCGATCGCTACGTTGGCCGATGTGTCGGGTGGATTCGCAGGCTGGAGTCTTTTGCCTGAAGGGATGTGGATTGTAACGGTTGAATATAAGACCAATATTGTCGCTCCAGGACAAGGAGAAATGCTCATTGGGCGTGGCAGGGTAATCAGGTCCGGGCGATCGCTCACGACAACAGAGATTGAGGTATTGGCACTAGTCGAGGGAGAAGAGCAGCTTTGTGCAACAGCGCTGCAGACTCTGATGAGTGTAGAGGCTCAATCTTAGCCGTTGCATAAGAAGAGTCCCGCTTCTGGGGCGCTTCAAATAAGCATGTAAAGGCTCGTTACTGGAAGGTCTGGCTTTTATTTGCGGATAATTATCCAGTTTGATGAGTTAACAACGCCAATCAACTGAAGTGAAATTAATTCTGCTAAAATGTGATAAATCACTGGTTTACACCTTATATATGTCTGCCCTAATAATGCTGCAAGGCAGCATGCAAACACTTGTTAAAAATTGTTAATAGGGTTGCAGATCGTCCGAGAGAGGACTAGAGTTTGCATGACTTCGCCTTATGGCTCATCAGTAGTTTAGTATTTTTGGATAAACGTCTGATCTTTGCTTTGGCAGGTGGCACGTTGTTCTGTTGCTGAGGAGGATCAGTGCGGGACGAGCTAATCAGGCTTTACGTGCTTGAATGCATCTAACCGATGTTAATAAATAATCTCTCAAAAGGGGAAAATTGCACCATGAAGAAGATTCATGTAATCGCC
>JAPHUE010000049.1 GCA_026196795.1 Sedimenticola sp.
GATCTGAATAGCCCTGGATATGCATAATATAAACAGGTCGTTCACTGGAACCAGCCACATCGGATTCCAGCTCCAGAATATTGCACCCTTTCTCTGCCAGTACCCCAGTCACCTGCGCCACGATACCGGCCCGATCAGCTCCGGTCACACGCACCTGGATATTGGGCACCAGATGTTGATGCAACGAACCTGCAATATCATCCACATGCAGGTGCAGCCCAAGTTCTGAAGCCACCGGCGCTAATACCGGCTCAACTTCCCCTTGGCCTGTCACCATCATCATGATGGTAAAGTTCCCGCCCAGACGAATCATGGAGGCCTCTCCAAGATTCCATCCGCCCTGATAGAGGGCATTGGTCACCTGCCCGACTATACCGGGCTTATCCTCACCCACCAGGGTCAACATTTTCCATTCGCTCATGTATTCATTCCTCCGCGATGAAACGGATCTGACATAAAAACAGCAGTCACTCGACCGCCATTGAGTTCAACTCTTTGTGCTTTGTTCACTACTCCATCCAGATCAGCGAGGCCATGCGTCCGGTCACACCGTCTCTACGATAGGAAAAAAAGCGTTCATGATCGGTAACTGTACAGTAATCACCGCCCCCAATAAAACCGACACCGAGCCGCTCCAGCCGAATACGGGCAAGCTGATAGATGTCTGCCAACCAGTGTCCCGGCCGGCCACCTACGAATGCACACTGCGTCAGAGGGTCTTCCTTGATAAATCGCGCCTTTACTTCAGGTCCCACCTCAAAGGCAGCCGGACCAATCGCAGGTCCAAGCCATGCCAGAATATTGCTCGCGGGGGTGTTAAAACGCTCGACGGTCGCCTCGATAACGCCATCGGCCAGCCCACGCCAGCCAGCATGGGCGGCAGCCACCTGAGTCCCAGCCCTGTTGCAGAGCAGTAGCGGCAGACAGTCAGCTGTCATCACCACGCACACCCGCCCCGGCTGTTCAGCGGTAACTGCATCAGCGGTTCTATCTGTATTCAAATTGGAGCAATCCAATACCCGGGTACCATGCACCTGATTTAGCCAGAACGGGTTGCCAGGTAGGCCCGCAGTCTCTATCAGACGCTGTCTGTTTTTCTCTACGGCACAGGGATCATCACCCACATGCTCACCCAAATTCAGGCTGTCATAAGGCGGCTTGCTGACACCTCCCCGGCGCGTCGTAATAACCGCCCGAACCCTGGCAGGCACAGGCCAATCCGGTGTGAGAAGTTGCTGTCCGCTAGCCAACATGGGTAGCGTCTTCGCGCAAGACATCCAGCAGTTGCTGCATGTCATCCGGTAGCGGCGACTCCCACTCTATCCATTCTCCACTCTCTGGATGGGTCAACCCAAGTCGCTTGGCATGCAGAGCCTGGCGATGGAAGTGACGTAACTGCTCACGCAGCACTTCGGTCGCACCGGCCGGTTGTCGTAAACGCCCGGCATAGACAGGATCACCCACCAGTGGGTAGCGAATATGGGCCATGTGAACTCGAATCTGATGGGTTCTGCCGGTCTCCAGCTTCACTTTCAGGTAGGTATGAGCCCGGAAACGTTCCAGCACCCGGTAGTGGGTAACCGCCTCTTTTCCAGAATAGTTAACCGCCATCTTGGTGCGCTGGGTTGGGTGACGACCGATAGGTTCATCCACCGAACCGCCAGCTGTCATTACACCCATGGCAATGGCCCTGTATTCACGATCAAACGCTCGCTCCTGCAACTGCTCGACCAGTGCCCGATGGGCTCCCGGTGTTTTCGCAATCACCAAAAGCCCGGTGGTCTCCTTGTCGAGACGGTGAATAATTCCAGCCCGTGGAAGCTGAATCAGTTCAGGGTCGTGATGTAACAGGGCATTCTGCAGGGTGCCATCTGGATTACCCGCCGCCGGATGTACCACCAGTCCGGCGGGCTTATTGATCACCAGAATCGCCTCATCCTCGTAGACAATAGTCAAATCAATAGGCTCTGGCCTACACTCGACCTGCTCTTCCAGCCGAGCCTCCAGAACGACCCATTCGCCCCCCAAAACCTTATCTCTTGGCCTGCAGGAAGCCCCATCCAGGGTCACCAACCCCTCTTTTACCCATTGCTGGAGCCGGCTTCTTGAATAATCCGGGAATAGCTGGGCAAGCGCCTGATCCAACCGCTTACCGGCCAGATCCACACCAATACGGGCACTGTGATGTTCAACTCTTTCAGACAAAGGGAGAGCCTCTATAAATTGCTGAGTGAAAATTTCGGTTAGTCTAACCTATTCGATACCACCTTCGCTCCCTTGTAGCGTGCTTGTCTGAAAACTGTCGCGACTCAAGATCGCCCAACAGAAACCTTTCGGGTATACTTTTTCGTTTGAACAGTCACCCAGTCCTATAACTAATGGCAAAAACACGCATATTAATTTTTTTTATCGCCCTGGCACTTCTCTCTGGCTGCTCTCTGCTACCCAAAGAGAAGGATGAAACATTGGGTTGGAGTGCTCAGAAATTCTACTCTGAGGCCAGCTTCGCCATGTCAGACAATGATTACGAGACGGCCATCAAGTACTTTGAGGGGTTGGAATCGCGCTATCCGTTTGGTCGCTACGCCATGCAGGCGCAACTGGACGTGGCCTACGCCTACTATAAAGACAGTAATCATGAAGCCGCCTTGGCGGCAGCTGATCGCTTTATTCGGCTGCACCCACGCAACCCGCATGTGGACTACGCCTACTACCTGAAAGGCATTGTCAACTTCAACCGTAATCTGAGCTTTATCACTCGATTCATTCCAACTGACACCTCGCAGCGTGACCCAGGTTCGACGATTGATTCTTTCAACGATTTTGCCGAACTGGTACGTCGCTTCCCTGAAAGCCAGTATGCAGAAGACGCACGCAAGCGGATGTTCTACCTGCGTAATAATCTGGCCAGCCATGAAGTTCATGTCGCTCGATATTATATGAAACGCGGCGCCTATCTTGCTGCAGCGAACCGCTGCGTCACCGTTGTAGAGAAGTACCAGAGAACACCTGCGGTCAAAGACGCACTGGAGATTATGATTGCGGCCTACGACAAACTGGGATTGGAAGAGTTGTCCAATGACGCAAAACGCGTACTGGCAATGAACATTCAGAGTGGCGCACTGGATGTAGCCGAAAGCGAATATCAAGAAGAGAAGACACTTGGCCAGACCGTTTGGGATTACTTTGAACTTGACGAGAACTGATCTTTTTC
Organism: Sedimenticola sp.; assembly: GCA_026196795.1. GTDB lineage: Bacteria > Pseudomonadota > Gammaproteobacteria > Chromatiales > Chromatiaceae > Sedimenticola. The sequence goes on from JAPHUE010000049.1 coordinate 3,215, forward strand.
AATACACATAAAAAAAGGGCGCCGGATTCAGGCGCCCTTTTTTATGTCTGCTCACAACTACCCATCAAATGGCAGTTTCATCTTCCTCACCAGTACGAATACGCACAACTTTTTCAATCGAAGTCACAAAAATCTTGCCATCACCAATCTTGCCTGTACGGGCTGCATTGGTAATCGCTTCAATACACTCGTCAAGCTGACCTTCATTGATAACTACTTCAATCTTGACCTTGGGAAGGAAATCGACCACGTACTCCGCACCGCGATAGAGTTCAGTATGGCCTTTTTGCCGACCGAACCCTTTCACTTCACTGGCGGTCATACCGGTAATACCGACAGCTGAGAGCGCCTCTCGCACATCGTCCAGTTTAAAAGGTTTTATAATCGCGTCGACTTTTTTCATTTTTACTTGGCTCCTATTGTCACCTGGCCGCATCAATAGCGGCTATCTAATAAGATAATCCCACATATTACCGGAAATTAGCTCCCCAGCAAAAAATAGCATCTCTCTCTTAAGCTTTATCTGAAATCAGAACCCATTGGTCAATGGGTAGCGTCTGTCCCGGCCAAACGCTCGCTGAGTTATCTTCACCCCAGGTGGCGCCTGCCTGCGTTTATATTCATTGCGATCAACCAGCCTGACCACTTGTCTCACCGCTTCTTCGCTGAAGCCGGCGGCCACTATCTCTTCAACACCCTGATCCTGCTCAATATAGCGCGCTAAAATTGAATCAAGAATATCATAAGGAGGGAGGCTATCAGAATCCTTCTGATCCGGTGCCAACTCAGCAGATGGGGGGCGTTCGATTACTCGCCGGGGAACCACTTCACCGGTTAAATTTCTAAACTCTGCCAAACGATAAACCAGCAGTTTCGGTACATCCTTGATGGGGGCAAAACCTCCAGCCATATCACCATACAAGGTGGCATAGCCTACAGACATTTCACTCTTGTTTCCGGTGGTCAGTAATATTTTTCCGGTTTTATTACTAATTGCCATCAATAGCACACCTCGGCAGCGCGCCTGGATGTTCTCTTCCGTAGTATCGCGTTGAGTACCGGCAAAAGTTTCCGCCAGCATCTCAAGAAAAGTATTAAATGCCGGTTCGATCGGGATCGTCTGATGTTTTACACCCAGGATCTCCGCCTCAAGAATCGCATCCTCATTACTCATATCAGCCGTATAGCGGGAGGGCATCATGACCACTTCGACTTGATCAGCGCCGAGTGCATCGACCGCAATAGCCAAGGTTAAGGCCGAATCAATGCCGCCAGATAACCCCAACACGGCCCCTTTGAAACCATTTTTCAGTACATAATCCCTAACGCCTGTCACTAAGGCGCTATAGACCGCTTCCTCTTCGGACAGAACCGGACTGATATCCGCAGGCACCGGGAATACCACCCCATCTCGTTCTTCAAACGCTACCACTGGCTGGGCTTCAGTGAAGAATTCAGCACGCTGCACCAACTCACCCATAGACGAGACGACAAATGAACCGCCATCAAACACCAGCTCATCCTGCCCACCCACCAGATTCAGGTAAATGATCGACAGGCCGGATTCCTGCGCACGTTTTTGCAGCAGTATTTCCCGTTCAGGTGCTTTGCCTACGTGAAACGGCGAGGCGTTCAGATTCAGGAGAATCTTAGCGCCCGCTTCTGCCGCTTCGACAGCTGGCGTTTTGTACCAGATATCCTCGCAGATGGTGATGCCTACCGAAACACCCTGCAAATCGAAAACACAGGGTTTATCACCTGTTTCGAAATAGCGCTTCTCATCAAATACGCTGTAGTTAGGTAACAATGATTTAAAATATTCGGCAACAATCTCGCCTTCACGAATGACACCGGCGGCATTATACAGCTTGCCATCCTGACAACGAGGATACCCAATAATCAGATCAATCCCGCTACAGGCCTTACAGAGCCGATCCAATTCCCGCTCTACCCGAGCAATCAGCTCCGGTCTTAGCAGCAGATCCTCCGGCGGATAACCGGTCAGTGTCAGTTCTGGAAATACCACCGCATGGGCCCGCTGCTCATCGCGAGCGATGCGCATCGCTTCAAGCACACGGTCACCATTGCCCTGAATATCGCCGACCTTCAGATTGATTTGTGCTAATGAAATTTTAAGACTCAAGGTTTCATCCACCGCTGGTACGATTGCCTACCGCAACTTATATCCAGAACAGGGCATAGCATCCAATCACTGCCCACAAATAAATAAGCCGCCACCGGCCAGTTGGCCGGGGCGGCTTATGATACCCAATTTCGGGGATCTTGGCTTTATCAGCCCATCAGTTCGAGCATTTTAGCGCCGATCTCTGAAGGTGAGCGTACGGTAGCCACACCGGCCGCCTCAAGTGCCGCAAACTTACTGTCTGCAGTTCCTTTGCCGCCACTGACGATAGCACCCGCATGCCCCATGCGCTTGCCTGGAGGTGCGGTAACACCGGCAATATAACCTACAACAGGCTTGGTCACATTGGCCTTAATGAAGGCTGCCGCATCTTCCTCGGCTGAACCACCGATCTCACCGACCATAACGATACCCTCAGTCTGAGGATCGGCCTGGAAAAGCTCCAGACAGTCGATGAAGTTCATGCCATGAATAGGATCTCCACCTATGCCTACACAGGTACTCTGTCCAAGACCCGCCGATGTGGTCTGAAAGACCGCCTCATAGGTCAAGGTTCCTGAACGGGAAACAATACCGATCTTACCAGGCTGATGAATCATGCCCGGCATAATGCCGATTTTGCAGGCTCCCGGGGTAATAATGCCAGGGCAGTTAGGGCCGATCAGACGACTCTCTGAATTAGCCAGAGCAGCCTTGACCTTCAGCATATCCATAACGGGGATGCCTTCAGTAATACAGGCAATCACTTTTATCCCTGCATCAGCTGCTTCCAGAATCGCATCGGCAGCAAACGCTGCTGGTACGTAAATCATGGTGGCATCAGCACCAGTCGCCGCAACCGCATCATGCACGGTATCAAAAACAGGCAGATCCAAATGTTTCTGTCCGCCTTTTCCTGGGGTCACACCACCCACCATATTGGTACCGTAGGCAATCGCCTGCTCGGTGTGGAAGGTGCCCTGCTTGCCAGTGAAACCCTGGCAGATCACTCGGGTGTTTTTATCTATGAGTATACTCACAATTCTTTTCCTGTATCTGGTGACTCTGAGTTAGCGCAAGCTCTACACCAACTCTGACTCAAACAATCAGCCTTTAGCGGCAGCGACAACTTTCTCAGCGCCTTCAGAGAGGTCAGCAGCGGTGGTGATAGCCAGCCCGCTGTTGGCCAGTAATTCCAGACCTTCAGCAGCCTTGGTTCCTTCAAGACGAACCACTACTGGCACCTGGATATCAACCTCTTTGACCGCTTCAATGATGCCCTCAGCAATCAGATCGCAGCGCACAATACCACCAAAGATATTGACCAGAACGGCCTCTACTTTCTCATCGGATAGAATCAGCTTAAACGCTTCTGCTACACGCTCAGCCGTAGTGCCACCACCCACATCGAGGAAGTTGGCAGGAGAACCGCCTTTCAACTGAACCAGATCCATGGTCGCCATGGCCAGACCCGCACCATTAACCATACAGCCAATATTGCCATCCAGTGTGATGTAGTTGAGATCGTGCTCAGCCGCTTTGGCTTCACGCTCATCTTCCTGGCTGATGTCACGCATGGCCAACAGGTTAGGCTGACGATACAGCGCGTTGCTGTCCAAGTTGATCTTAGCATCCAGCGCTATCAGATTACCGGCCTTGGTCACAACCAAAGGATTGATCTCGACCAGACTGGCGTCACTTTCGATGAACAGGTTGTACAGTGCAAACATGAATTTCTGGAATTCACGAATCTGGGTGCCTTCCAGTGCCAGCGCAAAGGCCAGCTTGCGACACTGATAGCCCTGCAGGCCTGCAGCAGGATCTATACGGATAATATGAAGCTGCTCAGGAGTCTCTTCCGCGACTTCCTCGATGTTCATACCACCGGCCTGAGAGGCCATGAACAACACTTTCTTGGATTCACGATCAACCAGTACACTCAGATAGAGTTCACGATCGATATCAGTGATAGCCTCGATAAGTAACGTATTGATAGGCAGTCCAGGCTCGCCCGTCTGCTTGGTCACCAACATGCTACCCAGCATGCGTTCCGCTTCGGCCTCAACTTTGTCCAGACTGTCAACCAGCACAACACCACCGACCTTGCCACGGCCACCGGCATGCACCTGCGCCTTGACTACCCAGCGATCACCACCCATGTTCTGTGCGGCTTGGCGTGCTTCTTTGACA
>JAPHUE010000276.1 GCA_026196795.1 Sedimenticola sp.
ACGCTGTTTGCCATCAAGCGTCTGATCGGTCGCCGATTTGAAGATGATGTCGTTCAGCGCGATATCGAAATGGTGCCCTACAAGATTGTTAAGGCTGACAATGGTGATGCCTGGGTTGAAGCCAACGGTAAAAAGATGGCAGCACCCGAAGTCTCTGCGAAGATTCTTCAGAAGATGAAGAAGACCGCAGAAGATTATCTGGGTGAAGAGGTGACTGAAGCGGTTGTGACCGTCCCGGCTTACTTCAATGACTCCCAGCGTCAGGCTACCAAGGATGCGGGTCGGATTGCGGGTCTGGATGTAAAACGAATCATCAATGAGCCCACGGCGGCTGCCCTTGCTTATGGCATGGATAAGAAGCGTGGTGATCAGAAGCTGGCCGTTTTCGATCTGGGTGGCGGTACCTTCGATATCTCCATTATCGAAATTGCCGAAATAGACGGCGAACATCAGTTTGAAGTGCTCTCTACCAACGGTGACACCTTCCTGGGTGGTGAGGACTTCGATATGCGCATTATCGATTTCCTGGTTGAAGCGTTCAAGAAAGAGCAGGGCTTTGATCTGCGCAATGACCCACTGGCTCTGCAGCGTCTGAAAGAGGGTGCTGAGAAGGCCAAGATCGAGCTGTCCAATGGTCAGCAGACCGATATTAACCTGCCTTACATCACCGCCGATGCGTCAGGCCCCAAGCACTTGAACATCAAACTGTCCCGCTCCAAGCTGGAGGCACTGGTTGATGATCTGGTAACCCGTACCATCGCGCCTTGTCGCACGGCCTTGAATGATGCCGGTTTAACCGCTTCAGAGATTGATGAGGTGATCCTGGTCGGTGGCCAGACCCGCATGCCTAAAGTACAGGCAGTAGTTGAAGAGTTCTTTGGCAAGACCCCGCGTCGTGATGTGAATCCTGATGAGGCTGTAGCCATTGGTGCCGCGATCCAGGGTGGTGTACTGGGTGGTGAAGTTAAGGATGTACTGCTGTTGGATGTAACCCCTCTCTCTCTCGGTATCGAGACCATGGGTGGTGTTATGACTAAACTGATCGACAAGAACACCACTATCCCGACCAACGCCAGTCAGGTATTCTCGACCGCTGATGACAACCAGACAGCCGTAACGGTACATGTGCTGCAGGGCGAACGTGAGCAGGCCGGTGCCAACAAGTCGTTGGGTCGTTTCGATCTGACTGATATCCCGCCTGCACCAAGGGGCATGCCACAAGTTGAAGTGAGCTTTGACATTGATGCCAACGGTATTCTCAATGTTTCAGCCAAAGATAAGGCAACCAATAAAGAGCAGTCCATTATCATCAAGGCCTCTTCCGGCCTGAGTGATGATGAGGTTGATCGGATGATCAAGGATGCCGAGGCGCACGCTGATGAGGATCGCAAGTTTAACGAACTTGTCCAGGCGCGCAACCAGGCTGATAACATGATTCACGCCATTCGCAAGTCCATGGATGAGCTGGGTGATGAGAAGTTGGAGCCCGGTGAGAAGGATGCTATCGAAGCGGCTATTAAAGAGCTGGACGAGGCGGTCAAAGGCGACGATAAGGATGCCATTGAAGCCAAAACCAAAACCCTGACTGAAGCGTCAGCAAAGATGGCAGAACGTCTCTATGCGGATAAGGGTGGTGATGAAGCCGCCGCCGCAGCCGCCGCGGCGGGTGCCGCTGGTGCCGCCGGTGCAGGTGCTGCTTCTGGGCAAGATGATGATGTGGTTGATGCCGAGTTTGAAGAGGTCAAAGAGGACAAATAACATCATCTGAGTGACGGATTAATCCGTCGATATTTAACAGCTGAAGCGCGTTGGCATGGGGTCGTTATTGACATCCCGTGCCTTCGCGTTTTAGCGGTTTACAAAGTAGATTGAATATGTCGAAACGTGATTTTTACGAAGTATTAGGTGTCAACAAGAACGCCAGTGAAGCCGAAATCAAAAAGGCATACCGGCGACTGGCGATGAAATATCATCCAGACCGGAATGCGGGTGAGGCATCGGAAGAGACCGAAAAGAAATTCAAAGAGGCCAAGCAGGCCTATGAAGTGCTTTCAGATGCTCAAAAACGTGCCGCCTACGATCAGTTCGGTCATGCCGGCGTTGATAACTCCATGGGTGGGGGTTATGGCGGCCAGGGTCAGGGCGGTAACTTCAGTGACATATTTGGCGACGTATTCGGCGATATATTCGGCGGACGTGGGGGCGGTGGTTCACGTGTCCATCGCGGTGCTGATCTTCGCTACAATCTTCAGTTATCTTTAGAAGATGCCGTTGCGGGTACTACGGTCAAGATCCGTGTGCCTACAATGGTTAAATGTAATCCCTGTAATGGCTCTGGTGCCAAGAAGGGGACCAAACCAAAGACCTGTACCACCTGTGCCGGTCATGGTCAGGTTCGCATGCAGCAGGGCTTCTTCTCTGTTCAGCAGACCTGTCCGACTTGTCGCGGTAAAGGGACCGAGATTGAATCGCCCTGTCCCGCCTGTCATGGCGCAGGACGCATTCAGGAACATAAGACCCTTTCTGTCAAAGTGCCGCCAGGCGTCGATACCGGTGATCGTATTCGCCTCTCTGGTGAAGGCGAGGCGGGTGAGAGTGGTGGTCCAGCCGGTGATCTCTATGTGCAGGTCTCGGTTAAGCAGCATGATATTTTTACTCGTGAAGATAATCATCTGTTCTGCGAGGTACCGATCAGCTTCGTTTCAGCGGCACTGGGTGGTGAGCTGGAGGTTCCGACGTTAGGTGGCAAAGTTGTTTTGAAGATTCCAGCCGGTACTCAGTCTGGAAAAATGTTCCGCATGCGAGGCAAGGGTGTGAAGCCGGTGCGCGGTGGCCCAGTGGGCGATCTGCTCTGTAAAGTGATGGTGGAAACACCGGTTAATCTGACAGAACAGCAAAAAGATCTGCTGCGTCAGCTGGAAGAGAGCATGAAAGGGGCGGGCAGTAAGCACAGCCCTCACTCCGCTGGTTGGCTGGATGGCGTGAAGAAGTTTTTTGAAGGTATGGGCTTCTGATCCTGTCGCCATACAGTTGATCATGATCGATAAAAAATCATTCAAGTGAGTTAACAATGATCAGAGTAGCTATTGTAGGTGCCGCAGGCCGTATGGGTAAGTCACTCATACAGGCCTTAACCGAGAGTGATGGTTTTGTCCTGGGTGCTGCTACAGAGCGTCCCGGCAGTTCGCTGGTCGGGGCTGATGCCGGTGAGCTGGCGGGTGTTGGTCGCCTGGATGTTGCGATTAGTGATGATTTGCTAACGGTCGCTGACAGTTTTGATGTGCTGATCGATTTTACGGCACCACAGGTCACCATGAATCATCTGGCGGTTTGTAAGGCGCATGGTAAGCGGATCGTTATCGGAACCACCGGGTTTAGTGACGAACAGAAAGCCGAGCTGCAGGATGCTGCAAAAAGTATGGCTATTATTTTGGCACCAAACATGAGTGTGGGCGTCAATCTCTGTTTTAAATTGTTGGATATGGCCGCCCGTGTCATGGGTGATGAGGTCGATATTGAAGTTATTGAAGCCCATCATCGGCATAAGGTTGATGCCCCTTCAGGCACTGCGCTAAGAATGGGTGAGGTGGTGGCTGAGGCCCTGGGGCGTGATCTGAAAACCTGCGCGGTCTATGGCCGCGAGGGTATTACGGGTGAGCGTGATCGTAAAACCATCGGATTCGAAACCATACGGGCAGGTGATGTGGTGGGTGATCACACGGTACTGTTTGCCAGTATGGGCGAGCGGGTTGAGATTACCCATAAGGCCTCCAGTCGAATGACCTTTGCCAATGGTGCAGTACGTGGGGCCGGCTGGCTGATGCAGCGCGAGAGCGGCCTCTATGATATGCAGGATGTACTTGGTCTACGCTGAAACACAGAGCGACCTAACTGAACGGGACATAGGGAGTAGTAGTTATGTACGAATTTGGTCTGACACTGAATAAACCTTTTGATCAAGCGATGGAGCGTGTGCGTCAGGTGCTGATGGATAATCAATTGGGTATTGTCAGTGAGGTTGATGTTCAAGCGACCCTCAAGAATAAAATCGGGAAAGATATCCCCGCCTATCGCATTCTGGGGGCCTGTAACCCGGTGCTGGCAGATCGGGTGCTGGAGGCAGAGCCCAATGCGGGCACGCTGCTGCCGTGTAATCTGATACTGCGTGCTGTCTCCGATACTGAAACAGTTGTCAGCTTTATGGATCCTGTTGCCGTTTTGGGACTGTCGGATTCTGCTGAAGTAAAGGCCGTGGCAGCAGAAGCCAGAGCCAAGCTGGATGAAGTGGTTGCTCAGCTGCAAGGCTGATGCTCACTCCCTCTTCAGGTCACCGTCTTTTTCTAGCCCTATGGCTACTGCTGCCGCTCCTTTCTGGATGCGGCAGTGATCAATCTTCCCCCGAAGAGCAGATTCGACAGATGCTCACAGCAGGTGAGCTGGCGGTTGAGTCCCGTTCTGTTACGGCAGTGCAGGAACATATTTCTGAACAGTACAGTGATGAAGCGGGCAATCAGAATCGGAGCCTGGCGCGTCTTCTGGCGGGCTATTTTATTGCGCATCAGTCGATACATTTACTCACCCAGGTTGGCTCTATAACCCTGATTGGAGAAGATCAGGCTGAGGCGACAGTTTTTGCTGCCGTGGCGAGCCAACCGATTCAGGCGGCCGCTGATTTAGTTTCGTTACGCGCGGAACTGATGCGCTTCGACCTTAAACTGGTTAATGAGGCATCCCACTGGCGGGTACGCAGCGCCAGCTGGCGAAGGGCCGATATGCAGGATTTCCTTCAGTAACTGGAAGCGGTTGGCATAGTTGCTGCAACTGACTGAAGACGAGTCCAATCGCTGCCGGAGTAAACCATGAACAGTGCGATGTCAGGTGCAAGTTTAGGCCCTTCTTTGATCTCATCTCCCTCAGGTAAAGGGCGTTCACTGTCATCTGAGATTACGGCAGAAGGGCTCAAAGCAACTGATTTCAATGAGATATTCTCTACTGAGATGATACCGGCTGAGGGGATCGAGGGCCTTGCACAACAGCTATCTGCCGATCAGTTAGCTGCACTGAAGGCGCTGTTGGCTAACGGCAATCAATTGCCGGATTCGGCAGAATTTGCCGATGGTACGCTGCTTGGAAACCCCGCGTTAATGCAGCTGCTTTCCCAATTAACATCTGAAACTGATGGCAGTGACTCGCTGCCTCTGAATGGCGCATCACAATCGCTTGGTGCAAAGCTGAACTTGGCTGACTTGAAGGCCATGCTACTGCAACAGCAGGCTGGGGGAGCCAAAGGTGAGGCGTTAATGGCTGAACAGGGTGGGAAGCCGATTAATCCAGCTGCGCTGCTGTTTGCCAAGGGCGAGATTCCGCTTGAGCTGCAAGCCCTGAAACCGGCTATGCTGGCATCGGATATATCCTCACTGGTTTCTCAGGGTAACAGCACCGGTACAGCGGCGCCTTTCTCTTCACTATTAAGCGGCTTGGAACAACTCTCTTCACAGCGTACAAGCAGCATGACGCCTGCGCCAATCACCGTTCCAACCGGGCAGAAGGGTTGGGATAACGTGCTCGGAAACCGTATCATGTGGATGGTCGGTAAACAGATGCAGCAGGCCTCGATACAGATTACACCGCGTCATCTGGGGCCCATAGATATCCAGGTATCAGTACATAATGAGCAGACCAGCGTCAGCTTTGTTGCGCAAAATGGTATTGCCAAGGAGGCGCTGGAGGCGGCCATTCCTCGATTGCGTGAGCTGTTTGCAGACAGTAACTTGCAATTGGTGAATGTCGATGTGGGTCATCGTGAAGCGGGGAGTGAACAGCGTTCAGCCTCGCGCTTCGGTGAGGGTGGTGATAACAATAATACAGCGGGACAGGCTGGTGGACTGGCAGGCTCAGGAGAAGAAGGGGGTGATTCAGAATCACTCCAGGTTGAATCGGGTATTGGGCTTGTGGATGATTATGCCTGACAGGGCCGAATTTTCAGCACTATGAATAGAAAATAACTGCAATAAAGTGGAGTCGTCCACACCCTCTGTTGATCCATTCTGGTTTAATACTATCTGGCAAATATGTATTAAAAACAGCAAAATAAGATTCAATTAAAGGATATTTTACCTGCCTGGCAATTTGTAGGTACGTATCCTGAGCATTCTTGGTTATTATACCCCTATACACGAACCCGCATTACAAAGAGATCGAAGGGAGAGATTAGACCGTGCGATTCCTGAAGCTGATATTCATTATTCTGATTATGATGATTGGTGCTGCCTTTGCCGTCATGAATGCCGACACAGTAAAACTGAATTACTATTTTGGTACACAGGATCTGCCACTTTCAGTGATTCTGGTAGGTGCAATTGCGGTAGGCGCTGTTTTGGGCGTACTTGCCACACTCATGGGGTCTCTGCGACTAAAAAGAGAAAATATGAGTTTGAAACATAAGGCCAAAGTGGCCCGTCAGGAAGTGAACAATCTTCGTTCGATTCCGATCAAGGATAGTTGATACTATGCCAAGGACAGGGACGCGCAGACACCTTGAAGAGTATCCCTTTTATTCAGATAAGGTGACCAACTGAACCATTATGATGGAACTGTTCTGGTTACTCCTACCTGTTGCAGCCGCCTCTGGTTGGTGGGCTGCAAAACGCAGTACTTCCCGCCAGGAAGTGACGCTATCTGATCGTACGCCAGGCTATTTTAGTGGCCTCAATTATCTGCTGAATGAACAACCGGATAAGGCTATTGATGTATTCATCAAGATGCTTGAGGTCGACAGCGATACCGTGGAGACCCATCTGGCGCTGGGCAACCTGTTCCGCCGACGGGGCGAAGTTGATCGGGCGATCCGCATACATCAAAACCTGATCGCCAGACCCACATTGAACCGTGAACAACGGGCTCAAGCGCTACTGGAGCTTGGCCAGGATTATATGAAGGCTGGATTGCTTGATCGGGCAGAGAGCCTGTTCAGTGAGCTGGGTGAGATGAACATGTTCCAGTCTCAGGCCCTGGAAAACCTTCTGACTATCTACCAGGAGGAGAAGGACTGGGAGAAGTGTCTGCAGATAGCCAAGCGGCTCGGACAGCTAACTGGACGCTCGTTACGTAAAGAGTGCGCGCATTTTTATTGTGAATTGGCTGAAGAGGCGCAATTCCGAAAAGATTCGACCAAGGCCTCGCAGTTACTTAAGAAGGCACAGGTCTCAGATGATGGTTGTGTTCGTGCCACGATACAGTTGGGTGAAATTGACCTGTTGAATGGCAATGAAAAGAGCGCCTTGCGTAGTTTTCGTCAGGTCGAAAAACAGGATCCGGCCTTTCTATCTGAAGTGCTCCCTTCCATCATTGAATGTCAGCAGAAGCTGGGTCAACGCACTGATTTAGTCAAATATCTGCATCAACTTTTCCAAAAGCACCATACAGTGAGCAGTGTTTTGGCGCTGACCGACTTTATCAGGGAAGATGAGGATGATGCTGCTGCCATCCAGTTTTTAGCCGATTTTTTACATGACCATCCAAACCTTGAAGGCCTGGACAGGATGGTTGAATTATCCCTTGAGAGTGGCAAGGGCGATGCAAAAGAGAGTCTGGGTATTTTACAGCAGATTCTGCAAAAACTGCTTGAGAAGCGACCTGCTTATCAATGTCTTAGCTGTGGCTTCAGTGCCAAAACATTGCATTGGCAGTGTCCCAGTTGTAAAACCTGGGGTGGTATAAAACCCCTCCAGGAGTTGGACGAAACCTGAATATAGGCTAAACCGGAATAGCCCCATATTAAAGAGAAGAAGAGATAATGACTGCTGTTATGAAAACTCCGCGAATTATTGTTGCGCTGGACTATGCCTCTGCCGCACCTGCACTTGATCTGATTTCCGGTCTTGATCCGAAGACATGTCGCCTGAAGGTGGGTAAAGAGATGTTTACCCGATTGGGCCCGGCATTTGTCGAAAAGCTGGTGGGTAAAGGGTTCGATGTTTTTCTTGATCTCAAGTTTCATGATATTCCAAATACAGTCGCTGCGGCCTGTGAAGCCGCCGCAGATCTGGGTGTCTGGATGGTTAATGTGCATGCCTCGGGTGGACGCAAAATGATGATGGCAGCCAGAGAGCGGCTGGAGTCGCTGACCCATCGTCCGCTATTGATTGCTGTTACTGTATTAACCAGCCTGGGTGAGAAAGATATTTCTGAAGTGGGTTTTGTGGGAGCACCCGCTGACAATGTAATACGGCTGGCTCGACTGACAAATGAGTCTGGGCTGGATGGCATTGTCTGCTCTCCACTGGAGGCAGCCGAGGTACGGCCACTGGTGGGCCGGAATTTTCTGTTGGTGACGCCGGGTGTTCGCCCGGCATCAGCCGCACAGGATGACCAGAAACGGGTTATGACGCCACTGGCAGCACTTAATAATGGGGCTGATCTTCTGGTGATTGGTCGACCAATTACCGCGACCGATGATCCACAACTGAGCCTGAATAAAATACAGCAGGAGATTGCCGGCTATCCTGGTGGCTAAGCGTTCATAAACAGCATAGGCTCTCAGGATGAGCCTGCCAGTGGCATAGTATGCGAAGTGCATGCTGCTCTGGCTACTAAACAGAAAACGCCCCTATGCTTCATCTCTATCACAGTAATCGACTGGAACGTCTGGCAGACCAGCTGGCTGATATCCTGGCGGTGCCGCTGGGTGAACCCCTTTCAGCCGAGACACTGGTTGTGCAGCACCAGGGTATGGGGCGCTGGTTGTCGCTGGAGCTGTCCCGGCGCCTGGGTATCTGTGCCAACACGCAGTTTCTGCTGCCTGCCGGTTTTATCTGGCAGCTGCTTCGCCAGCTTCTGGACGATGTCCCTGAGAGCGATAAGTATCAGCCCCTGTTGATGCAATGGTGGCTGTTTGAGCGGCTTGGCAAATCCCTCTCTGATAAATCGTTTGCACCGCTGAACAACTATCTGCACACCGGTGATGAATTGATGCGCTTTCAATTGGCCGGTGAAATCGCAAACTGTTTCGACCAGTATCTTGTCTATCGTCCAGAGTGGATAAAAGCGTGGCAGGCGGGTGAGTCGGCTGTGCCGGGTGATCGTTGGCAGTCGATCCTCTGGCGGGAGTTGCAGACAGCCAGACAAAGCCGGCACTGGGTTGATCTTCAAGTGCAGTTGAATACGGCATTGCAGACGGGATTGCTGCATAGTGAACGCCTGCCTGAGAGGATATGCCTGTTTGCGCTCTCGGCACTCTCTCCCGGTTATCTGGAAATCCTGAATACGGCTGCTCAGTCAATGGATATTCATCTCTTCCTTCTGAATCCGGCAGAAGGTCATTGGATGGACATGGTTTCGGAGAAAGAGAAGAGCCAGCGGGAACTGGTCTCAGCGACGGATGCCCTCTATCTGGAGTTGGCGAACCCACTATTGGCCTCACTGGGTCGACAGGGGCGAGATTTCTTTTCGGCATTGATAGCTTTTGATTCTGGATCGCAGGAGCTGTTTGTTGAGCCTGACAGCACATCGGTTCTGCATCAGCTACAGCATGACATTCTATTCATTGAAGATATAGAAGACGCAGAATTACTCTCTCTTGATCCAAACGATCGCTCTATTGATTTTCACATCTGCCACAGTCCGATGCGTGAACTGGAAGTGCTTCATGACCAGTTGCTGGATCGTTTTCATAGTGATCCTGCACTGGAACCCAGTGACATCCTGGTGATGACACCGGACATGGACGCCTATGCACCCTACATTGAAGCTGTTTTCGGTGAGTCGAATAGTACTTCAACTATTCCCTTCACCTTGTCGGATAGAAGCCAGATAAGCGAGTCTCCAGTCGTGACCCTGTTTCTGCAGTTACTCTCGCAGGCAGGTGGGCGCTATCCTGTTGATCAGATACTCTCGCTGCTGGAGCTGCCGGTTTTACATCGGCGCTTTGGTATGGATGCAAACGATCTTCCCCAAATACACCGCTGGGTGGAGTCAGTTGCCATTCGTTGGAGTAGAGATGGATCGGACAGGGCTGATTTAGGTTTGCCGGTAACCGGACAAAACAGCTGGCAGGCCGGGCTTGATCGTCTGCTGCTGGGTTATGCATTTCCTGGAGAGGGTGATGAACTGTTTCAAGGCCTACTGCCCTGTGCCGAAGTTGAGGGTAGTGAAGCACAACTCCTTGGCTCATTGCATGGCTTCCTCTCTGCACTTTTTGAACTTGAGGCTGTGGTACTTAATCCGTTGTCCCTGTCTACTTGGAAAGATCGACTTAATGATCTGATAGATCGGTTTCTGGAGCCGGACGAGACAACGCTTTACCAGATACAGGCGCTACGTAGTGCGATTATCCGTATGGTTGAGACGGCCGGGCAGGCAGATTTTACTGGCGTGGTATCACGTGAGTTGATTATCAGTCAGCTACGTCAACAGCTCTCATTGCCTTCGAGCGGTCGATTTCTTGGTGGCGGTGTCACGTTCTGTGCACTGACCCCACTGCGAGCCCTGCCATTCAAAGTGATCGGCATGATCGGGATGAATGAGGGTGCATTCCCCCGGGACAGGCCACCGGTTGGTTTCGATCTGATGGCAGGGGATCATCGTTTAGGTGACAGATCAAGGCGGACTGATGATCGATATCTGTTTCTGGAGACATTGATATCCGCAAGATCCCAGCTTTATATCAGTTATACCGGACGGGATGTTCGGGATAACAGCGCCTTGCCACCATCCGTACTGGTAAGTGAACTGATGGATTATCTGGATGCCCGTTATCAGTCACAGGATGGGGGAAGCGCTGTTCATCATTTGATGACAGAGCATCCTTTACAGGCCTTCAATGCACGCTATTTCTCATCAGAGAGTGGCATGTTCAGTTATTCACAATCAAATTGCCAGGGTGCATTGGCGTTACAAAAGAGCACGCGATCCGAATCCGTACCTTTTATTAAAAAACGCCTTTCAGAGCCTGATGCCTCCTGGCGACAGATAGAGCTTAACCAACTGATCAGTTTCTACCTCAATCCGGTGCGTTATCTCCTCTCCAGGCGACTGGGCATTACACTGGCGGCTGAAGATGAACTGCCCGATAGTCGGGACCCGTTTGAGCTGGATTATTTTTCACGAGGTAAGTTATTTGAACGATTGGTAGAAGCGGTACAGCAGGGGAGGGATGCAACAGAAATACTGGCGGTGGAGCGTGCCCGAGGTGACTTGCCGCATGGAGTGACAGGTGATGTCACGTTTGAGGGTTTGATTGAGACGGTTAACCGATTCAATGAACTATTAATGCCACTTCGACAGAGTACGACGATTGAGTCAGTTGCTGTAAATTATGCGCATGGTGAGCTGCATCTAATAGGGCAATTGGAAAACGTCCAGCCAAACGGTACCTTGGGTTTTTCCTATCACAAGTTGCCAGATACACGGCTGTTAGGGCTTTGGATTCGTCATCTGGTATTGAATGTTTCTGCGCCTTCAGCGGTCACCCCTATATCGCGTTGGTTAAGCCTTGATGGGTTATCTACATTCAATCCTGTTGAAGATGCCGAAACACACCTGAATAAATTGCTGGATCTCTACTGGCAGGGACTTCAACAACCCTTACCGCTATTTCCCAAGAGTGCCCGCGCCTATGTCACCTTGTTGCAACAGGATAAGCCGTTAGATCGCTGCCTGGCGAAAGCGAGAGAACGTTGGTTTGGTGGCTTTGCCGGTTTTGCTGAATATGACAATCCCTATTATCGACTGGCATTTCCGGATGGTGATGTGCTGGATGATCAGTTTGAAAAGGTGAGTGAGCAAATCTTTGGCCCGCTTTTAGCTGCTCTGGAGGTGGGCTGATATGCAGCGGTTATCACTTCTTGAAACCCCGTTGACTGGCATGAACCTCATTGAGGCGAGTGCGGGCACAGGAAAGACCTATACCATTACAGGGCTCTATGTTCGACTGATCCTTGAACAGGGATTGACAGTTGATCAAATTCTTGTTGTTACCTATACCAAAGCGGCGACGGCTGAACTAAAAGAGCGTCTGCGTTCACGCCTGGTTGAGTTGAAGCGGGACTATAAAAAAAGAGGTGATGATCCGCTCTGCAGGGCACTGTTGATTGATCATCCTGAGTGTGACATACGCATAAAACGGTTAAATCTGGCAATTCTCAGTTTTGATCTGGCAGCTGTGTTTACTATCCATGGCTTCTGTCAACGAGTGCTTTCCCAGAGTGCCTTCGAAAGCAGTATGCCATTTCAGACGGAGTTGCTTCTGGATGAGCGGAGACTGGTTCAGGAGATAGTCGATGATTTCTGGCGTATACAGATTCAGGATATACCCGCGGGGCTACAGACCTATCTGCTGAATAAAGGTTTTTCCCCCGATCAACTTGCCGAGATGATGCAAGGAAAGTTCAACAAACCCTATTTGACTATCCGTGGCACAGTGATGCCTGTAGGCCTGGATCGGCTTGAATCGGCATTCAATACCATCTTTAATGAAGTGCGACAAACCTGGTTAAGTACCCGTGCAGAAGTGATCAGCTTGCTTAAAGAGAGTGATGGTCTCAATCGGTCAAAATATCGCCTCGATTCCATTGAGAAATGGGGGATTGCCATGGATCTCTTTCTGCAATCCCGTCCAGGACCACGCTTCAAGGAGTTGGAAAAATTCTCTGCCTCGACATTGGCCGTTTCATTAAAAAAATCGGGTGAAGCACCTCAGCATCAACTGTTCAATCAGTGCGATCAGTTACTGCCGGCACTGGATGCGCTGGAGCAGAGCTATGATCAGGCGAGGGTCTTTTTGCTGGAGGCACTGCTGCATTCTCTCAATGAGGAGCTGCCGAAGAGAAAACAGCAGCAGCGTGTCCAATCCTATGATGATCTGTTACTGAATCTGGATCGTGCACTTCATAGTGCTCAGGCCGATCAATTAATCAGCGCCGTTCGAAACACCTATCGAGCGGCATTGATTGATGAATTTCAAGACACCGATCCGATTCAATATGAAAGTTTTCGAAAGCTGTTTAGGTTTGAGAGTGGATCACTGTTTCTGGTAGGGGATCCGAAACAGGCCATATACAGCTTTCGTGGTGCCGATATATTTGCTTATCTGAGGGCGCGAGGCGATGCCGGAGCCTGTTACTCCCTGGATGTTAACTGGCGCTCTGTTCCTTCTCTAATTAAGGCTGTGAATACGCTTTTTGACCAACAGCACGGCGGCTTTCTGTTTCCTCAAATTCCATTCAATGCTTCATTGCCTGCAGAAAAGCCACATCAGCAATTGGTGTCAGATGATGAAGCGTCTGCTGATCTAACCGTTGGGTTTGTTCCAGGTAAGCCAAGCAAGGAGCATGCCTCGGCAGTTGTCGTGGATTGGACCGCTGATGAGATTGCACGACTTGTACTATCAGGTCGTGATGGCAAGACGCAAATCGGTGATCGCTCTTTGGTCGGAGGTGATATTGCGGTTCTAGTTCGCAGCCACCGCCAGGGAGAAGCGGTCAAACGTGCGCTTTTGATTCGTGGTATTTACAGTGTTCAACGTTCTCAGCAGGATGTTTTTAAGAGTAATGAGGCCGTAGAGATTGAACGACTGCTGCTGGCGATCCAGACACCTCAGCACGAAGGTCTGATATTTGCTGCACTGGCTACCAATATGTTGGGTGTTTCGGGTGATGAGATTGCCCGCTTGGCCGATGATGAGGTGGGGTTTTCTATACACCTGGAGCTGTTTTTCTGGTTACACCAGATGTGGCTACAGGATGGTTTCATGCGGATGTTTCGTTATTTGCTACGTGAACAGCAGATAGTGGAGCGGATATTGGCATTATCTGATGGTGAACGCAGACTAACCAATATCCTGCATCTTGCCGAACTGCTCCACCAGCAGGAACGGGAGAGCGCAGTGGGTATGGAAGCGCTTTGTAGTTGGTTCAATCAGCTGCGTTGCAGTGAATGGGCGGAGGATGAACGCGGCCAGTTACGCCTTGAAAGTGATGACAATCTGGTTCAGATCGTCACCATTCACAAGAGTAAGGGATTGCAGTATCCGGTGGTATTTGCGCCTTTTGTCTGGGATGGCGGGGTACGCAAAGTGGGAGCAGGAGAACCTTGCAGTTTCCATGATCCCGATCAGGACTACAGGGCGGTACTGGACTTTGGCTCACCCGCCTGGGGTGAGGCGATGGAGACCGGGCGTAATGAGGCACTGGCGGAGAGTTTGCGGTTACTCTATGTCGCATTGACCCGCGCGCAATACCGTTGTTACATCACGTGGGGCCAGATTAATGGGGCAGGGGAGTCGCCGATGGCCTGGTTACTCCATCCTCCTGCGGGTGACATTTCCGAAAACCAGATTGAACAGCTGGCCACGCATTTTAAAACGCTTTCAGAGGATGATCTGTTCAATCGTTTGCAGCAGTGGACTGATGGACTGGATGGTGATGCGCGTATACAGGTCATTAGCGATATAGACACAATTGATCTCTTGTCAGCTTCACCTCAAGCAGCGCATCAACAGGCCTTCGATTTTGATTCGCTTCAGGCCCGATCTCTGGATCGCAAACTCAGTCGTGGCCGTTCCGTAACCAGTTTTTCCGCACTTGCTGCAGGGCATGAGCATTTTGAGCGTCCCGACCATGACGGCCTGTCGGTGATGTTGCCAGATGAACCTGAGGTGTTGCCGATTCGTAACCCGTTCAGTTTTCCTCGAGGGGCAAATCCGGGTAGTTGCCTGCACGCCATATTTGAGAACCTTGATTTTGTCGCGCACAGTGAACTGGAGCTACAGCAGCTGGTGGAACAGCAACTCACTCTCTATGGTATTGATACGCTCTGGAAGGAGGTGGTCTGTCAGTTAGTGCGCGACTCGCTTTCCACCGAACTTGAGCCAAACAGTGGTTTGACCCTGGGGCGACTTGAGCGATCACAGTGTCTGGTTGAGATGGAATTCAATTATCCCATTGACCATCTGAAGGCAACAGAACTCTCATCAATCTTGATGAAGCATGGTGTGAATTGTAATGAAGAGATGGAGCAGGCGATTACGCGCCTTAGCTTCAGAGATTGTCAGGGTTATCTGAAGGGATTCATCGATCTGATATTTGAATTTGAAGGTCGTTACTATCTGCTTGATTACAAGTCTAACTGGTTAGGTGATCAGCAGAGTGATTATGATCCTATCAATCTTCAATCTGCAATTGCTCGTGAGGGTTACTTTCTTCAATACCTGCTCTATTGTCTGGCTCTGCATCGCTATCTGGGGCAGCGCCTAACCGACTATGACTATGACACGCATTTTGGCGCTGTCTATTATCTGTTTCTTCGGGGAATGTCGCCTGCTGAAGGTTCTCGCTATGGCATATTCCGAGATCGACCTTCAATAGAATTGATTAGCGCATTGGATGGCTATTTCTCCCAGGCAGGGAGCGTCGCATGAGCACAGTGGACGAGCTGCTGGATCGCTTGTACGCACAAGGTCTGTTTTCCGATCTGGATATCCATTTTGCTCATCTGATGGGTAGGCTTTCAGGGAAGAGCGGTCCGGAAATACAATTGGCGGCCGCACTCACCAGTCGCGCCAGTAGTCAGGGCCATGTCTGTCTGCCGTTGTCCGATGTGAGTGAGCAGCAACTGGCGGATACAAGTTCTGAGGGAATGATCAGTTTGCCCTCTCTCAGTGACTGGAGGAAGAAGCTTCGACAATCTGTAGTCATAGGGGAGCCAGGTCAACGTGTCCCGCTGATACTGGATCAGGCTGATCGGCTCTATCTTTATCGTTACTGGGACTACGAACAAAAGCTTGCCGCAGGGTTGCTGGAACTCGCCAGTTCTGCACTGACGGCTGTTGATAATGCGCCATTAAATGAGCTGCTGTTACAACTCTTTCCCGCGAGAGAGGATGTGGCGGTCAACTGGCAGAAAGTCGCTGCTGTTGTGACCCTCATGAAACGGCTGACCATCATTTCCGGTGGTCCGGGAACCGGAAAGACCAGTGTGGTTGTACGTATTCTGGCACTGTTGCAGCAACAGGCCGCTGACAAGCCGCTTGGTATTGCATTGGCGGCACCGACAGGTAAGGCCGCGGCACGGCTGCAAAGTGCCATTGCAGCGGCTATTGGTGAACTGGATCTGGGTGCCGATCTGATTACAAGCATACCGGATCGCGCCATGACCCTGCACCGTTTAATGGGCAGCCGTCGTGACTCTATCTACTTCCGTCATGATCACTCAAATCCGCTGCCTTATGATGTGCTGATTATTGATGAGGCCTCCATGATCGATGTGGCGCTAATGGCGAAGGTAGTCGATGCATTACCCTCCCACGGTCGTCTTATTCTGCTGGGGGATAAAAATCAGCTGGCCTCTGTTGAGTCTGGGTCGGTACTGGGAGATATCTGTAGTGAGGGTAGTGGTTTCACGGCCGCTTTCTCAAAACAGCTTGCCGATGTCACGGGTGAAAAAATCCCTGAGCAAATGGTGAGCGAGAAACAGCTCGCTGATTCCATCATAGAATTGACCCATAGCTATCGGTTTGATCATCGGAGTGGTATCGGTCAACTGGCGGACAGGGTCAACAGCGGAGATGCTGATGGGGCGTTGTCACTACTGGCGAATGACACTTTTGATGACATTCACTTGCTATCAAGCGATGAAGATCCTGTTGATCTGGCGATTGCCGGATATGGTGTCTATCTAAAGCTGCTAAAAAGACGGGCGCCACTGAAAGATATCTTCAAGGCATTTGATGATTTCCGTGTGCTCTGTGCGTTGCGCGAGGGTGAGCAGGGAGTGTCCGGCCTTAATGATTCAATATTCAAAGGGCTTGTAAGGACTGGATTGGTGTCCGGGGCGGGCCTCTGGTTTGCCGGACGGCCGCTGCTGATTACACAGAACGACCATAATCTGAAGCTATACAACGGTGATATCGGTATTGTCCTGAATAATGAAGTTGGCGAGAAAATGGCCTACTTCGAAACGGCTGATGGGTACCGTGCCGTGAGCCCTGCACGTCTTTCTTCCCATGAAACGGCTTTTGCCATGACGGTGCATAAGAGCCAGGGGTCGGAATTTAACCGTGTATTACTGGTCTTGCCTGAGAGAGAAAATCCGCTGTTAGGTCGAGAGTTGATCTACACGGGGCTGACTCGCAGCCGCAAGATGCTTGCCCTTTGTGATTCCGGGCGGGTGCTGGGGGTGGCCATCAGACAACAAATCAGGCGAAGCTCTGGACTCAAGGCGTTGCTATGGGAGGGTGATAAGTAACTATGCATTATGTGATAGCTATCACTATTGGCCCAATGGATTGATATGAAGTTGCTCGATTTGTGAGTGTTATCACCTCAAAAAGAGCAAAAAGTGTCTAAAAATCAACTATCAGCCCCTGATTACTTGCCTTTCACTTTAATTCAGTTGATACTCATACGGCTATCTAAGAATATAATGACTCTCAAGCAGGCACAAAGGGGCGGTGATCTCTGGGTTCAGTTTGGGTTTCGATATTCCAGGGTCACAAGCAATGGATCAGAGAGTTCAGGTGGCCGACATGAGGGGGCGTGCGTCAACGGATTGGCAGTCTCCGCGTATTGATAAAAAACGGGGATAGGGTTCGATGCACAACATTATGGTGCTCAATGCAAAAGGCGGCTGTGGAAAAACAACTATTTCCACCACCTTGGCATGTTACTTCGCCGGTCAGGGTTACAAGACCGCACTGATGGATTATGACCCTCAAAATTCCAGCCATCACTGGTTGGAAATGCGTGAACCTACCCAACCCCAAATTCGTTCCATCGATGCGGCGCGTTCACGCACTGGCATGACCCGCACCTGGCAGCTGCATACGGGGGCTGAGACAGAAGTCGTCGTCATGGATACCCCCGCGGGTGTGACAGGTGGACAGCTGGTCGATCTGTTTAACAAAGCCGATACCATACTCATTCCTGTAATGCCTAATGTCATTGATCTTAATGCGGTTGAGGGCTTTATCAATGAGTTGATGCGCTTTGCCAAGAATCGTCTGCATGGTAAGCGTATTGCCATGGTAATCAATCGTGTGCGCTTCAAGACGGCTTCCTATCAAAAGATAGAGGAGCTATCTGAGCGGATGGGTATCCCATTGATTGGATCACTGCGTGATACTCAAAACTATGCCATTGCAATGGAATCTGGAATGGGTATCTGTGAAATGAAACAGAGCATCTGTTCAAAAGATAGAAAGCAGTGGCAACCCATCATCAATTGGCTGCATGAAGCCATTCCTGGAAAAGAGCCTCGACAAGCACCTGGTTACCCTGAAATAAGTGGCTGGCAACCAGAGGCTAAGAGCATCGCTGTCTCTTGATATAAAAATACATTAGTCCCCGCGATAAAAGGTGTACTTCTCCTGTTAAATCAAAGCAGTATTTTTTTTACTGCCCATATAAGTATAAATTTGGGATAACCCACTCATCCATGTGGTAGGGTATGCCCTGAATTTAAACTGCACGGGATATTTGTCTGTTACCCCTCAGTACATTGAGGCAGGGTTTATTCTGAATATCCGCGGCTAATATTCTGTTACAAATTACAATTACGTGATTGCATTTATTAATCTGTAATCGGGTAAAATTTTCTGATAAATCGTTCTTTTGTTCTAAGGAGATCTTGAGACATGATCAAGCCTGTCGGATCCGATACCCTTCAGCCTCT
>JAPHUE010000187.1 GCA_026196795.1 Sedimenticola sp.
CCGTCACCTGCGCCGGACTGGTCGGTTCACCTGAACTGAACACCACTGTATTCCCCTTCATTCTGCGGGGCGTCTCTTTGATTGGTATCGACTCGGCCGAGTGCCCCATGGCACCTCGTCTTGAGGTGTGGCACAAACTCGCCAGCGACTGGAAACCTGACTGCCTTGAGACCCTGACCACTGAGATCACCCTGGATGAAGTGGAAGAGCAACTCATGGCAATCCTGGCAGGTAAAGGCCACGGACATACATTGGTAAAAATGGCTTAACCATTTAACACCTGTGCCGTCGATCGGCGGCACAGGTCAAATAAAAAAATAATCCTGGAGACACAGGAAGCAAGGGGGACTGGATGACATCCAGATTTCGAGATCTATTTCAGAGTAATCGCGCACTGTCACTGTCCATGATCGTCATCATGACACTGCTTGCCTGGTTCTATCTATTGACCATGACTCAGGATATGCAGGGACGTATGGACATGTCCGAAATGGGTTTTGGTATGGGTCTGTTCAACACAAACGAGAGCGTACCTACGGCAGAACCTGCCATGTCTCATCACCACCATCACGGGATGGCGATGGAACCTGCCGCTGCAACCGAAACACGCCCCCCCAGCACCTTTGGCATGCCATCGCTGGGAACCGCCTGGGACGCGCAGGATTTCGCGCTGGTTTTTGCCATGTGGATCATGATGATGGTTGCCATGATGCTGCCTACAGCAGCACCAATGATCGTGACCTATTCAGACATTCTCAATCAACAGACTGACGGCAATCGTTTGCTACCACTCAGTGCCTTTATCGGTGGTTATCTGTTTACCTGGGGTGGCTATAGCCTGCTGGCCGTGGTGGCGCAGTGGGGCATGCTGCAATCTGAGTTGATCAGCGAAATGATGGTCGGCACTCATCCCCTGTTCAATGGAGGCCTGTTGATGATTGCCGGCCTCTATCAGTGGTCGAGACTTAAAGAGGTCTGCCTGACACACTGCCGCACCCCATTACAGTTTTTTCTAACCAGCTGGAAGTCCGGCAACAAGGGCGCATTACAAATGGGCACCACCCACGGCGCTTATTGTGTCGGCTGTTGCTGGGCACTAATGATTCTGATGTTTTTCTTTGGCTTGATGAACCTGATTTGGATTGCTGCGCTGTCCGTCATCATGCTGGCTGAAAAGGTACTGCCTAGAGGCGATCTGTTTGGTAAAGGTGTTGGCACACTGTTTTTTGCCTGGGGGTTGTTCATGGTCGGCACCCATCTATACGCATAAAAATAAGGAGGAATTACGATGAGTGAAGAGTGGAAAATAAAAGGCGAGCTGATTCTCAGCTGTAGCTGTACGGTGTTTTGTCCCTGTGTGATCTCGCTGGGCAACCATCCACCAACCGAGGGCTACTGCCAGGGTTGGGCCGGCGTACACATTGATGAAGGGTATTTTGGTGATGCCAAACTGGATGGCCTTAACTTTGGCATTCTGCTTGATATACCGGGTGAAATGGGTCGAGGTAATTGGACCGCCGCTGGTTATATTGATGAACGGGCTGATGATGCCGCCTATGATGGACTGGCTAAAATCATTACCGGTAACGCCCGGGGTACAACCGGCCTGTTCAAAATGCTGGTGAGCAATTTCCTGGGGATTAAAAAGGTACCCATCAAGTTTGAGAAACAAGAGAACGGCCGCCTATTTGAGATTCCAAAAACCATCACCGGCTTTGTTGAACCGGTAAGAGGGGCGGATGCCGAGAAAGATTTGGTTATAACCAATACCGAGTACTGGATGGGCACTGATGTAACGGTCAGCAAGGCAATCAAGAGCAAGGTACGCGACTATGGCCGCGTCTGGAACTTCGATGGACGCAGCGCAGAATACTGTGCCATTGAATGGTCGGGCCCTTAATAACCTGTTTGCATTTTTAAACTGAATGATTCCCCCTGTGTCTGTAATCAAGACACAGGGTCATTACTCAAAACGCACGATTATAAAAACCAGAAAAGTAAACATGATCAACCTTAGAGCACCTCTATGAGTTGATGCTTCACATATTTGGAGTGGACACCATGCCAGACCAGCCGATCTGTGAAAACAGCTATACAAAAAATCTGCCACAATGCGCAGCAAATTACTGTGCCTTGACCCCCCTCACCTTTCTCGCAAGAGCGGCCGCGATCTATCCTGAGAAAGAGGCGATCATCTATGAAGAGCGAAGGATTTCATACCTACAGTTTTTTCAGCGCTGTTGTCAGCTGGCCAATGCCATAACAGCGGCAGGCATAAAACCGGGAGACACGGTTGCGGTCATGCTACCTAACATCCCGGAGATGCTTGAAGCCCACTATGGTGTACCCATAACCGGGGCTGTTCTGAATACCATTAATACCCGACTGGACCCCAACACCATTACCCACATTCTTAATCATGGCGAAGCCAAGCTGCTTATCACCGACCGTGAGTTTTCTGATGTGATGGCCGAGGCGGTAAAGCGACTCGACCGATCGATCATTGTGATTGATATCGATGATCCTCTGGCATCAACGGGTGATCTGATTGGCTCACAAACCTATGAGGCTTTTATTGGCAACCAGCCAACCGACTATGCCTGGCAACCCCCTGAGGATGAGTGGCAGGCGATCTCATTAAACTACACCTCTGGTACTACGGGTAATCCCAAAGGGGTAGTCTATCACCATCGGGGGGCTTATGAAGCCGCCATGGGGAATGCTTTGGCGTTCAACATGAATGCCGACTCGGTCTATCTCTGGACGCTACCCATGTTCCACTGCAACGGCTGGACCTTTACCTGGGCCCTGTCTGCGGTGTGTGGCACCCATATCTGTCTGCGCCGGTTTGATCCTGAGCGAGTGATTGAGTTGATTCGCCAGCATAAAGTTACCCACATGTGTGGTGCGCCGATCATCCTCAATGCCATCGTGCATGTAGAACAGGGTGAGCAACCGCCCTTCTCACCCGTGGTTGAGGTCGCCGTGGGCGGTGCCGCCCCTCCCAGTGCGGTCATCGCCAGCATGGAGAAGATGGGGTTTCATGTCACCCATCTTTACGGTCTTACTGAAACCTATGGTCCTGCCACTATCTGTGCCTGGAACCGACAATGGGACGCGCTGAGTCCCGATGAGCAGGCAAAAAAGAATGCACGTCAGGGCGTGGTTCTACCCATGATGGCGGGTTTGCGTGTAGTGGATAGCATTACCGGAGAAGAGCTGCCTGCTGATGGCGAATCAATTGGTGAGATCCTGCTGCGCGGCAACGCGGTGATGAGCGGTTATCTGAAAAACCCGCAGGCTACTGAAGAGGCCTTGCGGGATGGCTGGTTTCATACCGGCGACCTGGGTGTCCTGCACCCCGATGGCTATATGGAAGTAAAGGATCGCGCTAAAGATATCATTATCTCCGGCGGCGAGAATATCTCCAGCCTGGAAGTGGAAGAGGCCCTGTTCAGGCACCCCGCTATCCTGGAAGCCGCCGTGGTGGCAAAACCCAGCGAAAAATGGGGTGAGACACCCTGCGCCTTCGTGACACTCAAAACCACCGCAGAGCCGATCTCAGAGCAGGAGATCATCGCCTGGTGCCGGGAGCAGCTCGCCCATTTCAAGGTTCCCCGGCATATCCTGTTTGAACCCTTGCCCAAGACCTCCACAGGCAAGGTACAGAAAACCCTCCTCCGGGAGAAGGCACTGCAGTTGGCTTCGGAGTAGTTAAGCGGGCGTAATACAGCCGTTCTGATTGAACTGCTGACCTAAACGTAATTCAGGATATAATGCGCCCCACGCCAAAGGGGCGCTGTTATCACGCAATGAAAACGTTATGAGCCAGGATTCAGAACAGGACAGGGTCTATTCAGAACCCCGAGACAATGTGGGCGAATTTATATTCGACCAGCAGGTAGCCCGGGTCTTTCCCGATATGATCCGGCGATCTGTACCCGGTTATACCACCGTTATTAATCTTTGCGGCGTACTCGCGGCGCAATACGTGCAACCCGGCACGAACTGCTACGATCTGGGCTGTTCGCTGGGTGCCACCTCGCTGGCCCTGCAGAGTGGTATCCAGGCAGCCAACTGCAAAATCATCGCCGTGGATAACTCGTCGGACATGCTGCAACAGGCCAAAGTCCGCCTTCCAGAGCAGGCCGGGCGCACGCCGATAGAGTGGGTCTGTGCCGATATTTGTGATATCGAGATTAAAAATGCCTCGCTGGTTACGCTGAATTTTACCTTGCAGTTTATCCCTATTGAACAGCGCACGGCCCTGCTGACACGTATCCAGCAGGGACTCAGACCAGGCGGCATACTGGTACTCTCCGAGAAAATTGCCTTTGAGGATCCGGAAGAAGAGCGGCTGCAAATCGAAATGCATCACGCCTTTAAACGGGCCAACGGCTATAACGATCTGGAAATCAGTCAGAAGCGCAGCGCCCTTGAGAATGTTCTGATTCCTGAACCACTGGCACAACATACCGAGCGACTCAAACAGGCCGGCTTCGAGCGTTCGGACCTCTGGTTTCAATGCTTTAATTTCGTCTCCCTGGTTGCGCGCAAATGATCGATACAACCGGACTCTGCCAGTTGATGGAGACGCATGGTCTGGAGCGTTGGGCCAGCCTGCTGCCTGATCAGATGGCACGCATTCTTAATGAGCGCCCTCACGGCGATCTGGATCGCTGGATTGAGGCCATTGACCAACTACCCAGACTGAACAAGACACAGACAGAACTAAACAGCGCCAATATCACCGCACGGGGTGATAAACCACTTACCGCTGAAGCGTCCAGCCGCATTGAATCACTGTTGCGTGAATTACACCCTTGGCGCAAAGGGCCCTACGATATTCACGGCATTCATATCGATACCGAGTGGCACTCTGACTGGAAGTGGGACCGGGTATCGCCTCATATCAGCCCACTCAAGGGACGCACTGTTCTGGATATTGGCTGCGGCAACGGCTACCACTGCTGGCGTATGGCTGGAGAAGGTGCCGCAGTTGTTATCGGAGTGGATCCCACCCAGCTGTTTCTTGCACAGTTTCTGGCGATTCAGCATTTTCTTGGCAGAGAGTGGCCGGTGCATCTGCTCCCCATGGGCATTGAGGATATTCCCGCTGATCTCAGGGCTTTTGACACGGTCTTTTCAATGGGTGTGCTGTATCACCGACGCTCCCCTATTGATCATCTGTACGAACTGAAATCCACCCTTCGGCCAGGCGGTGAACTGGTGCTTGAGACACTGGTTATTGAGGGCAAAAAGGGAGAGGTGCTGGTACCTGACGGCCGCTATGCAAAGATGCGCAATGTCTGGTTTATTCCCAGTGCTGCGACGCTGGCCGGCTGGCTTGAACGTTGTGGCTACAGAGATGTGAGAATTGTTGACGAGACCGTCACGACTACTGAAGAACAGCGGTCCACCGATTGGATGCATTTCGAATCACTATCGGATTATCTTGACCCTAACGATCACAGCCGCACAATTGAGGGACACCCGGCCCCGCTTAGGGCCACACTCGTCGCCACTGCAAACTGACACACATCCTGCGTGGCGACCCTCTGACTTTTACTAATCGTTGAGTCAGAAGGTCACCAAACCAGTTCGGTTACTGGGTAGCTGCAGTTTTCAGTGCCTGTTCGATGGCATCCGGTGCATCGGAGATTTTCATGAAGGTACTCATAGTCAGATCAGGAAAACTCTGGGCAATACGAAACTTGCCATGCAGCATGTAGACCTTGTTGCCTGAGACCAGCAGATCATAAGGAAGATGTGCCGTATGGCGCAGATCCGTTTGATCAATGATCTGCATAACCGGGGCATCAGCACCTTCGCCCTGTGTTACCGCAACATTAAACAGAACCTCATCCTTGCCCATTACATCCACTCTTGAGATCTTGCTGACACCACCCTTCTCTGCCGCCAGGCCGGCTTCAACAGCGACCAGTGCAGCTTGATGCGTGTCATAACTGGCCAGTTCAACCTGATCATCAAAATAGGGCATGAACATCATGTAGTGATATTCACGTAAATTGTCTACCGTGCGTCCACCACCGGAACCGAATGTCTTCTCACCACCGAGTGTGTTTTGTAGAAGCGCACTCATTTCACTGAAGTTTCCCGTCATACGATAAACATTACCCATCCATTCTGGATTGGTATAGCTCACCTGCAGCATCCCGTCTCTCTGCGTGAGTGCCACACGTAATGCAGCGCCGTATCCACCCCATTGTGTTGCGGCGGCCTGTTTGCGCAGTGTGTCATGGGTAACAACCAATACTGTTGCACCAGAATAGGGCGCATACTGGCCTGCTATTGTAAAACCCGCTGTCTGTAAGGCCGCGCTAACGGTATCCAGTTTTTCAACCATTGGCATTTGCGATATTTCAGCGAGAATATATGGACGAAGACGCTCACCCTGTTGGGCGGCAAGTGAAAAACTGGATAACAGTAGTGACAGCAGTAATGCTGCCATATGAATGTATCGCATAGATTCCTCCCAGGATTATTACGGGTCTTTTACAGACCTCTGTTTTGTCCACACTTTAGTGCGTTAGCAAAATCTAACAGATACGGATGAATAAGAACATTGCATATTTTTATTTTGGTAATAAGTAATTAACCATCGCGACCCATACTACTGATGTCATGACGCAAGCAATCACACCAATTCTTTCTTGCATACAACAGAGCGCTATCGATAGAATAGAGGTGATGGTTCCAAACGGCATTTGCCGATGGGATTAAAAAGGGAACACGGAAAGGCTAATAACCTGAACCGTGGCTGCCCCCGCAACTGTAGGCGGAGAGTTCATGTCATCTTGCCACTGGAGAGATCCGGGAAGGCGACATAGGAACAGAGACCCGCTAGCCAGGAGACCTGCCATCATCCATTTACCTTCTCAACGGGGCGGGGTGTCCCAAAGGAAACCATTGATGATTACAACCTCTTTTCATGCGGGTCACTCCGCTATATCACACATTTTTTATCCCGTATTACTATTTATTAAGTGGATGTTCCGCAGTCACTGATTGCTTTTTTACCGCACTTATTAACTTTAAATACAGGAAAGAAATATGCATTTCAGTGACCCCGCGGCGTTTGCCAAACGCCTTAACCGTTGCCTGAGCAAACAACAGGTATCTCAGCTTGAACTCGCCAACAGAACCGGACTTAAACCCAGTCAGATTAATCATTTCTGCTGTGGCAGACGATTACCCAATCTGAGAAATTTCACCAAAATCTGTCAATCTCTGCCTGCGGCCGATCCGCGCTTTCTGATGGGCCTGAAAAACACTTGAAATTTGTATGTATAACCGGGCTTTGCATTCAGCAATATTTTTGTCCATGCTTGTGAGGCTATGAAAAAACCAAACTTCTACAGTAATCAGGGTTTTGATCGGCTGGATCGTTTTCGGGATGATCCAGACTGGCTGGCTGATGCGATGAAATCAGAACAGACACGGCTACTGCCTCTCTGGCGAAACCAGCATTTGGTAACAGCTGAGCTGAAGCCTGTCTCATTTTCTGCTGTGCAGAATCAAACACTGATCACTCAGGCTAGTGAGAGCGTATTACTCGGTAGCGACCAGAGCGGTGTTATCTGGCTGGCTCTGGATTACTCTTATCTGGAAGAACCAGAAACCCAGCTATTGTCACAGGAAAAATATCTTTTCAAAGACCTGCGTACAGTAGGCCCCCTACTCGATCACCGTATCAGTGCGCTTCTCGCCCATGCCCGAGCTATGCTGATCTGGCATCGTCAACATCGTTTTTGTGGACAGTGTGGTAGCCCAACAACGTCTACACGCTCTGGCCATTTGCGCATATGTCAAAACCCGAAGTGCGCCAGACAACACCATCCCCGAACCGACCCGGCCGTGATCATGTTAATAGAAGATGGTGATTACTGTCTGTTGGGTCGACAGCCTTCATGGCCACCTGGCATGCACTCAACCCTGGCCGGTTTTGTTGAACCGGGAGAGAGTCTTGAAGATGCCGTTGCCAGAGAAGTCGAAGAAGAAGCTGGTGTCATAGTGACCGACATTCGCTATCACTCATCACAGCCCTGGCCTTTCCCCTCCTCCATCATGCTGGGCTTCTATGCATCAGCGGTCACTACTGAGATAAAAGTGGATGGCATTGAGCTTGAAAGTGCGGGATGGTTTCATCGTGATCAGTTACTTAGCTCACCCGAAAATGAACAGTTCCATCTACCCAGAAGAGATTCCATCTCCTGGCGCTTGATCGAAAACTGGATGCAATCCTAGTCGTCCAGAAACAGACGATGCCGCTTAAGCACTCTCCTCTAAACTGTTTGGCAGATCATCCAGGTTAATCCAGAGCATCTCCATTGGACGCGGCATCTCAACACCATAGCCCTGCGCATAGTCCACGCCAATCTCACGTAGACATTCAAGTATTCGATCATCTTCAACAAATTCGGCTATTGTCTCTAGCCCCATCACCCGGCCGATATCATGGATAGCCGTAACCATGGCATGATCAATGGGATCTGTGCCAATATCCTTAACAAAATGACCATCAATCTTGAGAAAGTCTACAGGCAATGATTTCAGGTAGGCAAAGGAAGAGAGTCCACTACCAAAATCATCCAAAGCAAAACGACAACCCAGCGACTTCAGGTGACTGATAAAATGGATGGCCTTACCCAGATTGGCAATAGCCGATGTCTCAGTAACCTCAAAGCAGATATTCTTAGCTGGATAGTCGGCTGACTGAATCCGTTCTGACAAAAAGCTTAATAGCCGTTCATCACCCATAGACGCGCCGGAGAGATTGATGGCAAATGCCTTCATCTGTCCTGTTGCCCAGGCCATATCACAATAATCAAGCACCCGCTCAACAACCCAGCGATCAATGGATGGCATCAGGTTATATCGCTCTGCTGCAGGAATAAATGCACCGGGAGGAATCAGCTCATCCTCACTACCACGCATTCTGATCAACACTTCATAGTGCGGATGACTATGCCTCGCATAATCCAGTGGGCGTATCTCCTGTACCCAGAGTTCAAAACGATCTTCATCCAGTGCATGGGTAATGCGACTCACCCACTGCATTTCACCCTGCCGCCGTACGGTCTCTTCATCTTCAGGTTTATAGATGTACAGTCGATTTCGACCTTCATCTTTCGCCACATAGCAGGCCACATCAGCAGCACTCAGAAGACTGTTACTGTCAATTGCTGAAGCGTCGATTAGCACAACACCAATACTGACACCTATCTCGAAAATATTATCTTCCCAGACAAAACGCATATCATTGACAGTTTCGATGAGCTTTTCAGCAACGGGCAGTGCAGCCGCTAACGAGCAGCCCGTTAACAGCACACCAAACTCGTCACCACCTAGTCGGGCAAAGCTGTCACTGCCCCTCAACTGAGCTTTAAGTAGGGTTGCAAGCTGCCTCAGTAATTCATCACCTGCAATGTGTCCACAGGTATCATTCACTACCTTGAACTGATCAAGGTCCATATACAGTAACGTATGCTCTTCTGAACTGCTTTTTACTGACTCCAGGGCCTTCTGCATATGAATATCAAACTCGTCCCGGTTCAACAGCCCGGTAAGCGCATCATAACTGGCCCGTTGTCGCAACTCATCTTCCATCTGCTTATGATCGGTAATATCTCGGCAGTAGATATTTACGTAGCCAGATTCCGCTATCGGTACCAGGGAGAAGGATATATTTCGGTCATTGATTGGAGCCTCTACCTCTTGCGCTGTATCCCTAAACAGACATTTCTGAATCCGCTTGCGCCACTCACCGGGTAGTGACTGGCCCACACCACTACTCCACTGTGTCAATAACACTAAGCCGGCCTGATTGGAGTAGAGGACTGATCCATCATGGGCAATTCGTAATATGGCGCCCGGGCTCTCCTCGGCGAACCGCGCCAACATAGAGACTTCCTCTTCAGCCTTCTTTCTGTTTGAGATATCAGTTCGAATACTGATGTACTGTTCTGGCTTACCCTTATCATCCAGGAAAGGCACGATAGTGGATTCAACCCAATAGAGTGAACCATCTTTGCGCCGGTTACACAGTTCACCGTTCCAGACACGCCCCTTGGCAATAGTGCGCCAAAGCTCTTTGAAAAAAGCCGCATCATGTACACCGGAATTCACTAACCGATGATCTTTACCCAGCAACTCATCCTTGCTGAACTGACTGATTTCGGTAAATTTTTCATTGACGTAGGTAATCCTCCCCTTGACATCAGAGGCACTCACAATGGCATGTTGATCAAGGGCAAACTTCTGAAATTTGAGATTTTTCATTGTTGACTGCAATGTCAGTGAGGCACTTCTTAATCGCAGGAGGATTTCACCAAGAAAGAGCAGAAGCGTCATCGCAATCAGGTAGAGGTAGAAGCGCTTATTATCGACTTCAGCAATCAAGCGATTGGTGTGAGTCTCTACCTGATCATAAAGGCTATTAATCATCCGTCCGGTATTTAACACCAGGATCGCTTCTATCGCATCACTGACTTCCCTATTGCTGATATAGAGTAATTCGGCGTAAGCAATCAATAAACCCACTTCGGGTGAATACTCAATTGGAATATCAGCCAACAGAGACTGAAGCTCACTGATTATGGTTTTTATATTCTGATTATCCTGCTTATCCGATATCGCACCAAACCCCACAATACGTCCCAGCTCATTCACCTTCATATAGAGCATATGTAATTCTTCAGCATTTAAACCGGGTGCATGAGGCAGCTTTTGAAGTAGATTATTTAATGCCACAGGAAAAAAACGGGATGTAAAAAGGAGTACAGCATTTTTTTCTTTGAAATATTCCAACAGCTCATCACGCTGATCAAGCAATCTAACCATCTCCTCAAAGCTATCGATGCAACCCAGGTCTTGGCAGTCATTAAAAATAACGCGTCCCGCTGTCAATACTGCCAGAGTTTCTCTGGTGTTTTTCAGCGCTTCCGATATCTCATCATAATGAAGCGCTTGTCCAAATCTTACCTCCAGCATTCCCTGGTTAATCGCGGCATCAAGCTGTTTCAGTTCAACCAGATTAAACTCAACATCTCCAAGCGCCTTGCGGTTAATCTGGCTTGAACTAAACAAGATAGTAAGCGCCGCAATCAGCCCAAGCAGGACTACCCACATCCAGTGACTGATCACCTTCATAACGCACGCCCCTGATAGATACCGGTCAAAGACTCGAGAAACGAGACAATCAGGCCTACATCCTCATCAGGAATTCGTCTGCCGAGTTGCAGATCCCCCATATATCGAACAGCATCTGGCAAAGTAGTTATTGAGCCGTCATGAAAATAGGGCGCAGTGCGTGCCACATTGCGTAAGCTGGGCACACGAAAAACATGCCGATCAACTGCCTTACCTGTCACTCGGTAACGCCCTAGATCAGCATTCGTCAACTTATCCTTTTCATTAAAGAAGCTCCTGAACAGACCAAATTTGGCAAACAGTTGCCCGCCTACATTCTGGCCCTGATGGCAGGAGATACATCCATAGCTCTTAAAAAGCTCATAACCCGCTTTTGCCTGTTTATTTATAGCATTCAGTTCACCCTTCAGGTAACGATCAAAGGGAGAGTCGGGTGTAATCAGGGTTCGCTCATACTCCGACAGGGCATCTATTACGGCTTCATCTGTTACGCCATCCGGGTAAATAGACTGGAATAAGCCTTGATAGGTTTTATCTGCACGCATACGTCCCATGGCACGCTCCCAGCTGGAGCCCATGTGCTTTGGATTATGCATCACAGTTTCAATCTGTTCTTCAAGGGTCTTGATGTGCCCCGTCCAGGAAAGAGAATAATTTAGAGATGCATTGAACAGTGTTGGGGTATTGAGTTCATCCATACCTCCCCGGATATCGATCGAGGTAGGCAATCCATCATGTCCGGCCGTTTTTAGATTGTGACAGCTGCTACAGGAGACTCTGCCGTTTTCTGACAACATGGGCTCATGGAACAGCTTTTCACCCAGTTGAACTTTAGTTTGGTTTGCTGATATATAGGGGAGAATCGGCAGAATAGGTTGGTTTGCTGAATTCGTGATTGAAGAAACAACCGTCTCTTGCGGAAAGTCTTTTTCAGGCGTCGTAGAATGAAACACTAACAGACCCGCCAGGAGCAGGCATGAGCCCAAAAGGTAGTAGCGATGCAGACTCTTGACTAACATATTGAAAGGTCGGCACTTGGCTGTCCCATACCAGCCACCAGCACTGATCGCCCGCCCCTTACCCGTGACGCTAGACACTTCAAAGCATGCACTTGAACCCTCCCAACATGGATACTGCTGTCCATTGAAAGGTTATTCGACCGGTATAGAGTAATCTTTAGGGTTGTATTCTCTGAAATTGCCAGTGGACGTCGAGGGAATTAGCGCATAACGGAAATGCCGTTGTCTGAAAGAGTACAACGAACCTTAGAATCATAAACAACGCATTAGCCATGTACGTTATAAAAATACCCGCAGGAGAATAATAATGATATAAATATCAGGCCCTTAATTCAAATTGACAAGTTAACCAACCACCCTGATTCAAAAGAGGCTGTCCGTATTTATCTCCTCTTTACCGCTTACTGTTTCGGCAGGTAACTTTTTAGACTCTCGACCATCTGTTTTGCTGAAATACCGTGGGCAAACTTGGTAATAAATTCACCATTGGGTGCCATCAAAAAAACACTGGCGGAGTGATCCATGATATACATGTCAGGATCAGTATCCTCCTCAATCACTTTCTCATATCTCACTTTGAACTGCTTGGCCACACGCTCAACCATGGCCGTGGTACCTGTCAGCCCAACCAGATCCTTATTGAAATATTGCACATAGTTTTTCATCACCTTGGCATTATCCCGTTCCGGATCCACGGTTATGAAATAGGGTTTAAACAGACTGGCTTGCTCTCCCAGCATATCCAGTGACAGTGACATGACCTGTAGCGATGTAGGACAGATGTCCGGGCAAAAGGTATAACCAAAGTAGATCAGCTGAAACTTGCCCAGCATATCCTTCTCTGTGACCAGCTTGCCGTTATGATCAATCAGCATGAATTTACCACCAATCTTGGCGGTCAGTGGCAGTTCATCTTCTACTGCGGCGACTTGTGTCGCTGTCCCACTATACTGCAGACACTTTTTAATTGTATCCGTGTTCTGTTGCATCAGCTGAAAGTAGAGTTCTGGACCGGCAGGCAGATCCGTACCAAAACTGTCCAACACACCGATATTGATTTCAACACCTTCCGTTAAGAGTGGAAACTCAGGCATCGGCATGGCGCGCTCGGTTAACAGGCAGGCGTAGTAGCCCTCTTTCAGTTTGACCCGACTCATGAGTAACTGACTCGCATCAACCGGTTGTTCGGGTGACTGGGCCATTACACCGCGAATTTTCAGCGCATAGGCCTGCTCGAAATACTGCAGGGTATCGAAATAGGCCATACCGACACCACTTTTAAGGCCGCGATAGCCATACTCCAGTCGTCGGTCCAGCTCTGCAACACGAGATAACAGTTGATCACGATTGCGTTTGTAGAGGTGGGCACGTCCCGTGTCCACATCCATTAAAGCCCGGGACAGTTCATCCACCAGGATCAGGGTGTTTCGGCTATCCATCCAGAAAAAGGGGTCACGTTCACTGTCGTCTTCATCTTTTGACCAGCGTGACGGCAGGATCTTAAGTTCCGGATTATCCAGTAGTGTTAGTACGCTAACACCGGCCTTGGTGGCGTTCTCAACTGGCTCAATCAAAAACTTTTCAAGTTCCGGGCCGACCCAGACAATCATATTGGCCTTGGAAAGCTTTGATTTCTGCTCTTCACTCAGTTGATAGCCAAAGGGTGTAGCATCTTCCTCGAGTAACAACTCGGGTCCCTCTGTACCAACCATGAGCCCCGCCAGTATCGAGTGCAGCGGTTTAATGGTGGTGACCACATGCAACCGCTCATCCGCTACGCTTACCTGACAGAGCGCCAGCAGAAACAGGCCAAGTGACAACAATAAGCGTTGTTTGATTTTTAATCCCATGATGCTAATCACAATACCTGTTTGGTTTAAGTGTGAATCGGATTGACGTTATTGTTTAGGGAAAACAGAATCAAGCACGAGGATCGCAGAATCAACCTCGGTACTGAGCGCCTGTTCGTCAGGACACGCTTTTTTCTGTTCGATAAAAGCGAGAAAAGCGTTATTTGTTTCTGTATCAAATACCTCGCCAAACTGACGGCGTTTCGGTAACGCAAGTACCAGCGCCTTTTTCATACGCTGAGTCTCAGCCAGATAGCGACAATTCAGGGCAACCCCATTCAGCTCACCCAACTTTTTGATGGCTTTGTACTGTGGCTCAGTAATCCCTTCGGCCTGCACAGAAGTCGCCATCAGCAAGGAAAACAGGGGGGCAAACAACCATCTGGAATTCATTATTTCA
>JAPHUE010000222.1 GCA_026196795.1 Sedimenticola sp.
ACAGGTCACTTGGGGAGAAGTGACCGCGCCAGCTGGCGCTATATATTGAGATAGCAGAAATTCACAATAGTTCAATACCAATCAATCTACCTGGTCAATGCGCCTCATCCCAGTTCTCACCGGTTCCAATATCCACCAATAGCGGAACCTCCAGCGTTGCGGCCGACTCCATATGCGCCCGGATTTGCTGTTTGGCTTGATCCAGATACCCTTCTGCCACCTCAAAAACCAGCTCATCATGCACCTGCATGATCATCCGAACCGGCGGCTTCTCTTTTTCAATCCAGTGGTCCACTGCCAGCATGGCCCGTTTGATGATATCTGAGGCCGTCCCCTGCATCGGCGCATTAATGGCCGTGCGCTCGGCAGCGGCCTGGCGCATCTTGTTTCTGGCATTGATCTCAGGTAGATGCAGTCTTCTCCCAAATACGGTCTCCACAAACCCCTTGTCATGCGCCTCAGCACGCATGCGATCCATATAGGCCCTTACCCCGGGGTAACGATCAAAATAGAGCTCTACGTAGCTCTGAGCGGCCCCACGCTCAATACCCAGCTGCTTTGCCAAGCCAAAGGCTGACATGCCATAGATCAGCCCAAAGTTGATCGCTTTGGCCGACCGTCGTTGATCAGAGGTGACATCCTCCGGGCCCGCCGCACCAAACACCTCTGCAGCCGTGGCACGATGGATATCCACACCGGCGGCAAATGCCTTGAGCAGGCCTTCGTCTCCCGAGAGATGGGCCATGATGCGCAACTCAATCTGGGAATAATCTGCCGCGACTATTTTATAGCCTGGCTCCGCAATAAAGGCCTGACGAATACGCCGCCCCTCTTCACTGCGAATAGGAATATTCTGCAAATTGGGATCCGATGAACTCAACCGTCCCGTGGCCGCTACCGCTTGATGATAGGAGGTGTGAACACGGCGCGTCTCCGGATTGACCATCTGCGGCAACTTATCGGTATAGGTCGATTTCAGCTTGGCAAAGCCCCGGTGCTGCAGTATCAAGGAGGGTAGCTCGTACCCTTGATCAGCCAGCTCCTGGAGCACCGATTCCGCTGTCGATGGGGCGCCCTTGGGGGTCTTGGATATTACCGGCAGCGCCAACTCTTCAAAAAAGATCTGGCCAATCTGTTTGGGCGAACTGAGGTTAAAGCTGCGTCCTGCCACGGCAAAGGCTTGCTGCTCCAGTTCGTGCATCTTGCCAGCCAACTCCTGGCTCTGCTTGAGGAGAAGCGTGTCATCCACCCGCACGCCTTGGCGCTCCATTCGCGAGAGTACCGGGACTAGCGGTACTTCTAACTCCCTGAGCAGCGCTGCGAGCCGAGACTCAGATTGCAGGTTCGGCCAGAGCGTTTGGTGTAGTCGTAAGGTAATGTCCGCATCTTCTGCCGCATAAGGACCCGCCTGATCCAGCGGCACCTGATCAAAACGCAGTTGCTTGCTGCCCTTGCCCGCTACTGCCTCGTATTTGATGGTCTGAAGGCCGAGGTACTTCTCTGCCAATGAGTCCATATCGTGCCGGGTCGCGGTAGAATCCAGCACGTAGGATTCCAGCATGGTATCGAAACCGATACCTCTGAGTGTAATGCCATAGCGGGCCAACACACTCATGTCGTACTTCAGGTTCTGCCCCACCTTTATACGGTGCGGATCCTCCAGCAGGGGTTTCATCTGTGCCAAAACCCACTCCCGATCCAGTTGTTCTGGCACCCCGGGATAACAGTGAGCCACAGGCACATAGGCTGCTTCACCCGGGTTGATTGAGAAAGAGAGACCGACCAGCTCAGCCTGCATATAGTCCAGGCTTGTGGTTTCGGTATCGAAGGCAATAAGTTCCGCCACCTTCAGCCGTTCAAGCCAGGCCTTAAAGCCAGCTTGATCGAGTATCACCTGATAGTTGGTCTTTACTGTTTCGGCAGGGGGGGCGGTCTCTGACGGTACCGAAGGTGCCGTTTCCGTCTTGCCCTGATCGACTGATTCCAGCAGACGGCGGGATTCAATCCGGGAGTACCACTCCCGCAGGGCCGACTGATCTGGTGCGGTGGGCCGCAGATCCTCTGGGGCTTGCGCCAGCTCCAGATCCAGCTTAATGGTGGTCAGCTGTCGTGAAAGGGCCAGCTGATCCAGATTTTCCCGCAGATACTCACCCACCTTGCCTTTGACCTCATCGGCATGGCTCTGCAACTCATCAATAGTGCCATAATGACTCAGCCACTTGACCGCTGTTTTAGGGCCACACTTGGGAATGCCGGGAATATTGTCCGATGAGTCTCCCACCAGGGCCAGATAATCAATAATCTGCTCAGGCGTTACCCCAAATTTATCCAACACGCCCTGCCGATCCAGCCGACTGTCATTCATGGTATTGATTAAAGTGACATGATCATCCACCAGCTGAGCCAGGTCCTTGTCGCCGGTCGAGATCAGGGTATGCATACCCTGTTGCGACGCCTGGGTGGCCAGCGTTCCGATCACATCATCCGCCTCCACACCTGGCACCATCAACAATGGCAGCCCCATCGCCTCAACAATGCGATGCAGTGGCTCGATCTGCTCCCTGAGATCATCCGGCATTGGCGGCCGATTGGCCTTGTACTGGTCATACATCTCATTCCGAAAAGTACCACCGGGCGCATCAAACACCACCGCCATATGGGTCGGTTGGTACTCACTAACCAGCTTGCGCAGCATATTTACTACACCGACGATCGCGCCGGTTGCCTCACCACGGGAATTAGTCAGTGGAGGCAGTGCATGATAGGCGCGAAACAGGTAGGAAGAACCGTCCACAAGAATAAAGGGGGTATCGGAAGCCATCGTCTCTCTTTGGTTTAGGGTATCTATTCAGAGAAGGCAGGATAACCTATCCAGCCGCCGTACAGATACCCAACATGCTCCTCGTATTGACGGCCTGCATCTCAATAAACATGAATCAGGTCACACAAAAACCATGAACCCGTACCGCATGCCCTATACTAAGTTTATCCTTACTTTTATGGCATGATCTTCATT
Organism: Sedimenticola sp.; assembly: GCA_026196795.1. GTDB lineage: Bacteria > Pseudomonadota > Gammaproteobacteria > Chromatiales > Chromatiaceae > Sedimenticola. The sequence goes on from JAPHUE010000222.1 coordinate 3,017, forward strand.
TAACGTGAATAACTAAATGAGCATAAACACTTTTCTCCCGTAGACCGGGGGTGTTAAATAGAACATATTAAGAGTGAGAACGGAGTCCTCATGCCCCTGACTTTTGCCTTCGATGTCTACGGCACCCTGATTGATACGGCCGGTATCACGCAGAGTCTTGATCGTCTTGTCGGGAGTCAAGCGGCCCTGTTCTCGAGTCGCTGGCGGGAAAAACAGCTGGAGTACTCTTTCAGACGGGGCCTGATGCAGGACTATGTGGATTTTTCAGTCTGCACCCGGGAAGCACTCGAATACACCTCAAATCAGCTCAATCTCCCAATAAACGAGAATGATAAAGCAACGCTGCTTGATGCCTATCGCCATCTGCCCGCTTTTGAAGATACGGCAAGCGCCCTGAAAAGGCTGAACGATGCCGGCCACCGACTCTATGCTTTTTCGAATGGATTACCAGACGACCTGGAATCACTTCTTAGCTCGGCAGGAATACGCGATGAGTTTCTGGGTATTGTGAGTGTGCATGAAATTCGAACCTTTAAACCGAACCCGGCTGTTTACCGGCATTTTCTACAGAGAAGCAGCACAGCAGCAAACCAGTGCTGGCTCATCTCCAGCAACCCGTTTGACCTATTGGGGGGGCAGTCTGTCGGTCTGCATACCGCATGGATTCAACGCAGCCAAGCCAATCTATTTGACCCTTGGGGAAAAACACCCGATCTGACACTGGCTTCGCTAACCGAACTACCCGAGTCAGTTAATTGATAGTAATGCGTCAATCTGCAGGTACTAGAGCGCAAAAGCAATGATACAGGAAGTCATCAGACCCAATCGAATCCCGCCCTGGCTGATCTACGGCATACTCTACTTTATTGCCGCCCGTATCAGCATGCAGTTCGCCTTTTTCGATGGCAACGTCTCGCCTATCTGGTTTGCCTCAGGCATCGCCATAACGGGGATACTACGCCACGGTTACAAAGTGCTGCCCGGCATACTGATCGGTGCAATGGCAAACACTCAGCTAACCAGTGAAGCATGGATTGTCAGCACCGGCATGTCTGTCGGCGTTGTGCTGGAAGCGGCAGCCAGCTATTGGCTGATGCAGCAGTTCTCTGATCCTCGAAAAGTATTATCCAAGCCCCTCTATTTCTCTCAGTTCCTGATCTTCTGTGTAGCAATTGCCCCGCTCTTCAGTGCCGTTATCGGCAACCTGATGCTCTGGAGCTCAGGGCTTATACCACCGACTGCCCTGACCAAGTCCATAGCAATCTGGTGGGTAGGGGATTCAGTCGGCATCCTGGTTATTGCCCCACTGCTGCTGGCATGGCTCGGTCGTGATGAAAAATCACTGTCCCCCAGCACGACTGAAACTCTCGGCCTTGGCATAATCACTCTATTGGTTTGCGGCCTGCTGTTTGGCGGTTATTTGCCATCTGATTTACAGCATTACCCGATCACCTTTCTCTTAGCACCACTCATAATCTGGTCTGTTTTACGTTTCAGCATACGTACCCTAGCGCTCGTATTACTGGGAATAGCTCTTTCGGCACTGGTCGGCACAATGCTGGGGAATGGCCCATTTGCTTTAGGTGAAAACAGGTTTTCCATCCTCTTCCTTCAGCTCTATTTTGGTACCATCTGCGCATCTGTTCTGTTTGGCAAAGTAATACTCGACGAACGCCAAATCACTCAGGCCGAATTAAAGCTGGCCGCCAAGGTCATCGAGCACACCCCCGATGCCATTGTGGTCACCGACAGCAAAGGCAGTATCATTTCTGCCAACCCGGCCTTTGTTAAAAACACCGGATTCTCTCAAGGTGAACTTTTGGGGAACTCCATCAGCCTGATTGAGTCCGGCTATCACGATGCGCGTTTCTTCACCGACATGTGGAATCACATAAATCAAAAGGGCGAGTGGCAAGGCGAGATCTGGAACCGTGATAAAAGTGGCACCATTCTGCCCGAATGGCTCAACATTATTGCCCTGGAAGAAGCGAACGGTGACCCTAACTTTTTCATCGGTATCTACTCGGATGTAGCCCGTCAGCGACAGGTGATGGACCGGATCCATCGGCTCGCTTACTACGACATCCTGACCCGTCTGCCCAATCGCCAACTGTTCAATGACCGACTCGATCAGGCACTCAAATATGCCAGCAGAAACAACCGTCTGCTGGGGCTTCTGTTTATCGATCTGGATCGTTTTAAAAACATCAACGACACACTGGGTCACGCAACGGGAGACAAAGTGTTGGCACTTGCTGCCACGCGCATGCAGGAGTGTGTCCGCCAAACCGATACTCTGGCCCGACTGGGGGGTGATGAGTTCACCATCATTTTGCAGGATATCAGCGAAGAATTTGACGCCGTTCTGGTTGCTGAGAAAATACTCCACACCTTCAAATCTCCCATGCGCCTGGACGATCACGAGCTCTATCTCACCCCCAGTGTCGGGATTTCACTGTTCCCTGATAACGGCTCAACCGTGGATGATCTGATCAAATTTGCCGATACCGCCATGTACCGGGCAAAAGAGTTGGGGGGCAATAACTATCAGCTGTTTGATTCCAACATGAGCGAGCCCTTCCGTTGGAACCTTGAAGTGGAAACGGCACTTAGGCGCGCTATCGAGAGCGACACCATTCAACTGCTCTACCAGCCTCAGTTCGATCTCCATACGGGAGCCATAGTCGGACTGGAGGCACTGGCCCGCTGGAATGATCCGGAGATGGGCGTGATATCGCCTGGCACCTTTATTCGGGTCGCCGAAAATACCGGTTTAATCCATCAACTGGGCGAACGGGTCCTGAAGATTGCCACCCAGCAAGCCATCCGCTGGGGCAGCCAGGGCATAACGGGGCTGCGCATTGCGGTCAACGTCTCCACCCTGCAGCTGAAACAACAGGAGTTCTTTGACAAGGTAAAGGCCATAACCGGGCGTTGCCAAAATAGCGGCAACAGTATCGAACTGGAGATCACCGAAACCAGTTTGATGGAAAACGCAGAGTTTATGGAAGATATTCTGGGACGCTTTGCCGACATCGGCCTGGAGGTAGCCGTAGATGATTTTGGCACCGGCTACTCGTCGCTCAGCTACATGAAGCGACTCCCGATTGACCTGCTCAAGATCGACCAGTCGTTCGTTAAGGATTTACCCAGCAATGTCAACGATACCGCTATCTGTCGTGCCATCATCGCCATGGCTCACAGCCTTAACCTGCGGGTACTGGCAGAAGGCGTTGAAACGGAAGAACAGATGCAGTTCCTTCGTAAGGAGAACTGCGACGAGATGCAGGGCTATCTTTACAGCAAACCTATTTCAGCCGACGAAATATCAGAGATGATTCGCCAGGGCTTCTGGCATACCAGTGAAACTCAACCCGCTATCCCCAGTGAATCACCCGAATTCATTGAACCAAAGCCATCATCAAAGAAAGAACCGCTAGCCTGAACAGTGTAAGTATAAGCGGCTCGCCAGCCACTACTCCTCAAAATAGGTATAGCCGTGCAGCCCTGCTTCCAGTTCACTAAAGAGACTCTCTGCCTCTTCTTTTCCAATGCCGGCCAAGACCATTTTTTCCCGGTATTTTTCCATCAACACTTCAGGTGAGAAATGGACATAGCGCAGCAGTTCATCGACTGAATCACCCTGCTCAGGCTGGGTCAGCTGATACCCCCCCACACCATCCAGCTCAATATTAACGGCATCGGTATCGCCAAACAGGTTATGCATATCCCCTAAAATCTCCTGATACGCACCCACCAAAAAGATACCTAACAGATAAGGTTCCCCTGGAATTAGATGATGCACAGGGAGGGTACTCTCCACACCATCCTGATCCACATAATTATCTATACAGCCATCAGAGTCACAGGTCAGGTCATGCAATACGGCGCTTCGTTTTGGCTCTTCATTCAGTCGATGCAGCGGCATGACTGGAAATACCTGATCAATCGCCCAGACATCTGGCAGTGACTGAAACAGCGAGAAGTTGCAGAAGAGTCGATCTGAAAGTTGTTCACGAAGCTGGTCAAGCAAGTCCCGATGCCTACGTGAGCTGCTGCTCAAACGCGGCATCAACTGACTGCAGATGGTATTAAAAACACCTTCCGCAAGGGCTCGCTGCTGCAGGTCCAGCTCCCCACGCTCAAACATATCATGAGCCTCTTCAAGCCCATGACGCGCCTCCTGAAACAGCTCCGAGACTGAATAGTCATCCAAACCCACCAACTCGGCCAAAGAGCTAAGTACCTCGGGTGCATCCTCCGGCAGCTGGATTGAGTCAAGCGTCTCTGGCGAGGGATCACTATCGATCACATTGACCATCAGCATGGCATGGTGTGCCGTCATGGCACGCCCTGATTCGCTGAAAATATCGGGATGAGGTAGCTCCTCTTCCAGACAAATGCGTGCAATCGCCTTTACAACTTCTCGGGAATAACCCTCCATGCTGTAGTTCATGGAGCAATCATGACGGGAACTGGTCCCCTCATAATCAACACCCAGACCACCACCCACATCGACCACTTTTATCTGGGCACCAAGATGAAAAAGCTCGGCATAAAAACGCGCCACTTCACCCATCCCGCGGCGGATATCGCGCAGATTAGGGATCTGTGAACCGATATGAGAGTGCAGCAGTTGCAGGCGATCCAGTTTGCCCACTGAGTCCAGGCGCTTCACCAGTTTCAGGACCTGCATGGCGGTCAGGCCAAATTTAGACTTGGTCCCCCCCGAATCCTGCCAATAGCCGGTACCAGAAGACGAGAGCCTGACCCGCACACCCAACAAGGGCTCAACACCCAGCTCCTCTGAAGCCGCCAGCACCAATTCCAGCTCCGACGGTTTTTCAATAACGATATAGACCCGGTGGCCCATCTTCAGGCCAATCAGGGCAAGCCGAATATATTCACTGTCCTTATAGCCGTTACAGACAATCACACCACCAACCGGCGCATGGGCCAGCACGGCAGAGAGCTCCGGCTTACTGCCGGCCTCCAGACCAACATGACCCTCTTTTTTGGCCAGAATCTCTTCGACCACACTGCGCTGCTGATTCACCTTAATGGGGTAGACGGCGGAATAGTGCCCGCTGTACTCAAACTCCTCCATGGCACTCTGAAAGCTGTCACACAGCGATGAAACCCGCTCATGCAGGATATCAGTAAAACGCACCAGCACAGGCCAGGAGAGCCCCGCCTTCTTCACTTCATGTGCCAGCCGATAAAGATCGATCTCCACATTGCCATCGCGGATCGGCTTGGAGGTAACGTGTCCCTGCTTATTAACACCGAAGAAACCGTCACCCCAGCGGTGTATTCCATAATCCTGGGGTACGATATGCATCTTTGATTTCATAGTGATCTACAAGGCGAAAGAAATATTGGCCGTTATGATACCTGATGCAAGGCCAGTATATAGAGGGATAAAACGGGGAATTGTAAAAATAATCTTAACGCCGAAAAGATCTGCTAATTTAACGGCACAACTGTTTAACCGCTACTCTCGCCTTAACCAGCTCCGCCTCAAATTGCGCTTTGCTGAGATAGGCCCGCGATCCATCTGCTTGCAGATCGTACAGTGCCGAGGAGTTTTCATAGTCACGCAGACGGTTTTTTGCCTGTGCGCAGCGCATCTTTTGTTTCTCGGCCTGCTCTTCACGCTCTTTTCGAGCCTCGCGCTTCAGCTCCCGCTCTTCACGATAGCTGTCCAATAGCTTTTGGCGCAGCTCCCTACGCTGTTGCTGACTGGGTTGTCCCGCATCACTCGCCGCCGAAGGGGCTGACTTGATCTTCAACTCTTCTGGCTGCTGGTTCTGTGGTGGACGATCGCCAAACTGAACCCGCCCCTGCTCATCCACCCAGCGATATACCGCTGACTCAGCTACCGAAAAAAACAGCTGACTACAGAGCAACACCAGACATCCATATAGCTTGCCTTGGAACATTCTCCTGCCACCTCTCTCCTTGTTAACTAAAACGGGTTTAGACTAATCCGCCCCATACAGTGCCGCCTTCTCTTCTGCACCTACCTGACCTTTAGGCTTGATGCTCTCCATATCCGGATGGGCCACTCGGTTTCGGCCCGCTGTTTTTGCCTCATACAACAGACCATCTACCTGTTTTACAAACGCTTCCGCGGAAAAATGACTCTCGCGCATATACACGCCAACACCCATGCTGGCCGTAATATATAGCGGCTCCTCGTCTACTGTTACGGGCGTCTCCTCAATGGCCTGTCGCAACCGGTTGGCTGCATTAATAGCCCTTGGGAGCGGTGTGCCAGGTAGAATCAAGGCAAACTCCTCACCGCCATAACGACAGGGAATATCAATCTTTCGGAGTAACGAGACCATCAAATCAGCGGTCTGTCGCAGCACCCTGTTTCCCGCTTCATGACCCCACTGATCATTGACTCGCTTAAAGTGATCCAAATCCAACATGATCAGAGCCGTGGGATGGCCGGTACGGTGGGTGCGCTCAAGCTCCTGCTCCAGCGACTGACTGAAGTGACGATAGTTGAATAAGCGAGTCAATGGGTCGGTAATAACCAGCTCAGAAAGCGCGATATATTCTTCCTGCAGACTCAGTAATGAATCGATATGCTCACACTGGCTCTCACCAACCGGACATTCTGTTTTTTTTCTATCTTTGCCGGCCATTCACACCACAATAGGAATCAGAGTAAAGCCCTGATTCTACGGATATG
>JAPHUE010000123.1 GCA_026196795.1 Sedimenticola sp.
GGCGCTCGCTCATGAAGGTGCTGCCAAGGGCGTGACCGCTAATACGGTTTCTCCTGGCTATATCGAAACCGCTATGACCGCTGCCATGCGTGATGATGTTCGTGAGTCAATCATTTCTGGCATCCCAATGGGTCGCATGGGCAACCCGGAAGAGATCGCATCAGCTGTCGCTTTCCTGGCGTCTGATGAGCAAGCTTATATCACCGGTGCCAACCTGCCGGTCAATGGTGCGCTCTTCGTACATTAATTTTTTGAATTAATCCTCCTCCTCTCTAGGCTTAAATAGAGAGTTTTGCCCGGCTCCCCTGCCGGGCTTTTTTTTGTCCAGGGATGGACTTATGCCGCGTAAGTCGGAAGTGGATCCTGTCTGCTTATGTTGAGATTTAGTCTGCAATTCTTTAACAGCGATCTTACTGTTAGCGGGAAAGCAGAGTTAGAGAGAAGAGTGAAACTTAATATCACTACCCTTTTTCTTGCGAGTTGAACGATTTTTTTATTGCTATGACGGGCATAAAAAAACCTCTCCAAAAAGCAGGAGAGGTTGAGTGGTGGTTTAATGTTTAGCTGTTAACCATCTGTGCCAGAACGAGGCTCTTCTGTAGCGTGTGGACGCTTATTGTGTTCAGCTACCAATGATTCAGCCCAGGTTGTTATCGCCTTGGCCTGAGTTATCAGTTCGGGTAGTTGAAGCTCATCCAGGGTGTTCTGGAAATCCCGCAGTTCGATAAATAGCTGCTCCAGATTTTTCAGCTCTTCAGGGTAGTTACTATAGGCTTGTTGAAGTGCCGGTAGCAGCTGTCCTTCTCCTTTAAGCGTGTGGTCTAATCCGGCAATCTCCAATAAGGCCTGTGCGGAGTAAGTGAGCTGGTTTTCCAGACTCTCTCCGCCATCGGCCTGCTTATTCTTAGCCGCAAAGGCGACACTCAGGTCTGATTCATAACGGGCATCCAGCAACAATTTATCGGCGGGGGCCGCTTGGGCGCCGGCACACTCGCCAACACCTAACGATTCCACTTTAAATACGCTGCTGTCGCCATGATCCCGGGTAAGGAAGGCCAGCTCCATGGCACCAACCGTACTCAAATGAGACAACAGGTCATCAAAGTATTCACGCCCTTCACGTTTGACCCAGTCGCGAAAGCTTTCATCTTCCTGTCTGTCAGCAAAATAGCTGTCGTGTAACAAAGACACAGCTGATGGAACACGTACCGCTGGGATATCCGGTCCGTTTATACCGATGCTACCGCCTTCACTGCCATCACCCCCAAGTTGCAGGGTATAGCTGGGCACCAAACGTCCGTGATGACGCCGGCCTTTACCGTACAGACCGATATCGGAAATGGTGGCATTGGCACAGCCATTCTGACAGCCGTTCACGCGCACACTGAGATCACCCACACCGCCACTTAGACGCGGGGCCATTTGGCGTGATGCCGTAATGCCCAGCGGGCAGGTGGCAGTGCCAGGGCAAGAGACCACCTGGTCGCCGCAACGAGGTTGTTTCAGGCCGAGTGCCTTGAGTGCCACAGTCAGGCTGCCAAGGCGATCTGTTGGAACATTAAAAATGCTCAGGTTCTGATCCAGCGTGGTGCGAATGTCATATAGCCCCTCTGTGAGTAGCAGCTCCGACAGTCCCCGCAATACCTGAATGGTCAATCGACCATCGGGAATGCTGACGGGGACAATATTCAAGTCATTCTGGTGCTGTGCTGTTGGGGCTCTTAACGAGGTCTTAATCTGAGAACCATCCACCTCTCTTTTGCGCCATTCGGTAACCGGTTTGCCCTCGGGGCTATAGGCGTTAGCGGTTCTGGCATACTCAATTCGATACTTTTCAATAAAACCTTCCACGCCAAATTTATCCAGCAGGAACTTGATGCGTGAACGCATTTTGCGTTTTCTGTCAGAGTATTTGTCATGTACTGATAGTACCGCCTCGATGGCAGGAATCAGTTGCTCTTCTTCGATGAAGGATTCAAGCAGTATCGCCTCTTTAGGTTTACCGCCGAGACCACCGCCTGCCAGCAAGCGAAATCCTGGACGGCCCTCTTTACGGGTCGCAATAACACCCAGATCATGTACCAGTCCATTGGCGCAGTCGGACTCACAGCCAGAGAAGCTGATTTTAAACTTACGCGGCATGGAGGCCGTGAGTGGATGACGAATGAAGTAGTTCGCTGTCTGATCAATATAGGCATTGATGTCGACATGTTCAGCCGGGCAGGCACCCGCGAGAGAGCAGCCGGTAATATTACGAACCGTGTTGCCACCGGCTTCACGGGTGGCAATGCCGTACTTGCCCAGAGTGCGCTGTAGCTCAGGTGTGCGTTCCAGGGGCACAAAGTGAAACTGGATGTCCTGACGGGTGGTGATATGCACGCTGTCAGTACCCGAGTGTTTCTCTGCCGCTTCAGCAAAACCGAGCAGCTGGTTTGGGGTCATGCGACCACCGGGCAGTTTTGCCCTGACCATACACATTCCGTCTTGGCGCTGGGCATAGATGCCGAGATTGAGGCGAATGGCCACAAACCGGTGAGGATCCAGACTGCCCTGCAAGAAGTTTTGCAGGTGCTGGTCGTAGTCATCGAAATCCTTCGAATCGATCAGCGAGTTCAGTGCATTGGTCATGATTGACTCCAATGGTCAGTTAAATACTAAAAAGCAAACTTCAGGCCGGTGAAAAAAAGTATCCCGGCCAGACCCCGGCGCAGCATGGCCTCCGGGAGGTGTATCCCCAGTTGACTGCCAAGGGCTGTGCCGGGTATTGAGCCCAGCAGCAGACTGCCGAGCAGGGTGAAATCCACATTGCCGAGTTGCAGATGACCCAGGCCCGCCAGAGTAGCCAGTGGAACGGCGTGGGCCAGGTCGGTACCAACAACCGCGATTGCCGGCATCCGCGGATAAAGTAAAAACAGTATGGCGGCGGTTAATGCACCCGCACCCACGGATGAGAGCGTCACCAGCACACCCAGTACAGCACCCAGTGTTACCAAGAGGCGAGTTCGATGGAGCCGAACCCAGGCCGCCGTGCGGGAATGCCCTGATGCAATGCTTTTGGCTATGCGCTCTTTCAGTAACAACACCAGTGATGTGATGATTAGTGTCACACCCAGTGCAATGGTAATAACCCGCTCGTGGTGGCCGCCGGGTTGTAACGAGTCCAGAAGTGCCACCGTAATTACGGTGGCCGGCAGGCTTCCCAAGGCCAGATAGCCCACCAGCCGCCACTGAATACTGCCTTTGCGGCCATGAAACCAGACGCCACTGGCCTTGGTGATAGCGGCATAGACCAGATCAGTGCCCACGGCCAATGCGGTGGGTATACCAAAACCCATTACCAGTATCGGGGTCATTAGTGCGCCACCACCGACGCCCGTCAGGCCCACGCAGATGCCGACCACAAAGCCCGCCAATGTGAACAGGGGATCCATCACTCATGTCACCTGTAGTTCTAGGCAAAATCTGCCGTTGGTTCAGGCGTGAGCAGGTCTGAAAGGGCAGGCTGTTTCGGTTTTACCGGCTTTAATACATCACGCAGCAGTTTGAAGTAGACGGTATAGACCTGTACTTCTCCGCTGGGATTTGCCACCAGAAAAAACGGTGCTCTGTCGACCTGGTAGATCTCTGACAGACGCATGCCTTCACTACTCAGGTCGCCTTCCTGTGCAATCACCACGCGATCGATCTGATCAAACAGACCTTCACGTCGCATGCGCGCTTCAACGTCTCTGCACTTTGCACAGGGTTGCCCATCCCGGGTCAGCTTTTTAACCATCGTAATAAAGGCCATGATCGTCTCCTCTTTATAGCGGGGTTTAGCGGGTGGCAGCCTTGGCTGCGACATTACCGGCGTGCAGACCGCACTCTTTATCAGCGGCATCTTCCCACCACCAGCGACCTTCACGTTCGTGCTGATTGGGCAGAACGGCACGGGTGCAAGGTTCGCAGCCAATGCTGGTGAAGCCCTGGGCATGTAGCGTGTTGTAAGGGACCTCGTTAGCGCGGATGTATTCCCACACTTGGGCGGAAGTCCAGTTGGCCAGGGGGTTGAATTTGAGTAGCTTGTTTTCTTCGGTGGAGAAAGAGGGATCTTCCTGAATGACCGGGACTTCAGTACGGGTGCCGATACTCTGGTCCTTGCGCTGACCGGTAATCCAGCCACTCAAAGTAGCCAGCTTACGACGCAGCGGAGCAACCTTGCGTACTGTGCAGCACTCTTTGTGACCATCCTTGAAGAAGCTATAGAGGCCCTTTTCGCGTACCAGTTTTTCTACATCTGCGCCAACGGGGGAGACCACCTCAAGCTCAATGCCATAGTGGTTGCGCACCTCTTCCAGGTAACGATAGGTTTCAGGGTGCAGGCGGCCGGTATCGAGAGAGAATACCTTGACGTTTGGATTGATCTGGACAGCCATGTCCACCAGCACCACATCTTCTGCGCCACTAAATGAAATAGCGATGTTATCGACGGTTTCCAGTGCCAGGCTGATGATCTCCTCGGGGGAGCGCTCATCATAGTTTTCTGCCAGTCGTTGGACATCCAGAATTGAAATGCTCATGGGTTATTCCTCAGTAGAATTAAAAAGCGCCTTAGGATCTATGGGCGTTAATAGGCTGAGGACAACCTTAGTCTTACTTATATATGAATAAAAATATCAAATAGGCATATAAAAATAATTATGAGTTATATGAGGCTGTCAGGTGCACAGCTACGGGTTATTTTTCTGCGGATATATAGCAGATCCAGCCGGCATCAGCCTCGCCTGTCGTGGAGGGGACAAAATTCCCGTCGGGTTCGCCATCCTCATCCCAGCCCTGCCAGTAAATGGTCACTTTACTGAATCCTGCTTCTTCCAGTAGATCTCTGATCTCAGGCAGCGTCCAGAGTCGCCAGTCATAGCTAAAGGCCCGGTTCATACGGGAATCATCGGGGAAAGCAAAGTGAATATGACAAATGAGTCCGCCAGTTACAGGGTCGTAGCGTTCCTGCTCCCAGATATAGGTAAACTCTCCCTCGTTGATTTCCCGCTCCTCTTCCAATTCACGGAATGAGTCATAGCCACCATAGGCATCGAGAAAGAAGATGCCATCTTCAGCGAGTCCATCTTTTACCCGGCAAAAATACTGCTTCAGGTCCTTGCGATCTTTAAACAGCCAATAACTGAAGTTCATCGCTGAGATTATGTCAGCTGGTTCGGAGTCTACATGGAGGACATCGGCTTCAATCAGCGTGATCCTCTTGCGCTGACCGGCGCTTAGCTCCGTGATCTTATTCTCTTGTCCCCAGGTAAGCACTTCGAGATCAAGATCTACCCCTACAGCACGATTACTCTTGCGCTGTCTTACCCATTCACAACAGACGTTGGCTGTGCCGCAAAAATCTTCCCTCAGTAAACTCGCTTTCCGACCTCGTATGGCCTTGTAAGTGTCATCAACAAATTCAATCTCCGAAGCCGCATACTGTACTGAAAGCTCATAGAGCTGATGCCTGTCTGCGTGATCAGCCAAACGTGTTTTTTTGTGCTTTTTTTTCACTTTTTTCTTATCACTCATAGCATTTATATCCAAATTCAAGACGGTTTGGTGACAGAGGCTATAATTAGCTTATAGGCATGGGGAATAGGTAGATAGTGCCTTATCCGGTGTATTTATCAACCAGATCAACCTTTGAGTCAGTTCGTGATGCATAGGGTTCATATGGTTGGTTAGGAAAGTGGTGTCGGTAATGGTAGAGGGGATTATATCGGCAGAGGAGGCGTTATGGGAATTGCAATTACATTACAAGAGTACCTGCTGGATCATGATTCGAAATTTGAAGTGATCGAGCACACCCGAACAGGTTCTGCTCTGGAGACTTCGGAGGTGGCGCATATACCTGGTGATCAGTTGGCAAAGAGCGTTTTATTGGGTGATGAAGACAGGTATCTACTGGCCGTTATTCCTGCCACGCATCGACTGGAAATCGGCAAGCTCAGTGATATCGTAAAACACAAGCTTCAGCTGATAACAGAAAGTGAAATGGCGGGTGCGTTTTCTGATTGTGAAGTGGGTGCGATGCCACCTATTGGCGAGGCTTATGGCATAGACACCTGGATAGACCCATCGTTGTTGGAGCAACCTGAGGTTTATTTTGAGTGTGGTGACCATCATTCACTGATCAGAATGTCCGGCGAGGAGTTCCGTGAGTTGCTAAAAGGCACCCGTCAGCTACCCATAAGCCATCACCTCTAGGGTCTGATTCACTCCTGATTGGCATTGCGCCGAAAGGCGTTCTGTTATACCCTTGCGCCTCCAAAAAATTGAGGTTTCGGGTAGATACCTGTGTGCCAAGGTTTTTTGAGTGAGAAAATATACGAATCGGCGAGCTGTCCGAGTGGCTGACTCGAGGCTTTGCCGAGAGAACGTCGCGTTAGCGACGGCCCCGAAGGGGTGAGGGCTTTAGCCCGAATAACGAGTACGCCGCGTGCGTGGCTGGTTTCTGCAGGAAGCAGTTAAGAAAACGATTTTACAAATTGGAGAGCTGTCCGAGTGGCTGAAGGAGCACGCCTGGAAAGTGTGTATACGGCAACGTATCGAGGGTTCGAATCCCTCGCTCTCCGCCA
>JAPHUE010000267.1 GCA_026196795.1 Sedimenticola sp.
TCAGCCTCGGCCTCTTCACCCTTCTCAAGGTTTTTACAGGCAACGAACAACTGTTCATTAACGGAGTGGAGTTCAAACAGATCCTTGGGGCAAACTTCAACGCAATCATTGCAGGCCGTACAAAGCGCTTCATCAACAATGGGTAGGCCGTACTTATTCATAGTGATCGCATCAAAGTCACAGACGACTTCACAATCACCCATCCCCAGACAACCCCAGGAACACCCTTTACCACCGCCCGATACCAATGCGGCAGCACGGCAGGAATTCAGGCCGGCATAACTGGCACGAATAAACGCGACGTGTGAACCACCTGCGCAAGCAAGACGCGCAACACGTTTATTCTCGGCGCCCATCTCAACACCAAGAAAATCGGCAATTAATTTATTTGTCTCTTTGGAATTAACGGTACACTGTGCGGGTTCAAACGAACCATCTACCAGTCCTTCGGCAAACGGGCGGCAACCTGGACTACCACAGGCACCACAATTGGCGCGTGGCAGCAGATCTTCGACATCATCAATACGGGGGTCTTCGTAAACGAACAAACGCTTGTTGGCTATAACCAAAATCATCGCCAGAAAAAAGCCAAGCAGCGCCATAAAGCCAACGGAGATAGCAATGCTGGAATAATCGGTCATTAATATGGCACCTCAAACTAAACTTCAGTTAATTGCCAGATAAAAAAACTTAATAGTTGCAAGTGGTACTAAATAATCCTTTTATTTATCAGTCCCTTGCATTAATTTCACTTGAAAATATTAGCTCTAGTGTCGCAAGTGCAGCAAAGTGTAGTAGAAATTGTGGTATTTGACAGGCCAATTATTTCAATGCTTACTATTAACATCAGCAATAGAGTAACAAGAGAGCAACATGGCTTCACCCGCGCCAATTTATTACAAACAGAATAGACTCAAACAGTTACGCGCCTTCTGCCATGCAGCAAGAACAGGCAGTATTAGTGAGGCAGCCGATAAGGTTTTTTTAAGTCAACCCACTGTCTCGTTACAGATCCAGGCACTTGAAAGAGAACTGGAAACAGTGCTCTTCGAACGACGGGGACCAAAAATACGCCTCACACCTGAAGGAAAGATCCTGTTCAAGCTTTCACAACCCCTGGTTGAAGGAATGGATAAGCTGCATGAAACCTTCATTGCCCAGCAGGGATCACTTGAAGCGGGTGACCTGAATATTGCGGCGGGTGAATCAACTATTTTGTATGTCATCCCAAAACCTTTGAAACTGTTCATGGAGCAGCATCCAAAGATTCGGGTGAAACTACATAATGTAACGGGCGGGCGTGATGGACTCTCCAGACTCCGCGCTGATGAAGCTGACTTTGCCGTTGGCTCCATGCTGGATGTACCAGACGACATCGTTTACAAACCGCTTGTCACCTATTCGCCGGAACTGATTGTCCCGATCGGACATCCGCTAGCTGAAAAACATACTGTCTCTTTGAAAGACATTGCCCCCTTCGGCCTGATCCTTCCGCCACCCAGTCTGACAACTTGGCGTATGGTAGACCTGGTCTTCCGCCAGCACGAACTGAAAGCTAAAATCGCACTGGAAGCCGGAGGCTGGGAAGTCATCAAGAAGTACGTTGAACTGGACATGGGAATATCCATTGTTACCGACGTCTGTCTGACGGGAGATGAGAAGCTGGTAAAAATCCCGCTGGATGAATATTTCCCTAAAAGAACCTACGGAATCGTGCTGCGTCGCGGCAAATACCTCTCACCTCAGGCAAAACGATTTATTGATATGATGGAAGCTTGTTACGAGGGTGATAATGAGTCTCAGATAACAACAGATGTACTCTAGACGAATCAATCTATCTTATTGTTTTATCTTATTTTTCATCAGATCATTAACCACTACAACAGTGCTGTAGATGGTAGCTAATGGATCTGTATTTAGTTCTTGACTCCTGAACAATCCACGTGGAAAATGAAACGAATTAACGCAGGTTGCTGAAATTGAAAGGATAACCCGCCAAAGTATAGTTCGGGACACTGATCTTATACAGGCATATGTTATCGGGCAGATGGAAAAGGATCGTGTTTTAATCGGGTTCTTTTACATCTGTCTTTAACTCAAAGATAGGTGGACGCGTTATCGCACACCGGCAACATAAGAAGGGCCAGTGTTTTTTTGTAATGCCAATCTAGTTGGCGCTGTTATATATAGTACGAGGGTTATATGTCTGATTTAGTTACCGGTGTCGTTAAGTGGTTTAACGATGACAA
>JAPHUE010000269.1 GCA_026196795.1 Sedimenticola sp.
GACGGCGAGTCTTGTTGTGGGCGTGGGAAACATTGTTCCCTGTCACAGGCCGTTTGCCCGTAACCTGACACACTCTGGACATGGTTAAATCCTCGAAAAGCTGTTTTTTGCGACCCCGAAATTCAGGGTGCTGTGAAATCTGTTACACCCCCAGTGGGGTGAAGAGGCGGATTTATAGCAAAAAGCTTTTTAGGTTACAAGTTTTCTTTGTGCGTTTTTTTTCGTCAGGGCCGTTTTTTATTTCGGTGCCTTGGGGTAATTATAATGTTTTACAGTCAGTTAGGAAGCTTTTCTGCTAAATTGACCCTTCTTCAGCCAGCGAGGTGACCTCACCGCTGCCAATGATCAAATGATCGAGCAGGCGAATATCCACAAGGGCCAGTGCGGTTTTTAGTTGTTGGGTAATAGCGCGGTCAGCCTGGCTGGGTTCTGCCACGCCGGAAGGGTGGTTGTGCGCCAGAATGACCGCGGCTGCATTGTGGCTCAAGGATCGTTTTACCACTTCCCGCGGATGTACGATGGCCCCATCAATGGTCCCTCGAAACAGCTCTTCATATTCGATCACGCGATGACGGTTGTCCAGAAAGAGACAGGCAAACACTTCATGTGGGTAGTGACAAAGGCGGGACTGCAGGTAGTCTCGTGTCTGGAGGGGGCTGGTGATCGCGTCGCCTCTATCCAGATTCTCTCGCAGGTGGCGCCGGCTCATCTCCAGTACCGCCTGCAGTTGGGCGAACTTGGCACTGCCCAGTCCGTGACTCCGGCAGAAGCTGGCTTGATCGGCGGCGAGGAGATTCCCCAGTCCTTTATGGTGTATGAGGAGATCTCGGGCAAGATCAACCGCGCTTTTACCTCGAACGCCGGTGCGTAGAAAAATGGCTAGTAACTCGGCGTCCGACAGGGCGTTGGCGCCACGCTGCAGTAATTTTTCTCGGGGCCGCTCATCAGCAGGCCAATCAGTAATCGCCATATAAACCTCCTTGTTTTAATAGGCGATAAAATCATATCAATAGTGCGGCGTGGGTTCCAGAGAATCGTTCATTCAGTTAACCTTGATAACTTTGTAGCCAAAGTGAATCGGATCCATGCAGAGCGATGAGATGAGTGTGTTGTCGGGACGGCGGGTGCTGCTGGGTATTACCGGTGGTATCGCTGCCTATAAAACGGTCGAGTTGGTCCGGCTTCTGGTAAAAGCGGGTGCCGAGGTTCAGGTGGTGTTGACCGACGGTGCCAGTCAATTTGTAACACCGATGACACTACAGGCTCTCTCCGGCAGGCCCGTACGTCAGGCGCTGTTTGATGAGGCCCATGAAGCAGCGATGGGACATATCGAACTGGCACGTTGGGCCGAAATTATTGTTGTTGCCCCAGCCAGTGCCAGCTTTATGGCACGATTGGCTAACGGTTTTGCCGATAATCTGCTCGCAACGCTTTGTCTGGCGACCGCTGCACCACTCTGTCTGGCGCCGGCCATGAATCAGCAGATGTGGCAAAACCCGGCTACCCAGCAGAATGTAGCGGTGCTTCGCCAAAGAGGGGTTCAGCTATGGGGGCCTGCCACAGGTGATCAGGCTTGCGGCGAGGTTGGGCCGGGGCGGATGCTTGAGCCTGATGCGCTATTGCAGCAGATCTGCGCCCATTTCTCTTCGGGGCTCCTTGCCGGTGCCCGGGTTCTATTGACCGCAGGACCGACCAGAGAACCCATCGACCCGGTACGATTTATTGGTAACCGAAGTTCCGGGAAGATGGGTTTTGCCCTGGCAAAGGCCTTTGTTGCCATGGGTGCCAAGGTTGATCTGGTTGCCGGGCCGGTGACGCTGGAGACGCCGTCTGGTGTTGAGCGTACCGATGTTGAAACAGCCACTGAGATGGAGGAGGCGGTACTTGGCCGAGTCACCTCTTGCGATATCTTTGTCGGCTGTGCCGCGGTAGCGGATTATCGTCCGGAGATAGTGGCAGATCAGAAAATAAAGAAAAACAGTGAGCAGATGGCCATTCATTTGGTGCGAAATAACGACATCCTTGCGACGGTGGCCGCCTTGCCGGATGGGCCTTTTACGGTAGGTTTTGCAGCTGAAACGCAATCCCCGGAAACCTATGCGGAGAAGAAGCGGATTGCCAAGAAGATTGATATGATTGCCGCCAACCTGGTCGGTGCTCAGGAGGGTGGCTTCGAGCGGGATGAGAATGCCTTGACACTCATGTGGGCTGGCGGGCAGGTTGTTCTACCGATGGCGGACAAAGGTGAGCTGGCAAAACAGTTAGTGAAATTAATAGCGGAACACTATGAAAACAGACATACAATTAAAAATACTTGATGCTCGACTTGGTAATGATTTTCCACTTCCCTCCTACGCTACATCAGGATCTGCTGGCATGGATCTGCGTGCTATGCTGGATTCACCGATGGATATTGGTCCAGGCGAGACACAGCTGATTCCAACGGGCATGGCCATCCATGTGGAAGACCCGAAGTTGGCAGCGGTCATTCTGCCGCGCTCGGGACTCGGGCATAAGCATGGTATTGTCCTGGGTAATCTGGTGGGATTGATCGATTCAGATTATCAGGGCCAGTTGTTTGTCTCTTGCTGGAACCGGGGGAGCGATACCTTCCGCATAGAGATTGGTGAACGGATTGCGCAGCTGGTAGTGATTCCTGTGGTCCGGGCGGAGTTTGAGATTGTAGAAGAGTTTCGAGCCACTGAAAGAGGTAGTGGTGGGTTTGGCCATTCAGGTAGGCACTGAGGTTAGGTGGTGCTGAGCACAAATCGGGATCAACAAATTGCGTTGTCCCTGCCTGATGATGTAAACAGAAGAAAAGCGTGCACTGTAGGTCAGCTGTAAACACCGTTGATCGGGGGAAGTCAGGGATGTGGTCATGTTAAAACGTAAGAAAAAAAAGAGTGGAAGTGATGGGGCGGCGACGCGTGTTGTGGCTGTTGTAGGTAGTGCAGGGCGGTATTTTAATGCGGCAGTGCTGGCAACGCTTATTATTCTTGCCTTGGGTGCAGCCGCAATCCTTTTTTTGCAGACACAGCAAAGCCATCGAGATAGCCAGACGCAACTTCAACTGATCTCTCTTAGCGTGGCTGAGGGGCTGTCCAGTGGCTTGCAGGTCAAACAGGGGTTACTTGCAGGTCTGGCCGAAAAGCGTGAGCTGCGGGCCTCTTTCCTGAACGAGGATGCGGCAGGACTACAGAGCCAAGAACGGCAGCTGGAGCGTTTATTGCCTGACGCCCTGAAGGTGCGCTTATTACCCAAGGGCTGGGATCAATTGGACTCAGCCGGTAATCCTCCCTTTAGTTACGCCTCTCTGGATATGCTTCGCGGTGTTGAGCGGGGGGCGACGCCCGCTGCAGCAGAGGTTCATCAGATGGGGTCTGACCAGCAGCACATAGCCATGGCAGTCCCCGTATTCTCCGAAGCAGGTGGCCCTGTCATCGGGGTGCTGCATGTGGCTTATCCATACAGTGGCTTAAAGAGTAGCGTCACTGCACTGTCTGGAATTAATGGTCGAATTGAGTTACAGCAGATTGTAAAGGGTAAGCCTGTGGTTCTGTTGGGGGCAGGTGAGCCCGTTGCAGAAATGACGGGATCAGTTGCCATAGCGGGCAGCATCTGGCAAGTGGCTTTTGCGCCCGAACAAATCGACTGGACTGGGGAGGCTCAGCTGCTGACGCTTGCTGTAATGGGTGGGGCGGCACTGCTTATTATCGGCGTTATCTTGCTGCAATCGAGACGATTCAAGCAGGCGATGCGTGATGATCTTGAATCGATGTTTGCATTAGTAGATGTGTTAAAAAGTGGCACGATTGGTCGTGTTAATCAGCCTCGGCTTGAGGAGTTTGGCCATGTGTTTGGCTTGATCCGGCAGGTATGGCAACAATCTTCCCGCAAGCAGGCATCGGGTGCGGGGGCTGACCCGGCTGATTCTCCTGGTGTTGACGATACATTGGCGGATCTTGAGGCGTTCGAGAGTGAGGAAGAAGGGGCCGGTGCGAATTATAGCGAGCCACTTGGTTCGCTCCCGAGCTCTATTTTTAGGGCCTATGATATTCGCGGTGTGGTTGGGCAGACGCTGAATGAGCGCATCGTGTTTGAGCTTGGCAGGGCTATTGGCAGTGAAGCGCAGGAGCAGGGGCAACAGACAGTTATTGTGGCACGGGATGGGCGGCATTCTGGGGCTGCCTTTAGTAAGGCGCTGAGTGATGGGTTGCTGGCTTGTGGTTGCGATGTGGTGGATATCGGGATGGTGCCCACACCCGTCCTCTATTTTGCTACCCATTTTCTGGGAAGCAACTCCGGGGTCATGATTACCGGGAGCCATAACCCTTCTGAATATAACGGATTGAAGGTGGTGATCAACGGCTCAGCACTCTCAGGCGCAGGTATAGCTGGACTTCGCAAACGTATAGAGAGTGGTGACCTGAAGCAGGGGCAGGGCACGCTGCATGAGCAAGATCTGTTGCCTGATTACATTGAGCGTATTGTCGATGATGTGCAGTTAAGCCGTCCACTCAAGCTGGTGGTGGATTGTGGAAATGGGGTTGCTGGCGTTGTTGCCCCTGCTTTGTTCCAGGCGCTGGGTTGTGACGTGACGCCACTATACTGCAAGGTTGATGGTGATTTCCCCAATCATCATCCTGATCCAGGCAAACCGGAAAATCTAGCCGACTTGATTGCAGCCGTGCGAGATCGCAAGGCCGACCTGGGTGTGGCATTTGATGGTGATGGTGATCGTCTGGGTGTGGTGGATGGCAAGGGTAAGATAATCTGGCCTGACCGTCTGCTAATGCTTCTGGCGCGTGATGTTCTTTCCCGGCAACCGGGCGCCGATGTGATCTATGATGTGAAATCAAGTCGCCATCTGGCGGATGAGATCCTTTCATATGGAGGGCGTCCTATCATGTGGAAGACCGGGCACTCCCTTATTAAAGCGAAGATGCGGGAGACAGGCGCACTTTTGGCGGGTGAGATGAGTGGGCACCTGTTTATCAAGGAGCGCTGGTACGGTTTCGATGATGGGTTATACTCTTGCGCCCGCTTGCTGGAGTTACTTTCGATTGAACCGGTTTCAGTGACCGAGGTGTTTGCAACACTGCCAGAGAGTGTTTCTACGCCGGAGCTGAATCTCGGTTTTGCGCAAGAGGGCGCGAATTTTGCGCTCATGGATAAGCTGATCGAACAAGCTGACTTTGCAGATGCCAAGCTGGTGGATATTGATGGTTTGCGGGTCGAGTTCGAAGATGGTTGGGGGCTGGTCAGGCCCTCAAATACAACACCCTCACTGGTGTTCCGCTTTGAGGCAGACAGCGAGGCCGCATTGCAGCGAATACAGCAGCAATTTCATGGCTGGTTGATTACAGCGGAACCTGAACTGCAGCCCCCATTTTAAACGCTCAGTCGCACAGTAACCGATGAAAAATGGATAGTTTACACTCGGTTTGGTTATGCCAATGCAGGGTGCATTTGGTATGTTTGTTACTTTTAAATTAGATAGTGATAGGTAGCATGAGTTTATCGCCTGAATCAGCACACAATGTGGCCCATGTTCTCACGGAAGCGCTTCCCTATATCAAGCGTTTTCGTGGAAAAACCGTGGTGATCAAATATGGTGGCAATGCCATGACCGAGCCGGAGCTGAAAGATGGCTTTGCTCGTGACGTGGTGTTGATGAAGCTGGTGGGTATCAATCCTGTAGTCGTGCATGGCGGTGGGCCGCAGATCGGTCATCTCCTCAGTCGACTGGGTAAAGAGAGTGAGTTCGTCCAGGGCATGCGGGTCACCGACAGTGAAACCATGGATGTGGTGGAGATGGTGCTGGGTGGTCAGGTTAACAAAGAAATAGTCAATCTGCTGAATCAGCATGGCGGGTCTGCGGTCGGTCTTACAGGTAAGGATGGTGGCCTGATCCATGCGCGTAAGTTGGTGGTTAAGCGTACAGCGCCTGAGCTGCAGGTCCCTGAAATTATCGATGTGGGTCATGTCGGTGAGGTGGCCAGTATCAATAAATCGGTTGTTGATATGCTGGTAGGTGGTGATTTTATCCCGGTTATTGCGCCAATTGGTGTGGGTGATGATGGCCGCTCTTACAACATTAATGCCGATTTGGTCGCTGGAAAAATGGCCGAAGTGTTACAGGCAGAGAAATTGATCCTGTTAACCAATACCCAGGGTTTATTGGATAAGGAGGGCAATTTGTTGACAGGACTGACCTCCAGTCGTGTCGATAAGCTGGTGGCCGATGGCACGATCTATGGCGGCATGCTGCCCAAGATCCAGTGTGCCCTGGATGCGGTTAATGCGGGGGTCAATTCGTCGGTGATAGTGGATGGTCGGGTGAAGCATGCCGTTCTGTTGGAGTTGTTTACCGATCAGGGTATTGGAACCTTGATCAAACGCCGTTGAGCTGCTGCTAATGAACCAAAAGGTGTCCCGCAAGCAGATGATTCTGGAATCACTCGCGGCTGAGTTGGAACGCAGTCCCGGTGAGCGTATTACCACCGCCGTTCTGGCGCGGGCGGTCGGTGTCTCAGAGGCTGCCCTCTATCGCCACTTTGCCAGCAAGGCAAAGATGTTCGAAGGGTTGATCGGCTTTGCGGAAGAGTCGGTCTTTGCCCGCATTAATCAGATACTTGAGAGTGAGCGGGGAACTCAGGCGCGCTGTGCCAAGGTGCTCTACCTGCTCTTGGCCTTTTCTGAGCGAAACCCGGGAATCACCCGTGTCCTGCTGGGAGATGCCCTGGTGGGTGAGACAGAGCGGTTGCACCAGCGTGTGGAGCAGTTTTTTGCCCGGCTGGAAACCCAGTTGCGCCAGATATTACGTGAATCGCGGATGCGTGACGATGCAGTTTGTGTCGACGCAGAAGGTGGAGCTGCCCTGATGTTGTCGCTGATCGAGGGGCGGATGCATCAATTTTTGCGAACCCGCTTCAAAACCTCGCCGACGGTTGGCTGGGAGTTGCAATGGGCAATCCTTGCGCGCGCGCTGTTTGGTGCAGAACAGGTCTCTGGATAATCCCAGCTCTATTGTTTTATCGAGTCATCCAAATAGTCTCTGAAGCCGAGTCGGATCTGCTCTATCTGCTCGGTTTGGCAGAGATCATTCCCGCGAGGTGAGAGTTTGCACTGTAGATCCATGAACAGCTCCGCACCAGGCCGATCCTTGTAGCGTATGCGCGAGGCGGTCAGGCTGATGTCGTCGTCCTTTTGTGGGGCGGCCGCCATAATGATCACGTCACTGAGCATTTGTAAGCGGGTGGTGGCGTGCTTTCTAACATACTCTTCCACCTTCTCCCAGGCCTTGTTGCAGGTATTCTCATCCGGGCAGATGACGACGGTATCGAGCAGCGACCGGCGCTTCTTCTGTGTAAGCTGGGGATCGGCGTTTTCATCATGCAGATTTTTCAAGCTGCGGAATCTCGCCAGATCCTTGGAGGCCACGTTTCTTATGACCTCTTTTTCCTGCTCCTTATGAATGATTGTAGTGTAGCTATCCTTCAACTGCGTGCGGGTGGTCTCTATATCCTTCAGCAGATTTTCTGACAGTCGCTGGCCCTGACGCTCCATGGCGGCGGCACTCTGCTGCATTTCAGCGAGTCGAGTCTTCATGCGGCGAATGTTGCCACGTATGACCTGGATATTTGAGTCAATGGCGATTAACTTGCCGTTGCGTGCCATCAGCAGGTCGTCTTCGGTCCGAAAGGTTCGCAGTAGTACCTGATCCTTGGCGCGCTGAATTTCAATCAATCGTTGCTGTTCGGCACGCAGCTTTTCCAGCTCTTTCTCCTTGGCAATCTCTTCAGCGGTCTTGGCTCGCTGGACACGATCGACTTCCCGGCCGGTTTCACTCAATACAGATCGTGCGTTCTTGGAATGATCCGAAGGCACTTTATCCGACAGGTGGACATTGCCTTCCGCGTCTACCCACCGATAGATTTTCCCCGCCTGGGCCTGCATTGTAAAAAGAATGCAGGCGGCAAGTAATCCTTTGGCTAGTCTGTTGGCTCTTATCATAGTCCCTGGAGAGTATTAACGGTTAGTTTGCTTTTATATTGCATAGTGTAGCTGCACTATCGGGTAGAATCTGTTCTATGTAAAGTCAGCAGATCACACTCCGTACTGGTCACGGTATGCCTGGATCAGTTTCAAAGCGTCGTCGGCATCATCTTTTGCCGCAAGATAATCCACCACATGCTCAAGGCGGACAATGGCGGCAACCGGCATGTTGTAATCCTTTTCGACCTCCTGGATGGCGGAGTGTTCCCCCTTGCCGCGCTCCTGACGGTCCAGTGCAATAACCACGCCTGCAGGTTTGGCGCCCTGCGCCTCTATGATATCCATAGACTCCCTGATAGCAGTTCCTGCAGTAATGACATCATCGATAATCATGATACGCCCTTTCAGGGGGTGCCCCACAATGCTGCCCCCTTCGCCATGAGCTTTTGCCTCCTTGCGGTTGAATGCGTAGGGGATGTCGATGCCATGATGGTCATACAGTGCGGCGGCGGTGACGGCGGCAAGCGGTATTCCCTTGTAGGCAGGACCATACAGGACGTCAAACGCTATGCCTGAGTCCACAATGGCCTGGGCGTAGAATTTACCCAGTCGGGCGAGGCTTGATCCGCTGTTAAACAGGCCGGCATTAAAAAAGTAGGGGCTGACGCGACCTGATTTCAGGGTGAATTGTCCAAACTTCAGGACGCCCACATCGAGGGCGAAGTCCAGAAAATCTTTTTGGTAGTTTTGCATGCTTGACTCCGAATTGCAGATACTAAATTGTCCGTTTCCTGTTGAAAGGATGCAAGTGCTAGATAGTCAGTGATACGGAAATGGGTCGGTTATCAGTTACAATCACCCGCTTGGGCTTGGCTTCAAGATAAATGAGTGGCGGAATATGATGGCAGCAGAGGGAAAAGGCTGGGCGGCGGCGTGGGATGCTTATCGTCAACCGCAAGTGTTGACGCTGTTTTTTTTGGGCTTCTCTGCCGGTCTTCCGCTGCTGCTGATTTTCTCAACCCTGTCACTTTGGCTGCGTGATGCGGAGGTGGATCGCTCAACAGTAACCTACTTTAGTTGGGCTGCACTCGGTTATTCGTTCAAATTTATCTGGGCTCCCATTGTGGATCGTCTACCCCTGCCTTTTTTAACCGCACTGCTGGGCCGGCGTCGAAGCTGGTTACTATTAGCGCAGCTTCTCATTATTAGCGCCATCCTCTGGATGGCCTTCACTGATCCCTCCAAGCATCTCACTCTGATGGCCTTTGCTGCCGTATTACTGGGTTTCGCGGGAGCGACTCAGGATATCGTAATCGACGCCTACCGTATTGAATCGGCTGAAAGGGAGTTGCAGGCGATGATGGCGTCCATGTATATCGCCGGTTATCGTGTAGGCATGCTGGTTGCCGGGGCCGGGGCGCTTAATCTCGCGGTTTGGTTTGGTGCGGAAGAGGGCGTATATGACTATATTGCCTGGCAGTGGACGTATATTTCAATGGCGGCTGTGATGCTGGTGGGTGTGATAACAACGCTCACTATCACAGAGCCTGTTACGCCAGACAAGCCGGCCAGTTCGCTGAGCAGTACGGGGGATTATCTTCGGTTCCTGTTGCTGTTTTTTGTGGTTGTATCGTTCTTTGTGATGAGTTTTTTCTCGGTGCGAGGGTGGGTCACGCCCATCGCGTCAGGCTTCACTGATTATCTCTTGGTAGATCTTCGTCTGGCTGGCTTTATGGCAGAGATGCTGCGGCTCTTCTTTGCTGTCGTGATGGCCTTTTTTTGGGGGCGGTTACTTGTGCGTGTCGGATTGGTCCGGTCCGTGGTGTTAAGGGAGACCTACCTGGATCCAGTGGCTGATTTTTTTCACCGCTACGGACGGGCGGCTATCCTGGTGCTCCTGCTGGTAGGGCTTTACCGCATCTCGGATATTGTGCTGGGAGTTATCTCCAATGTCTTCTATCAGGATATGGGCTTCAGCAAAGATCAGATCGCCAACATCACAAAAGTCTATGGTCTGATCATGACTGTTATGGGCGGATTTTTAGGCGGCTTGCTGGCCCTCCGCTATGGTGTGATGCGCATTCTTTTTCTGGGTGCGCTGTTATCAGCCGGCACTAATCTACTGTTTCTGCTGTTGGCGCAGAGTGGCGCGGATGTCCCCTTGCTGATTATGGTGATAGCCGCCGATAATCTGAGTGCCGGTCTTGCGGGTGCGGCCTTTGTTGCCTACTTGTCCGGTTTAACGCATATCGCCTTTACCGCTTTTCAATATGCACTTTTCAGTTCGTTGATGACTTTATTGCCCAAGTTGTTGGGCGGGTACTCCGGCTCTATCGTGGATGCCGTTGGCTATGAGCAGTTTTTCCTGTTTACCGCACTGCTCGGCTTGCCCGTGCTGGTGTTGATCTATCTGGCTGATCGCTATGTTGAGCATGGGTCTTTAACCGATGATGGCTGATATAAAGATTGGGGCTGCAGGATGGGAGCATAGTGGCTGGTTGTCGGCTTTCTATCCGGATGATCTGCCGGCCGATTGGCGGCTCAGTTACTATGCCAACGAGTTTCAGATTGTGCAGATCCCGCCTGCGCTCTGGCTGTCTGCTGATGTCGATGTTTTTACGCAATGGCGTGATGATGTAGCAGATTCTTTTCGTTTTATTCTCGATATATCCAACTGCATGGCTGAGCAGGGGGCATTAGAGTCGTTGCAGCAGTGTCTGAAAACGCTGGGAGAAAAGGTGGCTGGCCTGGTCTCCTGGGTTCCTCTGTCTGCTGAGGAGATTGAACGAGTCGGGTCAGTGGGTGGAAATGATCTTTTGCTCAGTTTGTCTGAAGAGTCCATAGTTCCCGAAGCCGGGGTATTGAGCGCCTCAAACCGACACAGTTGCTGCTTGTTGATGTCGACGGAGGTCGCGCGGGATCTGGTTGTGTTACGTAAGGTAATGGAGCGGTTATTGCTTTCATCCGTAACTGAAACGGAGGTCTATTTGCTGTTCGCTGGGGAGCCTCCGGAGATGAAGGTTTTGAAGGATGCGAAGATACTGAAGCAGTTACTTGCGGGAATAGCGGGCTGAGGGTGAAGAATCAGGCTTGACGCTATCGTTTGCAAAAGGTGAGAATGCCCCCTTTGCCTGCAGGTCAGGGCAAGTTGGTTCAATGGAGTGAAAGTGTGAGAGTGGGTAAGTGATGGCGGAGACTGCTGACAAACAAGAGCCGTTGGTACGTATACGGGGGCTGCATTTTTCGCGAGGTAATCGGAAGATATTCGATGGCGTGGATATCGATATTCCCAGGGGTAAAATCACGGCCATAATGGGGCCAAGTGGAACCGGCAAAACCACCCTGCTTAAATTGATCGGTGGTCAGTTGCGGCCATCATCCGGCACTATCCATGTTGATGGGCAGAATATTCATCGTCTCGGCAACCGTGACCTCTATAAGCTGCGCATGCGCATGGGTATGCTGTTTCAGAGTGGTGCGCTGCTGACCGATATTAGTGTCTTCGAGAACGTCGCCTATCCCCTGAAAGAGCACACTGACCTCCCGCCTTCTATGTTACGCAAGCTGGTACTGTTGAAGCTGGAGGCCGTGGGTCTTAGAGGGGCCAGGGATCTCATGCCGAGCGAGCTTTCCGGCGGCATGGCGAGAAGGGTGGCGCTGGCCCGTGCCATGGTGCTTGATCCCATGATGATCATGTATGACGAACCGTTTACTGGCCAGGATCCTATCTCCATGGGTGTGCTGGTTGAGTTGATACGCGCACTGAACGATGCCAGTAGGCTGAGCAGTATTATCGTCTCCCATGATGTGCATGAGACGGCAGCGATCGCTGATCTGATCTATGTGATCTCCAATGGCAAGGTGATTGAGTCAGGGGAGGCAGAAGTGATGATGAATTCAGATTCTGCCTGGACCCGCCAATTCATGCAGGGTCTCGCTGATGGCCCCGTTCCGTTCCATTATCCGGCGCCCGAGCTGGCTGATGATCTGCTGGAGGGTGCATGTTAGATTCATTAGCCAGGTTGGGGCGCGTTGGTATCGGCATTCTGGAGCGGCTGGGCCGAGGCCATTTGCTGTTGCTGGGCATATTCCGGGGCCTGCCCGATCTGCTGTTCAGACCGGGTTTGCTGGTCAAGCAGATCTATTCTGTTGGCGTGTTGTCTATATTGATTATCAGCGTCTCCGGCCTGTTTGTGGGGATGGTGCTGGGTCTGCAGGGTTATTATATTCTTTCCCAGTTTGGTGCCGAGCAGACACTGGGTGTGATGGTGGCCGCCTCGCTGGTGCGTGAGCTGGGACCGGTAGTGGCTGCGTTGCTGTTCGCCGGGCGGGCGGGCTCGGCGCTGACCGCTGAGATTGGGTTGATGAAGGCCACAGAGCAGTTGTCCGGCTTGGAAATGATGGCGGTTGATCCGGTTCGGCGGGTGCTGACTCCGCGCTTCTTTGCCGGATTCTTCTCCATGCCGCTACTGGCAGCGCTGTTCAGTGCGCTGGGCATAATCGGGGGCTATTTTGTTGGTGTGGGTCTGCTGGGTGTCGATGATGGTGCCTTCTGGGCTCAGATGCAGGCTAAAATTGATCTGCACGAAGATGTTTTCAACGGGGCAATCAAGAGTGTGGTTTTTGGTGTGGTATGCACATGGATTGCACTGTTTCAGGGGTATGATGCCATACCAACCTCTGAAGGCGTGAGCCGAGCGACTACTCGCACGGTGGTTCACTCGTCTCTGGCAGTTTTGGGACTGGATTTTATTTTGACGGCACTGATGTTCGGGGATTGA
>JAPHUE010000150.1 GCA_026196795.1 Sedimenticola sp.
GATGAGGGGTTTGGTTCGTTGGATCCGGAGTCCCTTGATCTGGCGATTCGCACCCTGATTGATCTTCAAGCCTCTGGGCGGATGATCGGTGTCATCTCACATGTGGCTGAATTAAAGGAGCAGATGCCTCTGCGGCTGGATATTTCAGCCAGTAGGGCGGGTAGTCATGTTACGCTCGTCAGGCCGTAATCAAATCGAGTGACATGCTGGATGGTATAACGAGTATTCTGAAAAATGGAAAAGGAGCGCTGTTATGGATAAACGGATCGGACTGTTTCTGTTTTTAATGGTGATGTTGGTGGGGTCTGTCTCGGCAGGAAGTGGTATTGCAGTTATCAGTAGCAACAGTACAAACGGTGCCTGGGTTGGTTATGCGGATGGATCGGTGCGCTTCTGTAATGGTGGCGGAGGAACAGCGGTTCCTTTCTGGACAACCTGCACCCAGGCCATAACGGCGCGTGGTTCTGCAGTAACCTCCATCGACAATAATCTTCAGCGTGCCTGGATTGGTTATGCTGATGGTCAGCTGCACTACTGCAAAGAGAGTGGCAGTGATCAGCGCCCGGTTGCTGAATGTGTTCCAGTAAAACCGTGAAGAGTCGACACAAGATTATCCAGGTAAAATAATTGCGTCTGTTTTTTGGTGTGTGGTTACAGTAGGAAATCTCTTTGGTTATATTGAAGCAGGCGTTGCAAGACTGGTGCACAGCTGCATTCGAGCCGTCGCTGAAAGCTGAGTTGATGGCGCTTGAACCTGACTTACTTCCGCTGCAAAGGGGGGTGAGTCAGGGCGGCTACGTTGACGCTTCCAATATGGAGCTGAGTCTACTCTCAGTTAAAGATGATGGCGTTGAGATAGCAGTTAAGGTGGGTGTGTTTTTCAGTGAAATTATTGCCGGATGTAGTTGTGGCGATGACCCTGCGACTGAGAATGCTTACTGTGAGCTTTACATTTATATCGATATGCAGCGTGCCCATGCCCGTTTTGAGTTGGTTTGATTTATTCCATCGGCATATTTCAGGTCAGCCAAGACGATATAGCTATTCATAAAAATAAAAAGGCGGTTTTTGTCAAAGGGCGATAGTATCTTACTCTAGTAAGCCGACAGCTGCTCCTACGCTTCGTTGTCTCTATATGTTTGCTGCAGACCCATAAGAAAATTCCGTAGAATCTGATCTTTGCATTCACGATAGTGCTTGTGGCTTGGCTTGCGGAAAAAGGCACTTAACTCATGCTTGCTTATAGTTAATCCGGCCTTTGCAAGTATCGCCAAAACATCTTCTGCCTGAAGGTTTAAGGCAATTTTCAGTTTCGTGAAAATGATATTATTTGTTAGGCGTTTTTCAGGAACAGGCTTTGGCCCCTCTCTTTGTCCACGCATATCAGTAATCAGGCCGTTCAAAAAGGAGGCAAGTTCCGTGTCTGTGAGTGCTACATAGTCCGGGTCATCATCCTTCAGTAACCAGTTGCGGACCTGTGGGAGTCCGATTTTTAGATCAGCCAGAGCAAACAGCCCGCGCATCTGTGAGTCGCCCAGATCAAAAATATAGCGAATGCGGCGTAGAATATCGTTGTTTTGCATCTTTTTATCCTGATTAAACCGGTCTCTGTCACACAAAGACTCATATGCTAGTGTAACTTTTCTTGGCAACATGCTCACATTTATTTATAAATGAGCTGGACCTATCTATAATTTATTGTCCAAGAGGGTAGCGGTATCACGAGCAGCGAAATATTTGTATTACCATGTCATCTATGCAATCGAGTGAGCACGAAAAAATCCAACTGGAACATCAGGCTGCAAAGCTCTTTATGCGGTGGTATGAACAAAATACTGGAAAAAAGATCCGGCATATTTGGCACAACCGGCCGATAAAACCGGATGTCTCCTGTAAATTTGAAGGCGATCGATTGGATCTGGAAGTGGCTCACCTTTATGGAAGTGAGCAGGAGGCGATGCAGATACTCGGGAGGGAGTTGAGTGATATTACGCTAGAAGCCCTGCGGGATCTCGAAACAGTCCCCGACCCCCACGCTCGTCTACTCAAAGCGCTAAATCGTATTCTGGAAAATAAATCACACAAGCACTATAAAACCAAGCGCGTTTGGTTAGTGATTAGAAATGCTCATCCGGCCTGGGGAGCGGCCGAGATAAAGGCGCTACAGCACCATATTGATGTGCCTGGTAGTCACCCCTTTGAGCAGATCTGGATGGTGGGTGATTTCGAGGGCAAGAGCGGCATTGTTCAGTTGTATCCATAACAGTGCGCTAATCAGCGCTCTATCTGACCAAGTACCCACTCCCGAAAGAGTTCTACCTTGTGATCTTTGTGTCGGCTTTCAGGGTAGACAAGATAGTACCCATTGCTCCCAGTGACCCTGATATCAAAAGGAATCACAAGTCGCCCGCTTCTCAGTTCCTGTTCAATTACGTGGCGACTTACAATGCCATACCCCAGGCCCGCTTCGACCGCGTCCAGCATCAAGGGTGAGCTTTGAAAGCCTGGTCCCATCTTTAACGCATCGTGTTTAATGTCTGCGACCTTGAACCACTCTTGCCAATCCATTGCTTTTGGTCTGACATGCAGTAATGGAAGAGTAAGTAGAGCCTCTGGTGAATTCGGGTAACTCTTTTTACCGACCAGGTTAGGGCTGCATACCGGTACCAGCTCATCGGTAATGAGTAGGTGGCTTGTGAGGCCTTCCCAGTGACCCTTGCCGAAGCGAACGGCCAGATCGACATCAGAGCGATTAAAGTCCACCAGCTTCATGGATGTTGTGATTTCAATCTCTATATCCGGATGCTGGTTATAAAAATCATACAGGCGTGGAATCAACCAGCCACCCGCAATGGCCGGCGCGAGGTTGATTCGAATTACCGCATCCTGTCGATACATTACCCGGCGTGTTGCCTCGCTGATCTGCTCCAGCCCCATGCGTATGGCAGGCAGGTAGGCCTCGGCCTCTGGTGTCAGCGTGACCTGACGAGGCTGTCGTTTAAACAGTTTCACGTCCAGGAACGCTTCCAATGTTTTTATCTGATGACTGACGGCTGAGGCGGTCACATGCAGCTCTTCGGCTGCCAGGCTGAAGCTGAGATGTCGTGCGGCAGCCTCAAATGTTCGTATGGCGTTTAGCGGAGGAATAATCATATGGATTTATAGATGAATATATCTAATCCTTAAATGAAAAATGGTCGTTTGTTTGATCAATATATCCTAACTATAGTTGCTTCATATCATCTAGTCACTAATTTGACTTTATTAATGATGAGAAAAACTCAATTGTACAGGAGATTGTCATGAGCCGAAATCATACGAGAGACAACCTGCATACCAGCAGAGATAATGAAGATACGATTCGCCGTTCTTTTGATGGCACGATTGATTTTCGATATTACCAGCTGAGAGCGCACTGCCTGCGTTCGACCAGGGCCTGGGATATTATCCGGTCGATGGGGCAGATATTGCCCTTTCATCGTCACCGGGACGAGTCGTTGCATTTGGATAAATCAGGTTGCACTATGATGTAAAGGTGAATTTTTGCGGGAGGCTAAGTGAACTGGAAAACTGATTTTAGATCTTTTTATTATCAGGGTGCTCCTGAACCGGCTGACCTCAATCTACTGCCTGAAGAGACAGCGCTGTTGACGATTGATATTCAGAATGTCTATATGCAGCAGGCCGATGACCCAGCGGAGCGCCTCCGCTGGGCACCGTTTCACGACCGCATGACCAATATCGTCATACCGACGGTCAAAAAGCTTCAGGCACACTTCCGCACGCAGGGTATGGATGTACTGCATGCAAGGATCGCCTCTCTTTTGGAGGATGGGCGCGACCGTTCATTGAGCCAGAAAAAGCCCGGGTGGAATTATCTGTTACTCCCAAAAGATGAGGTGAGCTCGCAGATTGTGCCTGAGTTAACTCCACTCCATGGTGAGATTGAATTTACCAAGACCACCGATAGT
Source organism: Sedimenticola sp. (assembly GCA_026196795.1). Taxonomy (GTDB): domain Bacteria; phylum Pseudomonadota; class Gammaproteobacteria; order Chromatiales; family Chromatiaceae; genus Sedimenticola. The sequence continues at coordinate 3,972 of JAPHUE010000150.1, forward strand.
GCCCTGACAGGAACCAATCTGCGTCTGATTTTGCAGAATATGGGCATTAAGAATGTGGTGATGACCGGTATCTTTACTGACCAGTGTGTCTCTTCAACTGTCCGTAGTCTTGCAGATGAGAGTTTTAATGTCATCGTAGTAGAAGATGGTTGTGCTGCGGGTACCGATGAGTTACATAAGAGAGAGTTGGAA
>JAPHUE010000264.1 GCA_026196795.1 Sedimenticola sp.
ACCATAACCAATAGCCGCCATGCGACTGGACTCAACACCCAGTTTTGCAAAATAGTGCACCACGCTTGCCGAGCGCGCTGCAGAGAGCTCCCAGTTTGATGGGAAAGTAATGGTCTTGATAGGCACATTATCCGTATGCCCCTCGACATTTATTAGATTGGGCAGCGGTTTTACAATGAGAATTACTTTTCGGAGCGCCTTAAGTGCTTCACGCGACAACCTGGCACTGCCGCTCTCAAACAGCATATTGCTCTTCATCTCTACTTCAATGCCCCGATCAGTCCGGGTTACATTAACCAGTCCTTGATCTGTATATTCAGAAAGCGATGTTGAGAGGTCACTTTTCACCGCATCCAGTGTCTTGGTATCGACCACTGAATTACCCTGACTCTCCTCTTCGAGGGGATCAGGCTGTGACAGATCAGCCTCCGTAGGCTGAATAATCGTCAGATCCCCTACTTGCGGTTCGATCTCTCTGATCTCTTCACCAATCTGTATCGGTTCAAGACTGCGGGCCGTCGACACAAAGGCTTCCGTTAACGTACTTGAGAGCACACGGTACTTCCCATCATTTACTGACGAGATAGAGTACATAACAACAAAAAAGGCAAACAACAGCGTGATAAAATCAGCATAAGAGACCAACCACCGTTCGTGGTTTTCATGCTCTTCATGCCGCCGCCGTCTGCGTGCCATCAGATCAGGTACCCTTGTAGTTTGGACTCAATATTGCGCGGATTTTCACCCTCGGCTATCGATACGATTCCGTCGATAACCATCTCTCTGAAATGGCTTCGACTCATGGCCAGCGCTTTTAGTTTGTTGCCAAATGGCAATAAAAAAAGATTGGCCAGACCAACACCATAGATCGTCGCGACAAATGCCGTGGCAATGCCACTGCCCAACTTACTGGGATCAGCCAAATTCTGCATGACATGAATCAGCCCCATGACCGCACCAATAATTCCGATCGTGGGTGAATAACCGCCCATACCTTCGAAAACCTTCGCTGCCTGAAGGTCATGGTGTTCACGGGTCTCGATCTCCACCTCCAGAATATTGCGAATCACTTCAGGCTCACTGCCATCAACCAGCAGCTGCATACCTTTGCGGATAAACAGATCTGGCTCGTTCTCCGCTATCGTCTCCAGTCCGAGCAACCCCTCTTTTCTGGCGATATTACTCCAATCAATAATTTTCTTGATCGTTGGCTGCAGCACTCGCCGCTTGGATTTAAAGACTGATCCCGCCGACCTGAGGGCATGAAGAAACACCGACATAGGTGTTTGCAACATGATGGCACCAACCGTGCCACCAAAAACAATTACCAGCGCCGGACCATTTGCCAACGCCCCTATTTCGCCCCCTTCCAGGGCATTGCCTCCCAGAATGGCAACCAGCGCGATGATGACACCAACGATGCTTAGATAATCCACTCTACACCACCTTGGTTAAGCTTGGGCCAATCTCAGCCAGAGCCAGCACACGATCAGAAAGGCCTGATTTTTCCACTGCCTGCGGCATTCCATACACCACACAGCTCTCCTCATTTTGTGACCAGATAGTAGAGCCGCCATCCTTAAGCACACGTGCTGCCTGCTTACCATCTGATCCCATGCCAGTAAGAATAATTGCTAAAACTTTTCCAGGTAACAGTCTAGCTGCAGAACCAAAACTGACATCGACACATGGCCGATAGGTCTGATCGGAACTGCTCTCTTTAATCCTTATAACAATCCCTTCACCACGTTGTTCGAAAACCATCTGCTTCCCTCCTGGAGCAAGATAGGCATGCCCTGGCTGCAACAAGTCGCCATCACCGGCCTCTGTTACGTTTATGGCACACTGGGAATCAAGCCGTTCAGCATAGGCCGGTGTGAAACTGGCTGGCATGTGTACCACAAGAATTATAGGCAGCGGGAAGGACTCGGGCAGTACAGTCAGTAAGGATTGAATGGCCACCGGACCACCGGTTGATGCCCCTATCGCAATCAACTTATGTACACCTTTACGCGTTACCGTTGATATACTCTTGGGGTATTCACGTGCCACTGGCTGTGGCCTGATAATAGTGCCCAAGCGACGGTTAATGCCCCGTGAGCCTATAGCCAAGACACGTCTTGCCAATTCACTGGCTGCATCCCTCCCCCGTCCTTCATCAAACTGCTTGGGCAAGAAATCTACAGCACCAGCCTCTAACGCATCCAATGTGGCACGCGCGCCTTCATGGGTGAGTGATGAAAACATCAGTATGGGAGTCGGGTTTTCTGCAACGATACGCTTCACCGCACTGATACCATCCAGCACAGGCATCTCCACATCCATGGTAATGACATCCGGTTTGAGGCGGCGCGCTTCCGTTATGGCACTTTCACCATTCCCGGCAAAACCCACCACTTCAATAGCTGGATCCTTGCCGAGGATTTCAGCAATGCGTCGTCGAAAAAATGAAGAATCATCAACAACCAGTACACGTACCTTTGAGGCGATCATGAGATAACCACCCAGTTCATGCTATCGCAGAATCGAGAACTGTCCAGATGACCTACTGCTTTCTCGACATTACAAAAAGTCAGCTTAGCGGTGCGCATATTTTCGCATTAGCCCCGGGATATCCAGAATCAAGGCGATATTTCCATCACCTGTAATCGTCGCCCCTGCCATGCCATCCAAACCTTGTAGTAGTGCACCTAATGGTTTAATCACTACCTCTTCCTGTCCGATAAGATGATCGACAACCAGGCCAACCTGGGTATTACCAACAGTCACTACCACGACATGGCCAACCGACTCCCTATTACCACGTGTGGCACTAGGAACGAGCCATTTATGTAGATAAAACAGTGGCAATGCACGTTCGCGCACCATAATCGTCAGCTGTCCATCAACCACATTTGTGCGTTTAAGATCCAGATTGAAGATCTCAACAACACTGGCAAGTGGTAATGCAAAGGGCTGTTCTCCAAGAACCACCATCAGCGTCGGAAGAATGGCCAGAGTGAGTGGTAACTTGATGGTAATCAGACTTCCCTTACCATATTCAGAATCAATTTCTACTTGACCATTCATCTGAGCAATGCGGGTTTTAACCACATCCATTCCCACACCACGCCCAGAGACATCGGATATTTCAGTTTTGGTTGAGAAACCCGCAGCAAATATCAAGTTGTAACAATCTTTATCATCCAGTCGAGCTGCCGCCTCCTCATCCATCATGCCCTTCTCAACCGCCTTACGACGCAAGACATCCGGGTCCATGCCTTTACCATCGTCCGCAATGGTCAGCAGGATATGGTCACCCGCCTGAGCTGCGGAGAGGACTACAGTACCTTTACGTGGCTTTCCGGCGGCTTCACGCTCATCCGGCATCTCAATACCGTGATCTACCGCATTGCGTACCAGATGAACCATGGGATCAGACAAGGCTTCGACCAGGTTTTTATCCAGATCTGTATCTTCTCCATGTAGTTCAAGGTCAATCTCTTTCTTCAAGCTCCGGGCAAGGTCTCGTACAACGCGAGGGAAACGCCCAAAAACTTTTTTGACAGGCTGCATTCGGGTTTTCATGACCGAGTTTTGCAGATCCGAAGTTACAACATCCAGGTTGGCAACAGCCGTAGCAACCTCTTCATCACCCAGCTTGGCTTTTAGTGTTTCGAGTCGGTTTCTAACCAGAACCAATTCGCCCACCATGTTCATGATCTCATCCAATCGTGCCGTATCCACGCGGATGGTTGTCTCGGCAGGAGGCGCAGCCTTGCGGGCCAATGCCTGCTTTTTATCATCCGCCGCTTTAGGAGGCGGTGCTTTTTTTATCGGTTCTTTCGCCGCTGGTTTTGCTTTAGCTGGTGCGGCCTTCTTTGGCGGAGCAGCCGGTTTTTCAGCTTTTGTTTCTGACCCAGCCTCACCGGCAGACGAATTTACAGTCCCAAATTTTCCTTTACCATGAAGCTCATCAAGCAGTGCATCAAACTCTTCATCGGTAATGTCGTCGGAGTCACTCTTTTTGGCGGGAGCGGGGGCTGGCTTTGCTTCCGCTTTTACTGCTTCATCATTTGCTGAGGTGTCTGCAGCTGTCCCTGCCGGCAGGCCACTAAACTGCCCTTTTCCATGAAGTTGATCAAGAATATTTTCAAACTCTTCTTCTGATATATCATCGCCACTGGCTGGGGCTGATTTGGCGGCTGGTTTGGCTGGCACAGAAGCTGACTCATCTGCAGGTACACCTGAATGTTTTCCTGTCCCGTGGAGTTGGTCCAGCAATGCTTCAAACTCATCTTCGGTGATTTCATCACCACCCAAAGCCGGGTCAGGGCTTGATTCAGGGGCAGATGCCTCAACCACGTTCACCGCCTCTTCGACGACTTCAGGCTCAGCAACTGGCTCTTCTTCACCTTCATCTTCAGGGACGGCTAAACGGGCAAGGGTTGCAAGCAGTTCAGCATCCGCCTCTTCCGGCTCTTCACCTGCCTGTACCAGAGCAAACATCTCATTAACAACATCCAGAACTTGCAAAACGGCATCCATCAGGACCGCATCAACGTTACGTTGCCCTTGCCGCAACACATTGAATACGTCTTCTGACACATGGCATACATTAACCAGAGGATCGATACTGAGAAAACCGGCCCCACCTTTGATCGTGTGAAACCCGCGAAACACGGCATTGAGCAGATCAAAATCATCTGGTTGCTGTTCCAGATCCACCAGCTGCTCATTCAGCTGCTCCAGAATTTCTCCTGCTTCAACCAGGAAGTCCTGAAGGATCTCGTCATCCAAATCAATGGCCATGTTTTGACACCTCTAAAAGCCCAGACTGGAAAGCAAATCATCCACATCATCCTGACCACTGACCGTGTCGCCTTGATCAATGCCAGGAATGACTGGGCCCTCCAATTTATTTGCATCTTTTTGTTTTTCTGGCAATTTTGAGCCGGATATCCTGACCAGCTGTACCAGCTTATCTTCTACA
>JAPHUE010000188.1 GCA_026196795.1 Sedimenticola sp.
ATCAAACCGGCCATTCGCGGCAACCGCTGTACTGATACCAATAACCGCAACCGCTGCAATAATAATTTTACTTGAACGTTTCATCTCTGTTTCCTCTCTGGTTCGGAGCAGGCTGCCCCTTCTGTGAGGACTATAAGAACACCCGGGTGTAACGGGCTGATGTCGAGAAGGGCCTTTTTTGTAAGCCTGAGTAACAACAGACAAACTGTTACACTCTGTTACAAAACCGTTCAGATGATTTATAACTATTCGGGTATAAAGGAGCCATGGAGAAACAGCGACATATACTGGTGGTCGATGACGACCTGGAGATACGCCAACTGCTGCAGGCCTACCTGGAGCAGAATGGCTATCGTGTGACCACCGTCGGTGAAGGTAAGTCAATGATCCGGGTGCTGGATGAGCAGCGCATTGATCTGGTGGTACTGGATTTGATGCTGCCCGGCACCGATGGTCTGGAGTTGTGCCGTAATCTACGGGTTAAATCAAAAATACCGATCATAATGTTGACGGCACGAGGTGATGAGATGGATCGCATCCTGGGCCTGGAGATGGGTGCAGACGATTATCTGCCCAAACCCTTCAATCCCCGTGAACTGCTGGCGCGTATCAAGGTCGTGCTGCGTCGGGCCGTTTCACTGCCGTTTGATCAGGAAGAGCAGACCTCTTCCTCACTACACTTTGCTAACTGGCAACTTGATTCTGTCGCACGCCATCTTATCTCATCCAGTGGTGTCGTGGTGCCGTTGAGTGGTGCCGAGTATCGTTTGCTGAAAGTTTTTCTGGATCACCCAAACCGGGTTTTGAACCGGGACCAGTTGTTGGATCTGACACAGGGTAGAGAATCTGATCCCTTCGACCGCAGTATTGACGTACTGATCAGCCGGCTCAGACGCCGACTTGAAGACGACCCAAAAGATCCGGAGATTATAAAAACCGTTCGGGGTGAAGGTTATGTGCTCACCACAAAAGTCATGAGCAACAAGGGTGATGCGTCATGAGATTACTGCCCCGCTCCCTGTTCGGTCGACTGGTTCTGATCCTGATTGGTGGACTGTTACTGGCGCAGTTTCTCAGTACCGGACTGCTGTTAAAAGACCGGGGAGAGATCATTCGCGAAAATACCGGCCAGCAGTTGGTGCAACGTATCGCCTCCATTGTCTATCTGATGGAAGAGACACCAGCCGATGAACGTCAGCGTATTATCCGTGCCTTCAGTACCGCCACATTTCGAGTAAGCCTGGCCGATAATCCCTTCAGACAAGATCCCGATGCGAACACCATACCTTCTCATCATCTTGAGCGGCTGTTACGCCAAGCTTTGTCTGAAAATACAGAACTGCAGGTTGTGATTCTTCCATTCCGCCCCGGTTTTGAAACAGAACCACCACCCTGGCGCAGACGCCATGAAGGGGATTCTGAGCGGAAACTCAGACCCGCCGAACGCCCTTTCCGCCCCAATCCATTGAGTGGATTACAGGCCAGTATTCGCTTGTCAGACAACAGCTGGCTTAACGTACAACGACCGCTTCCAGAGGGTATTGAGAGTTGGCCAAAAAAGCTGTTGGGCTATCTGGGCATCCTGCTACTGTCCATCATATTGATCTCGCTACTGGCCGTTCGCTGGGTGACAAAACCGCTCGGCACCTTAGCGGAAGCTGCACATAATCTGGGCAAGGATATATCCCATTCACCACTGGATGAAAAAGGCCCAAGAGAGGTCAAACAGGCCGCCCAGGCATTCAATACCATGCAGACCCGACTACGGCGTTATATTGAAGATCGCAGCAGTGTCCTGGCAGCTGTCTCCCATGATCTAAAAACCCCCATCACCCGCTTGCGACTGCGGCTTGCACTTTTACAGAACAGTGATCTGCAGGCACGCTTTGACAAAGACCTGAATGAGATGGAGCAGATGGTGACGGCAACCCTGGACTACCTCAGGGGAACGGAGAGCAAGGAGAAGCAGGTCAACATAAATATTAATGCCCTACTTGAATCACTGCAGGATGATGCCCAGGAGCTGGGCTGGACCATGACACTGGCCACCGGCAAAGCGGCGCCCTATCTGGGGCGGCCACTGGCACTGAAACGCTGCCTGATGAACCTGATCGAAAACGCCGTACGCTATGGCCAGGCGGCAAATGTAAGAGTAGAAGACACGGAAAAACAGCTGACCCTGGTGATATCAGACAGAGGTGAAGGGGTTCCCGAAGACGAGCTGGAAAACCTGTTCAACCCGTTTTACCGTCGGGAAGAGTCCCGTGCCCGCGAGACGGGTGGTACAGGTTTAGGCCTGGGCATCGCCCGCAATATCGCCCGCGCTCATGGCGGCGATGTCATACTACGCAGAGCAAAAACACGCGGCCTTGAAGCGGTTATTACCTTACCCAGATAAGTTTTATCCTGATTACCTACCCTCTATCCAAACATGGCATCGAAGAAACCAGATGAGATACTCGAATCTTGTGGTACAGCAGCTGACCTCTTCTAGGGCTGGCTGATTGTTGGGCTTCACTTTGTTCAGCCCAACCTACCAGTCTTTCATGTAACACAAACCGTAGGTTGGGCTGAGCGTGGCGAAGCCCAACATTTTCAATCATTCTCCAGCGCAGTAACAGCCCCATGCAGGGTCATCTGCGGGAACGGTATCTCCCAGCCGAATTCGGTACAGGCATCCACACTCCAACGCTGGACGGCACGACGCAGACGGTTGAAGAGGTCACCGCATTCACCCTTAAAATCCGCCATAACCGCGATATCCAGTGATGAGTTATTGGCGGCATTGAACTCCACCCGCAGGTTCAGCAACTGATCACCATAGCCCTCCTGCTGTATCCGCTGTAACAGATAGTTTTGCAGTTTTTCGGGTATGCTGGTGGTACTCTCCTTCTGCAGGTTATAACTGATACCGATGATCTCCTTGATCCGGAAATTAACCGACAAGTTACGAGGCGAGCTGGCCAGAAAGTCACTCATCTGATAAGTGAGCTTCGCGCCACCCCGCTCTACCAACTGAACCATTTCGTGCGAAATACCTGTGACCTTACCCCGAATACCACTGTTTAAAATCACCCAGTCACCCTTACTACAAGGGAACCAGGGTTCATCCGCGCTATAAGGTCGCGACTTCAGGTCGACAAGTTCATCAATAGCTACGCGCTGGGTAAGACCGGCAACAGGATTGGTGAGTGTACTGAAGACATTAATCTGCTGAACCAACCAGGGCAGCCCCTCCATCAAAATACGTTCACCCTCCCGAACCGAGCCCACATTGAGGAACAGCTGAATCTGACTCCAGTATCTCGGTATCGTTTGTCGTAAAGCCCAGGCAATACCAAACAGCAACAGAATGCCCAAGCTGAACAGTACCCAGTCTTCGACCACATAAAACACAACCATGGGACCAAGAATGGCGAATAGGGCCGTAAAGATCCGGTGTAGGAGTTCCACCAACCGAATACGAAAACTTCGATGTTGCGCCCTGAAACCCGGGATAAAACGCTGTAGCGCCTTGGCACTCAGCCGTGACAACAGAACGATACTGACTACCACCAGTAACGCTACCGTCAGGTAAAGACCCCGTTTTTGAAAGAATGATTTGAGATAACTCTGAGATGCCTCTGCCAGTGAAGTCTCAGACTCTATCAATTTGTCCAATTGAAGTTGAGCTGCCTGCAACTCACTCTGCATCAAGGCACGTTGCTTTGCCCACTGTAGTTCCGTCTCTTTGAGCGATTGCAAAAGCGATTTGCTGCCACCTGCTTCACGCAGTTTTCCCACATTACTCAAAGCTTCATCAATAACAGGGATGCGCTCTTCAAAATAGGCAATCTTCTTTTTCAGTTCAGACTTCTGGCGAACCCGGGAAGTCATCTCCTTCATCTCATCAATGGCAGGTCTGACAAGCGAAAACACCTCTTCCTGAAGATTGAAGGCTTCCTCGGCCTCTCCCCGCAGAATCGTCATATCAACACCGGCTGCAATATTTTCAAAATTCCGGGTTGTATTAGCCAGATCACTCTTCAGCTTGTCCAGCTGCTCTTTAAGAACAACCTTATCGGTATCAGATTGAGTCGCTATTATCTTTTTACTGAGCAGCAGAATATCTTTCTGCAGTGTTTTTTGCAGATTGACAAAAGAGGCCAGAGTCTCACTGGTTGTGGGTGCCGCAACAGGTTCAGGCGGTGTTGTTTCAACACTGTTCTGAGCGAACGCAACACCTGATAAAAACAGACAGCCAAGCAACAGGGGCTTACACAAACGGGTGAGCGCCCCAATGGACCATTGATCATTCATCGATAACCCCACGCGAACAGCCAGACAGAAGAAAGAGATAAAAGCATGTTGACCCGCTATTGATTAACGGGCACACAGAAAGGGCGATTAATCCTCATCCCGATCATCAACATCCAACTGGCCACTCAGACGTCTGCGTATATGCGACCAGGAGAGACCAATGGCCATCACAGCCGACAGTATGACAAGCACGATATAGGCGAGCAGTGTGGTGTTGTTGATCGATATCAGTTGGTAGTGAATCAATGACCAAACCAGGGTTGCAAACAGTGCAGAAGCAAGCAGCGTACCGATTATCCCCAGTGAGCGAGCCGTAGCACGTAAATAGATGACCCAGCCAATGAGCAAAGAGATGGCTGCCAGAGCAAGCAGTGGATCTACAATATTTTCTGCGCCTACAAGCCAGTGATACCAGGAGTATCCTGAAGGGTTATACGTTGCAAATACCAACACCAAAGCCAGTACCCACCGAACCAAAAACCCGGAAAAGCTAAAACCTCTATCTGCCATGAACAATCCCTTTTTTTATTGAGTCATTAATCAATAATTATACCTTTGTATAGCCACGCAACACGGCCATACCCCAGGCTTTTTATATCATAAAACTGACCTGCTCATGTGCGTATTTTTCAAGCATGATACTTACTCTGCGGATAGACAGGCCCTGACTGTTCCTGTCTTTTTCTCCAGGCTTGACGTTTTTTTATGGCCTCGCATAAATTCGTTTGTTTAACCATAAACTCCCCCCCAATATGGGTGAATCCCTGACGTTCATAAAAACGTTTCACACGTTGCACTTCTGTATCTGGAACCCGTTTGCCATACTCTTCAGAAAGTGGAAAGGCCTTTAATGCAATCAGACTATTCTCCACTTCAACCATCTGGCCAATCTTACCCATCAAGGCCGTGCCGATATTTTTTCCACGGTAATCCGGATCAACCGTAATCTCATTGATATAGACCAAGGCACTACAGGGATAGCGACTATGGGTTCCATCAGCCATCTCTTGCAGATAATGACACCCCCCACCAGCAAATGCAGTTTGGGAGAAATCAGATATTTCAGGGCAGACAGAATCCAGCAGAACGTCCTGATCCAGCCCATCCACTGTGGCCGCTGCCAGATCCAGTTTGTAACCGCGAATCTCTCCCACGACCTTTTCCAATCCTTCCTGGTCATCCCATGCCATTGTTTTTCCAATAAATTCCACGACATAGGGTGCCATCTCAGGATCAGAGCCCGGTCGAAGCGAGAACTCAAATTCAAGCTCGGACATAATACTCTCCAGACAACCACAATATAAGCAATCTCTAATATTATAGCATCTTCCCGCCTTTTCAATAGGCCATAGTTAGACTATGTGACGACAATCTCCTTTAATTCATATGTCCAGGGCATTAATTAATCATGAAACCGGTCGATAAGGTTAGAACAGGAAGAAATCTGGAGGTGGTAGTGATGAACACAAAATACCGGGGCATAGGCGCAATGGCCTCTCTCATACTGCTAATGGCGGCCTCAACCATGGCCTTTGCAGAGAATACCCCTGCCAGCAGCACCACAGAACCGAACAGAGGCCATCTCGGCTTTGATCTCTACCGTACGCCCTCTATACCCATGCCTTCACCAGCCGATAGAGCCAAGAACTGTTATGCCCTTGAACAGGAGATGACCGCCCTGGTTCCCAAGACATACAGCTACAAGCCGGATTTTTACAATGACGCTTATCAGGGCGCCTCTATCTGGATTGGAACAACCCTGTTCATGCCGGTCTATGCGCTATCCGCCTATTCCGGCTTCAAGCAATACGGTGAGAATGCACGCATTATCTCTGCAGAGGAACGAATTGACTTGCTACGTCACCTCAAAGCGCAAAACCGCTGCTTTGAAACCTGACATTTAAAGGCCCATCATTGTGGGTGAGTATTAATCTGTCGGGCTGCCGCTATAACCGCCTGCCCCAGTGACAAGCCGCCGTCATTGGCGGGTAGAAGATGAGGCGTCATCACCTTGAGTGAATTTTCTCGCAGCTGCTGACTTACACCTTCCATAATGACTCTGTTCTGAAAGACACCCCCAGACAGCACAACCGTATTGAGTTTCTGTTGTTTACAGAGATTCACCGCCATCTCAACGACGGTGTTGATCAACCCCGAATGAAATCGGGTAGCAATCTGACGCGATGTTGCACCTGAAGATAGATCCTCAAGTAACGCGTTCCATAACGGCAGCCAATCAATCACTGTTTTTCCATCGACCAGCTGCTGTCGACCAGCATAGCGTTCAGCATGCAAGCCCAACTCACTTCTATCGACCAACGCCTCCAGTTCGATTGCCGCCTGCCCTTCATGACTGGCCTGCTCACGGCACACGCCAATTGCAGCGGCGACTGCATCAAACAGTCGTCCACATGATGATGCAAGGGGTGAATTCAACTGCCGCGTCAACATCTGTTGCAGATTACTGATCGGTTTTGACTGCAGGAATTGAATCAGTTCCAAATGTTTATACTCTGTTGCAACTTGCTCCCAACTGAACTCACTCATCAAATAGGCCAACGTGTTACGCCAGGGTTCATACATCGCTTTGGCACCGCCCAACATAGCGACAGGCTTGAAGTGGCCCAGTCGTTCAGACGAAAGATAATTTACCTTTAAGAACTCACCGCCCCATAAAGCACCACCCTCCCCCATACCGAGTCCATCCAGCGCAATACCAAGAACCGGCTCACCATCCAAGGCGTAGCCATGCTCAGCCAGAGTACTGGCGATGTGTGCATGATGATGCTGAATTTTCACGAGGGCAATTTCTGAATCTGCGGCGAAAGCCTCACCCCACTGCGAGGAGAGATAATTGGGGTGACGGTCGATCACCACCACTTCGGGCTTATGCTGAAACAGATCGCTGTAGAGTTTTAATGTCCGTTGATACTCAGTGAGTGTTGCCGCATTCTCCAGATCACCCATATGTTGCGAAACAATGGCCTGCTTCTGTTTTATAAGACAAAAGCTGTTTTTAAGCTCGCCCCCCAATGCCAGAATGGCTGGGGATTGTTCAAAACCGGGCGGAAGCATCAACGGTTCAGGTGCATATCCTCTCGCCCGTCGAAGCGTGCAACGCTGCTCATCAACAATGCGCACCACCGAATCATCCAACCGATTCACAATCTCACGATCATGCAACAGCCAGTAATCGGCTATACCCGATAGCCGAGCCCGAGCCTCTTCGTTGGATATCACTTGAGGTTCATCTGACTGATTACCCGAAGTAAGGACAATAGGATTATCCAACTTCGACATCAGTAGATGATGCAAGGGGGTGTACGGCAGCATAAACCCCAGTGTGTTTTGTCCAGGTGCCACACCTGAAGCAGGATTTTCAGCATCGGCTTGATCCAAAACCACAATCGGTGCTGCCACACTTTGAAGCAGTTTTTGTTCCGCATCACTCATTTTGGCAAAACGAGTGATCATTGCGGTGTCTTTTGCCATCAGGGCAAATGCTTTATGGTAACGGCGTTTACGCGAACGCAATAAGGCTACCGCCTGATCATTCGTGGCATCACACGCAAGATGAACACCCCCAATACCTTTGATAGCAACAATAGCACCGCGTTTGATTAACCCAGCCGCCTGACTGATGGCCTGCCCGTCCTTTTTACTGCTTTCAATCACCCCCGAGTCATCTTCAAGCCACAGTTCAGGGCCACATACCGGACAGGCATTGGGTTGGGCATGAAAACGTCTGTCAGCGGGATCCCTGTATTCAGAAAGGCACGCATCACACTGTTGAAAGGCCGCCATACTGGTGGTGGCACGATCATACGGAATAGCCTTAACAATAGAGAGACGTGGTCCACAATGAGTACAGTTGGTAAACGCATAGTCAAAGCGGCGATTTTTCGAATCGAAAATATCAACAAGACAGGCGGTACAGGTTGCCGCATCAGGCACGATACCGGTCTTAATCTCCCCACATTGGCTCTCAATGATTGTAAAGTCGCTGTAGCTGACATCCGCATCAAGTGGTAAACGCTCGATACTGTCGATCCTTGCCAATGGAGGGGGTTGTTGCTGAAGTGAGAGAATCAGTTTATTGATTTGTTCCGCGTCACCCACAAGATCAATAAGCACACCTTCTGAGTCATTCCAGACCGCGCCTTGCAGCTTTAACCTGTGAGCGAGGTTCCAGACGGTCGGTCTGAAGCCAACACCTTGAACCAATCCTCGAACACGAATCCTTTCTGCATTTGGCTCAGTACTCATAAATTACCAGATAGAATTCCTGAAATGATGTTCCGCTAGTTTACCTGCTCTTGAAAAACAGATCGACTAACGAATCTATCTGTATCGACTAGTCCCTGGCATGACTTAAACCCAGCAATACGGCCTCGGCCAACTCCTCAGTCACAAATTTGGTCAGTGCTGCATTTGCACCACTGGTCACTGCAAACTCCTGACTGACCGCGCCAGCTAGCGACGTATGCAGCAGAATGTAAACCGAGGAAAGATCTTCATTCTTACGAATTTCCCGGGTAAGTGTATAGCCATCCATCTCTGGCATTTCGATATCTGAAACAATCAGATCAACGCGTCTACCTTCAAGCTGAAGCGAGTGAAGGTAGTCCAGTGCCTCTTTACCATCCTTGGCAACCAGCGGATCAATACCGATCATGGCCAATGTTTGCGTGATCTGTTTCCTGGCAAGCGCGGAATCATCAACAATTAGAACCAGTTTGCCTTGTAATATTTCCAGCTGTTCATCGCTCAGCATTATACCTTGCCCGGTACTATCAACCGGAGGGGCAACCTCATTCAGTACCCTTTCTACATCCACTACTTCTATTATCTGGTTATCCCTGTTTACTACACCGGTAATATAGTTAGACCGACCAGCAGCTAAAGGAGGCGGCTGAATGGCGCCCCAATCAAGTGAAACAATTTGATCCACTTTATTAACCAGAAACCCCTGCAGAGAACGATTGAATTCTGAAATAATTATTGAGCATGCCTTCAGCTCACTCGTCTCAGAAGAAATCGGCATTTTAAGCGCTTTAGACAAGTCAATTACGGGGAAAGGATTCCCACGAAGCCGGGCGATACCAATGACAGCATCGTGCGACCCGGGAAGAGTATTCATGTCGTGATAAGGAATTATTTCTTTGATCTTAAGCACATTAATACCAAAGATCTGTCGCCCAAAAAGGCTAAATAAGAGCATCCGTTGTTGTAGCTCTTTTTTATTCTTACTAGATTTCAATTCATTACTGCCAATAATTACTGTGCGCAAACGATGTATGAAAATACGGTGCTAAAACAGCGCCAAAAGTTACAAATTACAGCACTCGTAAAATCAATTACGTAAGTTTAGCGACAACCCAACCGATATCTTTATCAGTGATTTTTTACTCATCGGCAGAAAATTGTTGTTTTTTATAGTGGCTATTTCCTTCGCCTGCTCTTCCGCTTTCAAGTGAAAACTCGTAGTTAATGTGCAATCTTTAAGTATAATCTTGTGAAAAACTGTAAAACCTTTGATTATTTTCAATATATCTACACTTTAGGTATTGGCAATTCAAATTATCTTTGGCACTATTCGATTAGTGGGATATTCCAATACTTGTTCATTCTATACACTCTCATGGGGAACCTCAGATGGTCACAAAAAAAACCCGTACCAGTAAGAAGCGCGTTGCAAAGAAAACCGTTACAAGAAAAGCCAGAGCTACCACAGCAAAAAAGACCGTATCACCTACTGCTCAACTTGAGCAGACCATTACCAAATCTCAAACTCAGCTGGCTGGTCTCATAGCCAAAGCGGCGACTCAAGCACAGAAGAGTGTTGATAGAATCAAGGGTCAACTAGATAAAGCCGTCGCCAGACAGGCAACTCAACGGGACAAAAAGAATGCCGCTGCAGAAAAGGTTAAGGCTAACCGTACTGCCGCAGCTGTTAAAGCACTCGCACGTACCAGAGAGGCCTTGCGCATAGCTGGACAAAAATCTGCAGATCTGCGCGCACAGCTAAAAGAGGCTAAAGCCACACTTAAAACGGCTGCTGATGCACAGAAAAAATCGGCCGCTCAACAGAAGGTTTTAGATAAATTTGAGAGTGACTGGGCAAAAGCAAGTCAACCCAAAAAACGTAAAGCCACAAAACGTCGTACCAAAAAGGCTGCGGCACCTGCCGCTGCGGCATCCGCAAGCGAATAAATACAAGTCAGTATTCACTCGTTTGGAAAGAAATAAAAGCCCACACAATCGTGTGGGCTTCTTTGTTTAGGCTATCCGACTGAATCAACGAGTACCGGAAACAGAGCCCCTGTCGCGCGGCAGAGAACTTTCCAGGAAACACTATTACTCCTTCATATTATCCCGACAATAGTTCAGAAGCCCGAGTGTCGAGGCATCATGGGCACCTTTCATGGTAGCTGATGTTAACTCCTGCTCTAGTACACGGGCCAACTTCTTACCCAGCTCTACTCCCCACTGGTCAAAAGAGTTAATCTGCCAGATAGCACCTTGTACATAGGTTTTGTGTTCATAACAGGCCAGTAAAGCACCTAATACTTCAGGCGTAATCGCCTTTGCCACAATCGTATTACTCGGTCGATTCCCGGCACAGACTTTGTGACGATTTACTGAATCAAGTCCACCACGCTCCCCCTTGTGCTGATCAATTTCTGTTAGCCCTGCACCCATCATCATCGCTTCTGTCTGAGCCAGGCAATTCGCCAGTAGCTTTTGATGATGCCCATTCAAGGGATTGTGGCTGTTCACCGGCACAATAAAGTCTGTGGTCGTCAGATGCGTCCCCTGATGAAAGAGCTGAAAGTATGAGTGTTGACCATCTGAGCCGACAGAGCCCCAGATAAAGGGCCCTGTCTGATAATCAACCGGCAGGCCATCGAGGGTAACGGCTTTTCCATTACTCTCCATCTCTAACTGCTGTAGATAGGCAGGAAAATAACGCAGATATTGATCATAAGGCATCACCGCATGACTGGTAATACCCGCAAAATCGATATACCAGATACCGAGCAGACCAAGAAGCACAGGTATGTTATGTTCGAAATCAGCCGTACGGAAATGCACATCCATCGCAGCAGCACCCGCCAATAGGGCACGAAATCGGTCCATGCCAATTGAAAGCGCAATGGGTAAACCAACCGCCGACCAGAGTGAATAGCGGCCTCCCACCCAATCCCAGATTTCAAAAAAGTTAGCTTCCTCTATCCCGAATTCAGTCACTCTTTGTCTATTCGCCGATATGGCAACAAAGTGTTTCAGCACATTGGCTCTACTGCCCATCGCATCCTGGCACCATCGTCTTGCCACTTGGGCATTCGCCATGGTCTCGAGCGTCGTAAAGGATTTAGATGTCACCGTAAACAACGTAGTTTCGGGATCAAGGTCACGAATAGTTTCACTAAGATGAGTGCCATCAATATTCGAGACAAAATGCAATCGCAAGGTGCGATCAGCATAATGAGCAAGTGCTTCCGTCACCATCTTGGGACCAAGATGTGACCCCCCCACACCGAGATTGACTACATCGGTTATGGATTTGCCTGTCGCGCCCTTCCATTCACCCGTACGTAGGGCACAGGTAAATTGATCCATTTTTTCAAGAACCGCCCTAACATCGTGACAAACATCCCTGCCTTTATAGACTAGTGATTCGCCATCCTGACACCTTAAGGCGGTATGCAGTGCCGCTGATTGCTCCGTTTTATTAACCAGCGCGCCAGAGAAGAGGTCGTCGATTGCCTGCTTTAAATTAGCCTTGTTCGCCAGATTCTGAAGAAGCCCCAAACCTTTCTGATCAATTCTGTTCTTTGAATAATCAAGCAGCAGACCACAGGCCTCCAATGACATCGATTTAAAGCGATCAGGATCGACTGCAAAAAGATTTCGCATCGGCACATCCTGCATTTTCTGCCAGTGTGCTGTAAGCTGTTGCCATTCACTGCTCTTTGAAATCAGAGTCATCAAGAAGTAATCCGTGTTTTATTTATCTTTAATAATGGCGAACAATCAGATCTAAGTAATTAGTCACATAGAAGACTTAAAATTTCATCTCTCTTTTGTTGCATTAATGCGGCATCCCCACGACTTTCCACATTCAGGCGAACAACAGGCTCCGTATTGGAACTACGTAGATTAAAACGCCAGTCCACCATCTCCACACTAATACCATCGGTATAATCAATATCAATTGCATCCGCCTGATAAGCGTGAAGCACATTAGCAATAGCCGCTTTGGGATCTGCCAGCTTTCGATTGATCTCGCCAGGTGATGGATAACGGGCTATCCGGTCATCCACCAATGCCGAGAGCGGGAGCGCTTTTTGACTGACCAGTTCTGTAACCAGTAACCAGGGGATCATGCCACTGTCGCAATAAAAGAAGTCCCGGAAATAGTGGTGGGCACTCATCTCACCACCATAGATGGCATCCTCTTCGCGCATACGCTCTTTAATAAAGGCATGCCCGGTCTTACATTGTATCGCCTTCCCACCCTTCTGTTCTGCGATATCAAGCGTATTCCAAGTCAATCGTGGGTCATGGATAATTCGACTCCCGGGGTGTTTATCCAGA
>JAPHUE010000061.1 GCA_026196795.1 Sedimenticola sp.
AGCATTTCTATGGGATATAGGGCGCTTTTGTCAAGTCTATGTAAAACATGTGGTTTTATAACTCTTTGATAGTATTTATGTATATCCTAAATAGATTGTTAGTATTGATAAAACCAATGCTTTTTTTCAATGTATATGGGTGAATTAAAAATGTCAAGACATTGCAATATGCGTGTCACATTGCAAATAAATTAACAGCCTGTTCAGGCTTAATCCCTGTCCATCTGGCGCGGTAATTTGATAGTATTAGCAAATAACTATTTACCCCGAATCGCGCCAAGCAAAAGGTACTAATGAACACCCATAATGTCGTCCACAAAACCAGCCGCAAACCGCTGATTGTTCTGGGTTCAACCTCCCCTTTTCGACGTGCGCTACTGGAAAAACTGGGGGTTTCGTTTGAGGTTGACTCACCCGATATTGATGAGCAGCCGCTACCTAATGAGGCGCCTGAGCAACTTGTAAAACGACTTTCCAGAGAAAAAGCGAAGGCGGTTGCAAATAATCATCCAGACGCTTTGATTATTGGATCAGATCAAGTGGCCTGTATTGATGGTCAGATTTTAGGTAAGCCGGGCAATCGCGAAAACGCTATTAAACAGCTACAGATGGCAGCGGGTAAAAAAGTAGTCTTCTATACCGGGCTTTGCCTTTTCAATAGCGGAACGGAAAATACGCAGGTTTTATGTGAACTGTTTAGTGTTCATTTCAGGCCTTTGAGCACACAACAGATCGAACGGTATCTGGATGCAGAAGAGCCGTATAACTGTGCGGGAAGTTTTAAATCCGAAGGGCTCGGTATTTCACTCTTTAGCCGACTGGAGGGTGATGACCCCAATAGCCTGATCGGTTTACCTCTGATCCGTCTGATCAGCTTTCTTGAACAGGAAGGGGTTCATATCCCTTGATCACTGTCGTTGTAACAGGGCGCACGCGTTGAACACCCCTATTCAGAAAAGTATCAGCAAACAAAGGCATGCTTTAGGTAAGCTGGTTCGTCCTATTTTGGGCCGAATAGCAGGGGCTTGCGCAAATGTTTGGCCGGACCGGCAGGCAATCAATCTCGAGCTTACACACCTTGTTCCCGATCTACCCTATTGTGCTTATATATACGCACTGGGTACGGATGGCATTCAGATCTCGGATAATATCAATGTCAACGGTAACTATCCTGAACATTTTGGGCGTGATCGATCCGGACGTCCCTACCTGAACATTATCTATCCTGCCGTGGACTATTGCCTCTCAGAAGCCTATATAAGCCTACTCTCGGCTCGTCCAAGTATTACAGCCATTCAGTTGGTGAAAAGAGAGGGCAAAGTGATTGGTCTGCTGGGGGCTGACTTTGACTTGCGGGATCTGCCCCTGACCCAGCAGCTCTATGAAGAGCCGGATCAGTGGCGGCAGATGAAGGGTGATCCTTCAATTCGGGGTTTGCTGTTTCAGCAAACCCGAGTCAAGAGTGTGCTGGATACCCACATAGATGAAGTGATGTCGATCTGTGAAGAGTTGATGACGCAGCGTGGTGTATTCCACGGGAAACTTCACTTTTCAAGCAGCCGGGCTACGCTTTGGCTGATGGATGACCCCTATCGATACCGGATACTGGATGTGGAAGAGCTAATAGATCCCGATATCTGTCTCGCTTACCCCGTTCGCCCCTACCCTGAAAATGCCGCTTTACCACAGGCTGAGATAAAACAGATACTCGAAGGGTTTAAGAAGCTGCGCCTGGCTGATGAAACGGTCTATCTTCGTTCTGGATCCATCAATATCTTTAATGGATTGATCGGCCTCAACTTTTCTTGTGACGGCTCTCACTATATCCCCTGGGATGATTTTCTTGATCCCTCAAATGCATTCTGGTCAGGGGCCATTGCCTCTACAAGCAGACCGGACAAAGAGAGCTAGCTCCTTAACAGGTTCAAAAGCAGCTGTTAATGTGTTGTCTGAATTACAGCTTTAAAAAGGGATAAAAGCGTGCGTAAAAAACTGGTTAATCTTGCGCTTCAAGGGGGTGGCTCACATGGGGCTTTTACCTGGGGTGTGCTTGATTACTTCATGGAAGATGGACGTGTCAGTGTAGAAGGTATATCCGGAACCAGCGCAGGCGCTATGAATGCGGTTGTATTAACCCATGGTTATATGAATGGCGGGACAGAGGGTGCCAGAGAAGCCCTTGAAACATTCTGGAAGCAGGTTTCTGCTCATGCGTTGATGAGCCCTATCAAACGTACACCATTGGATATATTAACTGGAAACTGGAGTCTCGACGCCTCCCCGGTTTATATGATGTACGATGTATTGAGCCGCGTTGTTTCCCCTTATGAAGCAAATCCATTAAACATCAATCCACTCAAGGAGCTGATTGAATCCAGTGTCGATTTTGACAAGGTTCGTGCTTGTGAAGCAGTAAAACTTTTTGTAGCGGCGACCAATGTCCATAGCGGCAAAATAAAAGTATTTGAACGAAGTGAGCTGACCTCGGATATGGTTCTGGCATCGGCTTGCCTGCCAACCCTGTATCAAGCTGTAGAGATTGAGGGCGTTCCCTACTGGGATGGCGGTTATGTGGGAAACCCACCTCTGTATCCTCTTTATGATGACGCCAAATCCAGAGATATCATCATTGTTCAGATCAATCCTGTAACGCGTCAGGAGACACCAAAAACGGCCCGGGACATACACAACAGAATCAATGAGATCTCATTTAATACCTCTCTATTACGAGAATTGAGATCGATTGAATTTGTTCACCGCTTACTGGAAGAGAAAAGACTGGATACGAATCAGTATGCCGATGTCTTGGTCCACCGAATTGAGGGAAGTGACGCGTTGAGTGATCTCTCCCCTTCCAGCAAGGTTAATGCTGAATGGTCTTTTTTAACTCAACTGAGGGATATGGGGCGCGCTGCGGCAAAGACATTTATTGATAAACACTATGACGATTTGGGCGAGCACTCCACACTGAATTTGCGTGAGGAGTTCTCATAATAAACACCTGGTAATTCGTCGTTTACTGCACTTCTTTGATCTCTCGTAGTCGCTCCAACACTTTCAGTGCCCGGTCTATTCGACTGGCAATATCTGGACGCCCTTCATCCATTTTTTCGGCTGACTCCCAGACTGAAACCGCCTGATCAATCTGTTCATCACGATACAGTGCATCGCCAAACTTGATCAGTCGTTCCACCCGTTGATCTCTTTCTGAGATTACATCTTCAAGCAGTTGTTTAGCTTCCGTATCTTTTGGGTTTAGTCTCAAAAGTTTATTGAGATTGTTGATGCTCTCTTGAAAAGACGCTTCATCACGTTGTTTTATTGCTGTGCTGAGTAAGCGGTCCCGTTGCTGTGATAGATCGCGTTTTACCTGGACGGCTTTTTTTGTTTGGGCGACACTTTTTTCTTGAGCACGTGTTTGCTTTATTTTATTGAGTAGGTGAGCACTCTGCTGAGTTGGCTCTATCGATTCTGCAAGTTGCGCACAGGATTCAGCTAAGGCTGGTTCCAGATGAAGATGCATGGAGCCACAGGAGATTAAGGGCGAAACTTTAGACTCGAGCAACTTCTTCCAAAAAAGTAACCGTGATCGTGTTATGAGGTTCTCCGCGTCAATCGCCACCAATCGCTCCAGATAGGGCAGTTTCTGTTGCAGACTGCGAGTTTCATAGACCAGAATCCAATCCTCACTGGTACGCTTTTGCATTTTCCAGTCACGCTTTATCTCTTCAGTCAGGCTATTAATTTGGGCATTGGCTGAATGTTTCTGGTCCTGTTTTTCCCATCTATTAATCAAGTCAAGTGCTTCAGACCACTGCTCGTTCTTTTGCAGTATTTTGGCCTGTCTCATCAGTTCATTTGGGGCTAGTGTTACTTCAGATTGATCTGGTTTTTTTTCCAGCATCGTACAACCTGAAAGCAGGACAGCCAAACTGAATAAAAGCAGTTTTTTCATGTAACTGCCTCCGTCGGCAGTATCTTTTCAAGGCTTTCCTGGAATCTTGACTCAGCCAGGAAAGAGTCACTGTCAACCAGATAGGGGGTTACTAATTGTCTGCGCCCTTTGACGTTTACAGTTTGCAGTGGCGTTACCTTAACCAGCGAAGAGATACCGGGTTGAGACAGTGTATCCTCAGTCACCAGAATCTGTCCCGGTGTGCAGATGTCACATATTCTGGCTGTCAGGTTCACCGCATCGCCGACTACGGTATACTGCATCCGTTCTGCGCTACCCAGATTACCAGCCAGCATCTGACCGCTATTGATACCGATTTTAAACTGTACCAGTGGCAGCCCCTCCTTGTCGCGCTGATGGTTAATGCGGGCAGCTATCTCCTGGATCAGCACGGCGCAGGTGACCGCATGTAATCCATGTGAATGATCAGATTCTGGAACACCAAACAGAATCATTACACAGTCACCGATAAATTTATCCACCGTGCCATTACAACTATCTGCAGCAATCGAAAAATAACTGAAATACTGGTTAAGCAACGCACCAACCGCTTGTGGTGGGAGATCTTCTGATAACTCTGTAAAACCGACCACATCGCAGAACAGCACACTTCCCTCAACCGTTATGCCCCCCAGTTCACTGCCATCGGGCTGATTAAGCACTTGATGTGCAATCGTGGGTGATAAAAAACGTGAAAACGCCTGCTCGACTTCCTGTTTCTTTTTCATGCCATCCGACATGTGCTGAAAGGCATCTAAGACTCGTCCAATTTCATCTTTTCTACCCAGCGTGATGGGTGTGTGTGTATCGCCACTGTCAATGGCCTCTCCTACTTTAACCAACTGATAGATAGGCCTGCACAGACGATGCGCCAAGGGAAAGGCCAACATGGCACCAAGTGCAATCAGTCCCAATGTGGTTGTGATCAATGCGCCGGTCAATGCACTCAACTGTTGCTCAAGGGGGCCTTGATCAATTGTTACGACGGCATAGCCGGCCGTTACATCTTTGAATACGATATGACTGATAAAAGAGACAGCATTGACATACGGTGTCTTCCAGGGGAGCTGAACATTCATTTCGTCAGAGCGTGTCAGTGAGAGTACATCGCCAATCGGCGAAATACCTGCACTGGCCATTAATTTCCCCTTCAGCTCAAATACCTGCATGCCCAGAATGAGCGGTGTCTTCTCCTGCTGCCTGACCAGCACCTGCAGGCTGAGATCATCACCGGCCAGCAAGGGTTCACCCGAGGCCAGTGCCAGCTGGTCAACTACAGTACGACCTAATACATCATTTTGCTGGCGATAGGTATTTGTCTGCTGATCAATCAAAAACCAGCCAAGGAGTCCCATTACAATAGAGACAAAACAGGCTATGACCAATGACCACTTAAGTGCCAATGGCAAAGAGGAGTTTTCCAGTTTTTTACTCAGGTTTTTCATTTGGGGGTTGTTTGCTACGCTCTTGCGAAGCTAATGGAGTAATCGGCGCATTCTAGCATGCTAAATAGCGGATATTAGGGAACTGAATTCACAATATGTTTAACGTCGACATTCCAGTACCCCTATCAGATCCAGCAGACAAACGGTCAATTTTGCGGTAATACCCCAGAGTAGCTCTCCCTCATAACGCTCAAAATGGATAACCTGAATCTGGTCATCGGCACCTTTCAAGTTTCGCCAGCTGATACGATGATTATCCGGGTCAGCCAGCCAGGAAACAGGAATACTGAATACCCGGCTTACCTCTCGAGCATCGGGTACCAGCGTCACTGGCCAACGGATTTCTGCTACTACGGGTGTCACCATAAAATTACTGATCGTATGGTACGCTTTGAGTGTACCCAGTATTGAGACGTGTTTGGGGTTCAGCCCTATCTCCTCCTGAGCTTCACGTAGGGCGGCATCAAAGGCATCACGATCTATATCGTCCAGTTTGCCACCCGGGAAAGCGACCTGACCGCTGTGGTGATCATCTTCATGCACGGATCGCCTGATAAACAGTACCCGCCACTCCCCTGCCTCTCTGAACAAAGGTATCAAAACTGAAGCGGGTGCAGGTGGTTGGGAGAAATAATCCTCAGGATAACTAACCGGCTCAGGGACACAATCCCCCTTGTCGGAGAGTATCTGTGAGATTATCTCGCAATCAAGATCAATCAGTGTCATCCGCCTGAATCCATTTCTGCTACCAGTTCTCCCAATATTTGCACGCCTCTCTCCATTTTAGCATTCGGACAATCTGCGTAATTTAAGCGTATATGATGGGCGAATTTTCCAGTACTGGAGAAGAGTTCACCTGGTGCTACCCCAACCCCCCGCTCCATTGCTCTTTTTGTGAGTTGCATGGAATCGACACCGGCAGGTAGCTCTACCCACAACAGGTATCCGCCATTGGGGTGAGAAACCCGCGTTCCTTCTGGAAAATAACGTGTTATCCACTCGATCAGGTAGTCCCTGCCGCGCTTATATAATCCGCGTATTTTCTTTAAATGTCGGTCATAGCCGCCCCGTGAGATGAAGTCTGCTACCGCCAACTGAGGTAGTGTAGCGGAACTCATACTGGAGATGTATTTCATATGCATGACACGACTGGCATAACGTCCTGGCGCCACCCAGCCGACCCGCAGACCGGGCGCTAATGTTTTGGAGAATGATGAACAGAGAATCACCCGTCCTTCGGTATCAAAAGATTTTACGCTGCGGGGCCGTGGCATTTCATAACAGAGGTCACCATAGATATCATCCTCAATCAGTGGGACATCATAACGATTAAGTAATTCAATCAGCCGGGCTTTTCTATTGTCCGGCATGGTGTAACCCAGGGGGTTATTGAAGGTTGGGGTAATAAGACATGCCTTCACCGGCCACTGTTCAAATGCCAGTTCAAGGGCTGTAAGGCTGATTCCATATTCGGGGTGTGTAGGCAGTTCAAGGGTCTTGAGGCCACAGGCCTCAATAGCCTGTAATGATCCGTAAAAACTAGGGGAATCAACAATAACGGTATCACCAGGCGAAGTAATGGCACGTAAGCTGCTCGCCAATGCTTCCTGACACCCGGAGGTAATTACCACCTCATCGGCTGATAAATTACAGCCAGAATCAACCGCAAGCCGCGTAATCTGCCGGCGCAACTCATCACAGCCAAAGATATAGTCATAGGACAGTCCACGCAGTTCGCCCTTACGGGTTAGCGAAGCCAATGAACTTTGCAGTGGTTTCAGTGTGCCTACGGAAAGATTGGGGACGGCTCTGCCCAGATAGAGCACATCGGCACTCTCTGCCTGATAGAGAATATGAAACACCTTGGCCCAGGTACTGGTCTCTTTTGGCTTGGCGGAGTATTCCGGCATCGCGGGCAGATCAAGT
Source organism: Sedimenticola sp. (assembly GCA_026196795.1). Lineage (GTDB taxonomy): Bacteria > Pseudomonadota > Gammaproteobacteria > Chromatiales > Chromatiaceae > Sedimenticola. Next base: position 7,327 of record JAPHUE010000061.1, read on the forward strand.
AAACGTTTTTGCTGCTGGGTGACAAAATGTCCTGATTTGGGCCGTACTTCAGTGAAGCCGCGCTGTTCAAGCAAAAGGTAGGCTTCCTGAATGGTTGATATGCTATAGCCCATCTGCTCACTCAGATGGCGAATCGAGGGTAGACGATCCCCCCTCTTATAGATGCCTTGGGCAATCTGTTCACTGAGTTTTTGGGCAACTTGCTCGTATTTCTTCATATTCACCAGCACAGATAATTGGTTAATTTACCAATACAGATAATAAAATACCTATCTGTACTGTATATGATACTTATTATTTGAATCTGTAATGATTACAGAATAACGCATACACTTTATCTCAATCAACCACTTGGGAGAAAGTGACATGGAAATTACCCTGCTTAAACGTTTCATAGCGCAACCCATTCCAGTTCAAGCCCGGCGCCAACCCTTTATGACATACCTATCAATCTGGATTGAGCGCACTCGTCAAAGGCGCGCACTACTCCGCCTGAATGATCGGATGCTCAGCGATATTGGTAGAAGTCGTTGTGAAGCTGAAGCTGAGGCAAACAAACCGTTCTGGAAAGCGTAACCAAATCATATTTACGGGTTTCTTTACATTTGTTCACTTGATTCTGAGCGCATGCAGCACCACTATGTAAGCACAAGGAACAGCCGCTGTTCCATTAATCGGTAGTGCACTACAAAGGAAAAAAGCATGAAGAAACAGACAGCCCTAATTGCAATATTCGCCCTATTTTTGGCAGGTTGTGGATCGGACAACCAGGCAGCCGATACAAATGCTGAGAAAACCAGTATGGAGAAGGCTGCAGAGCACGCAAAAGAGTCTGCAAAGCATATTGGTGATGCCGTTTCAGAATCAACTGAAGAGGCGCGCAAGAAGTGGTCAGAAATGAACAAGGATCGTGTTGATGCCCCTTCTGGCGAGGCCGTTACCGAACCGGTTGAACAACCAAAAGCAGACATGGACGCAATCAAGGAAAAGTATGAAGCCGTCAAACAGGCAACCGTTGAAAAAACCAATGCCGTAATTGAAAAAGCGAAAGAGATGACCAAGTAGTCATTGCTTGATAGCACCCAAAAAAAAGCCCTGATCATTAGTGACCAGGGCTTTTTCATTCCTACACCAAACACCGCTAATAAAAAAAATGTGGTGATAATCCGCTCATTCACAAACTAGTTATGGGTGGAAAATAACACATTGAGTTTCTGTTCCATTACAGACGTTCCAATCAGCACGCCATGGTTTTCAATGTCTTACAGGTATAAACCTGTAATCCAATGTAGATGGTATGGTATTTGCTCAAAGGTACGATCAGGACACTTCACAACACAGGCCTGATTAGATGACCGCAACTGAAAAGAACAAACTCGGTATATTTCCCAAACTGCTGATCATTATGGTTCTTGTGGCTACCCTGCCACTGGCCATGATCTGGTATGCCACTTCGCAATCTACAGAAACGTTGGTCAATGATCAGGTCAGTCAGCGACTATCCCAGACATCTTCAACATTGAGCAGTTATATCGATGGATGGTTTGAGATGAATGTCCGCATGCTGAACCAAAATGCAGAGACACCGAACCTTACCAGCATGCAGCTGGAGCAACAGACGCCTATCCTGAAAATTATTAAGGATAAGTATGAGTGGATTTACCTCGCATTTACCGTAGCAATCAATGGCGATAACATCAGTAGAAGTGATGACAAACCCCTGACCCAATATGGTGACAGGAGTTATGTTCGACAAGTATTGGGGGGTAAGCCACTCGGCCAGCAGGTACTCATTGGAAAAACATCTGGCAAGCCCGCCTTGGTATTAGCGACTCCCATAAAAGATAGCGATCAAAAGACCAAAGGGATTCTCGCCATTGCCATGACATTGAAAGAGCTGTCTAGCAAGGTGGTGGATTCTAAAATCGGCTCAACCGGCTACGCCTTTTTGCTTGACCAAGATGGACGAGTCATCGCTCACCCCTCTGCAGAATTCACCAGTGAAAGAAGAGATATGAGCAATCATCCTGCCTATAGAGGCTTGATGTTTGATAATCAGAAGGGGTTGGAATTTGTTGATGAACAGAATAATCGGGTAATCAGTTACTCCAGTAAAACACCGCATGGCTGGATCCTGGTGGTTCAGCAGAATCATGCAGAAGCCTATGCCTCCTTGAAAACGAATGATCAAAAAGCTCAGATCCTCCTGGTTGCATCCCTGCTATTGGCGTTTATATTTGCCTTGTTTATCTCTGGTCGTTTGATCAAACCCATCAAACGATTAACCACTGTTGCTGATAAAGTCAGCCGCGGTGAGTTTGACACAGCGTCTGAAGATATTGACCGAAAAGATGAACTGGGTGATCTTGCGCGTGCTATTTCACGCCTTGGTCAGAGTGTTCGTCTTTCAATGGAGCATTTTCAGCGTTCTTAAATACCGAACAGCATAAATATCACAGAAAATATATGAGCACGTCTATGCCACATGAACAAGGGCTGGATCTGAAAGGTCTTGTCAGTCTCATAAAACAGCACTGCCTTGCGAGTGATACAGGAACGTTGTTTCTCTTGACGGAAAAGAGTGCAACCGTGAAGTTGGTTTTGCTTAACGGTGAAATTGCCGCCCTCTCCTATCAATCTATCCGTGGAGAAGAAGCCATCCTGCCAATCAGTCAGGTGCAACATTGTAAAACGAGATATTACGCAGGTGTTAAGCTTCTGCCGATAAATAAAGATCTGCCAAAAACAGACATTATCCTTGATCTATTGCAGGGTAAAGATAAACAGGCAATTGACCCTACAGATACAACACAGATAATAACCGAAAGGTCGACCCAATCCGATTCGTCAGAAACTGTGGTGAAAACACTCGATGCAGTATTGAGCATACTGATTGATGAAACGACCGAGTTCATGGGGCCTTTTGCTTCCGTACTCTGTAAGAAATATATGGCGAGTGCCAACAATCCCCCAACAATAAAGGAGATACACACGGCATTGCGCCAACTTGCTGATGATATTCGTGACGAAAGCAAGAGTATGCAACTGGAACAAAACGTGTTGCAACGCATTCAGCTGTAGAAAATTACTTGGAAATAGTAATTTGCATACCTTCCATACGCAGGGCCACCATTACAGCACGCGCCTGAACCTCGTTCATGACGACCCGTTTGAGACTTTTAAAGATGCTTAGCTGATCAAGATAGAGTTGATCAATCTGTAGTTCAGACTGCAAGCCTGCAAATACGCGTTCAAGAATAGCAGCTACTTTTATATGGTTTGAATCGACAAAATAGATGGCTCGACGCTCGGGCACATAATGAACCCGATCCATGCAGAGGTTGAAAAAAATGCTGACTTCACCTTCTGAGGCGGCCGCACTTACCTTGCGATGACTCTTGCAAAGCGTTTTGGCACAGTTGGAATCGACGGGACCAATCATTTAGTAGGAATATCTCAATACCAGAGTGAAAATGGCTATCTACTGACCAGTAGATTTCCTGATAAATAGTACGCCTGAACAAATAGCCATATCAAGTCAATTTATATACTGAACATGGACCCTAAGAATATGTATTCCGAACCGGGATTACTGGCGAAGTGTCTGCTCACTTAGTATCATTCACTCTGGAATCTATCTCATCACATTAATTAAAGGGCACGTTGAATGAAAAATCCTATAATGAAACGTGGGTTAACCCTACTGACCTCCCTATCACTGGCCGCACTCACAGCAACCTCAATGCAGGTTTTTGCAGCTGAAAAACACGTTGCAATAAGCCAGATCGTAGAGCATCCGGCGCTTGATGCTGCCCGTCAGGGTATTCAGGATGAACTGGCGGAAAGGGGTTTTATAGTAGGTAAAAACCTCAGGTGGAGTTATGAGAGCGCCCAGGGTAGCCCGTCCACCGCGGCTCAGATTGCCAAGAAATTTGCCGGGGAAAAGCCGGATCTGGTGATTGGTATATCTACCCCTTCTGCTCAGACATTGGCCGCCTCAGCCAGGGGAATACCACTGATTTTCAGTGCGGTAACCGATCCTGTTGCTGCAAAACTGGTCAGCAACCTGGAAAAACCGGGCGGCATGATCACAGGAACTAGCGATGCACTTCCGATTGAAAAACATCTTGATCTTATTCAGGAGATCGTACCCGGCTTAAAAAAACTGGGTGTTATGTTTAATCCGGGAGAGACTAATTCTGTCAGCAGTGTGAGACAGATGACGGTCGCCGCGGAAAAACGCGGATGGGTTATTGTGGAAGGTGGCGCAGCAAAATCATCCGAGGTACTGGCAGCGGCACGCTCCCTTGTGGGGAAAGTTGACGCAATCTATGTACCGACCGATAACACAGTAGTCTCTGCATTTGAGAGTGTTGTACGTGTTGGACAGCAGGCTAAGCTACCTGTTATTGCCGGCGATACTTCATCTGTAGACAGGGGTGCTATCGCAGCTGTCGGCTTCAATTACTATGACGTCGGACGTCAGACCGGACGGATGGCCGCTCAGGTACTGAATGGTGAAAAAGCAGGTAATATTGCTGTTGAAACTGTTCAGAAAACAGAGCTTTTTCTAAATCTGGGTTCAGCTGAAAAAATGGGTGTAACCTTTAGTGATGCGCTCATTGCCCGCGCGTCAAAAGTGATAGAATAAGCCTTCCTGTATTGTCACTGCACGGCAGCCGCGTGGTTGTCGTGCAGAAAATAGATGTAATCCTATGAACCAAATTGCCTTTCTGGGCGCCATAGAGAGCGGGCTGATCTTTGGACTGGTCGCCTTTGGTGTCTTTCTTTCATTTCGTATTTTGCAATTTCCTGATTTGACGGTTGATGGCAGCTTTCCTTTAGGCGCAGCGGTCAGTGCGACCATGATCGTTAGTGGGTTTGATCCCTGGCTCTCCACCTTTGTGGCGGCCATCGCCGGTGCTGGCGCTGGATTAATCACCGCCTGGTTAAATGTACGATTGAAGATATTGCATCTATTGGCATCAATCCTGACCATGATTGCACTCTATTCGATCAATCTGCGCATTATGGGCCGACCGAATGTGGCTTTACTGGGAGAACAAACGGTTTTAACACCTTTTGAGGTTGGGGCACTCCCCTACTACATCACAACACCGCTGGTCTTTTCAGTCATCGTGCTGATAATTCTGGTGGCGCTGGTGGCGTTTCTTTATTCAGAAATTGGCCTCTCCATGCGCGCTACTGGTGCCAATCCCCGTATGGCTCGGGCACATGGCATCAACACCGGACGCATGATTCTATTAGGTATGGCTATATCCAATGCGTTGGTAGCCATTGCCGGGTCACTCTTCGCACAAAGCCAGGGCAGTGCAGATGTCACCATGGGTGTTGGCGTGATTGTGATCGGTCTCGCCTCTGTCATTGGTGGTGAGGCGGTTATGTCAACCCGAACCATGTTACTGGCCATTGTGGCCTGCCTGATCGGTGCCATTCTCTATCGACTGGCCATCGCCACAGCATTGAATCTGGATATGCTTGGTCTAAAGTCACAAGATCTCAATTTAGTAACAGCCGTACTGGTCACTGCAGCTATTGTATTCCCAGGTATGAAGCGTTCACTGACTGGAGTTTTTACCCGAGGTGATAGCTGATGATTTCACTACGCGAAATTGTTGTTACCTTTAGTAAGGGAACACCGCTTGAAACATTAGCACTGAGATCTGTCGATTTGGATATCAATAAGGGAGAGTTCGTTACTGTTATAGGCAGTAATGGTGCGGGTAAATCAACACTGCTCAACATACTCTCAGGTGAAGCGTTGGCAGACAGTGGTCATTTGTTTATTGATAATGAAGAACTGACACGCCGCTCGACTCATGCCAGGGCTGGTCTTGTGGCTCGCGTATTTCAGGATCCATTGGCTGGAACCTGTGAGCAACTAACTATTGAAGAGAATCTGGCACTCGCCTGCGGTCGTGGGCGTCGGCGTACCCTTAGTCAAGCACTGAACGGTAAACTGCGTAATCGCTTCAAGGAACAACTTGAAAGACTGGGCCTGGGTCTTGAGGACCGTCTTGGCGATCAGATGGGCTTGCTTTCAGGCGGTCAGAGACAGGCCGTCAGTTTGTTAATGGCCACACTACAACCAGCAAAAATATTACTGTTGGACGAGCACACAGCCGCATTGGATCCGAAAACGGCCGCATTTGTCCTGGATCTCAGTCGTGAGATTATTGAAGAGCAGACACTCACCACCCTGATGGTGACTCACAGCATGCGTCAGGCACTCGATGTTGGTAGTCGAACAATCATGATGCATCAGGGTAGAATTGTATTTGATGTGACGGGTAAAGATCGAGAAGGCCTGGATGTGCCCGATCTGCTTGCCCTGTTTGAGAAGCGCCAAGGTGAATCATTGACCGATGACAGCCTTTTGCTATCAGGTTGAGTCGGGGTCTTAACAGTTAGTTTAAAATAATTATCTTTGATCTCACGAATAGCCTGATTAAAGATAAATCAAGCGTGCGCCCTATTTGTTCATAGAGAGTACGACAATACCTATCCGCTGTTCAGTCTCTACACGATGGTGAGCCGCCGCCGCTTGATCTTGCATGAAGATCTTATCGATGGCCGGCCTGATAGTGCCCGCTTCAATCATTTTCTTTAACGTATTCAGCTCTTCCTTGGTTTCACCAGCAAATGCAAATAATACTGATTTGTCAGAAAATAGCGGCGTGAAAAATGATCGCAACATATCTGACAAGCGCGGGTTACCCATCAGATAGCGTCCTTTAGATTTAAGGCTATTAATACAGTCGCTGTAAGAGCTCTTTGCAACCATATCAAAAATAACATCGTAGGTTTTATCATTTGCGGAAAAATGATCACGAGTGTAATCAATAAAATGATCAGCCCCAATCTGTCGTAGCATCTCTTCCTTCATAGCGCTATCGACTGCGGTTACTTCTGCACCCATTGCCTTGGCAATCTGCACAGCAAAGGTACCTATACTCCCTCCTGCACCGTTTATTAATACCTTGTCACCGGGTTTGATATCAGCTTTTCTCAGGAAATGGAGTGCATTCAATCCACCAAGCGGTACGGCGGCGGCCTCATCAAATGAAATATTATCTGGCTTAGCAGCCATCGTGTAATCATCTGGCAAGCACAGATACTCAGCATAAGCACCCATACGAAGCTTGGTTGCTCCAAAAATCGTATCACCTGGATTAAACGCTGTAACATCCCGCCCTACAGATTCAATCTCTCCCGAAAAATAACCACCTAAGACTGGCCGCTTTGGTTTCGTGATTCCCATTACAATGCGTAAGGGTAGCCAGAACCATTTGACGGGAAAGTTAAAACTCCGCAGTTCGCAGTCAGCCTTAGTAACCTCTGCTGCATATATCTTAATCAAGACTTCATTATCTTTAGGAATCGGTTTTTCAAGTTCACTAATGTGCAGAACATCGGGAGTTCCGTATTCTGAGTATACGATAGCCTTCATGTTTTTCCCTGGCATTGTTCTGGTTACGTGAATGAACGGTCCTATTTATACTAGCAATGCATCTCTACCAACTCTGAAACTTCAAGTGTTCCTCCAATTTCCAGGAATGGACAGTTCTTTGCAATTGAGAGCGCTGTGATAATTGAATCGGCTTCGATTATTGTATAGCCCGACATTGTCGTCGCGCCTCCTGGTGTATCAGACCCATCAGCATTTACAGTGTGTGTGTTCTTGAGCGGATTGGCCGGACTAATAGCGGTCTTACCTAGTGATGATAACCAATCCATATATTTAGAAAAGTGCCGTTGACCTTCTTCAGGGCTGGCGGGTGGATTCCCCCCCAAATAGACGATAATAAATTGAGCCATCACTTATCTCCTTAATTGCGCGATCCTTTATGCGAGCTGCACGAAGCTTAATCCAGCCCAGTATAGAACACTGTTTCGCTATAGCTAAACATTTACAACCCTTCTCCAATTGTGGATAGCCATCTGTTTATTCTGATAAAAGCAAGATGGCGATAAGCAAAAATAGACACTCATCTACAATTCCTTTTAAGCCTATCGCCTTATTGAGAGTCTTTGGTAAAGTCGATGCCCCAGCCCGCTTGAGGCGGTTTGAATAACCTGTAGCAGTTACCGTACTTTTATTACATACGTTTTAGGCCATGTATCGTGCCAACCTCTACCGTTATTACCAAAAAATGAAAAAGCCTCAAAAGGGACGACTCGGGAAAATGACCTCCCTATGATTTGGTTCAAACTAGGTGGTAGGGGCATAACGCCAGCCGTAACCGGCGTATTTGTAGTGAGCGCAGCGAACGAAAAATACGCCCGAGTTTACGGCCTTGTTAGGCGATTTCTGTAACATGTCTCAGGCTTGCGCTGCTTCAGATATGTCGTCCACGTAGGCGTCACCCATCATCATCTTGTAATGCGAACTGTGGCCAGACTTGTCGAAAATCGCCCTGAATACCGTGAGGTAGGTGTCCACCAGGGAATCATCGATTGAAACGTAGAGATCATCGTGCGCGTAGTGCGATCCATCATTCACCCAGGAGCAGAGTGATTTGCAGATTATCTTCTCTTTTCCTTCGAACAACGCGCATAGCTGGTCAAAGTCGATGCCTCCGAGAATCTTGAAGTAGTTTTCGAGGATGCGCCGTAGCGTATTTTGGATAGCGAGATTCGAGCGCTCGGGTTTGCGAACCTCGGCCCAAAGCAGCTCGTAGGACGTTTTGATCGGATTCGTCGTGTGATTCTCAACTTTTGTAGCTAGCCCGGGTTTGCGAACTATCCAAAAACTTTCCTCGTTCATCGCGATATCCTTCCGCTTTGGATTATAGGTGACTTCCTTGTGGAAATAGACGTTGTGCGTGAGAACGAAGATCTGTTTTATGTGACCCGTACCGGAACGCACCTCATCGAATAGTCCTTTGATGAGACTGCTGACGATGAAGAGGATGTCGCTGTCGAGACTAGAAACTGGGTCGTCAAAGACAACTACACGGTCAGTTGTCATCCCGCTTTCTGAGTCGCTGCCTTTGAGCAGGTGGTAGAAATAGAGGAAAGTAACGAACGTCTTCTCACCTTCGCTCAATGTCGCCTTAGCATCAGAACCATCTGAACGAACCAACTTATAGGAAGTCCCGCTTGCCGCTTTCGCGAGCTTAAAGCCTTGGAATCCAAACGACGAAAGAAGACTGTTGATGCCGTCAATTGTCGGTTGGATGCTGGTCGTTTGCTTTTCCAACTCGCGAATCTCAGCCGCCTTCTTTGCCTTGTCCGTTGTCGAATTTGTGATTTGAGTTGTCATCGCCGAGATAGCTTTGTCCAAACAGTCTTTGGCGGTCTTGAACGCAGTGAGGTCTGCTTTCAGCTCTTCGAGGACGAACTTCCACACTTGCGCAGTCAGGGTGTTCCGCTCAGATGTGAGGTTTGCGACCATTTTGTTGTGTGACGCCACTTGGGTGTTGGCCGCGTCGATTAGGCCCTTTATCTCCGCAGAGACATTACTCAGCGATTCCATCTCGACCACCCGGCTCGCCTCCTTCTTCTTTCCGGCTAGGCGCTGGTTGTTCAGTGTGATTCTCGCGTCGAGTAAATCCTTCTCTGCTTTAAGCTTCTCGACATCGAGGAACTTGGATGGTGAGGCGATGATTGAAGTAAGTTGATCCTGAATCCGGGCCGCCTCGGTGGCGTAGTCCGTGGCGAGGTCGTCGATCGCTTTGCTGTCTGCCACAAACGTCTCGTCGAAGTATTCGTTCAGGCTTTGGGCGAACGCTTCGCTTGTGCTCTGCTGGCAAAAGGGACAGGTGCCCTCGTTCACGTCGCAGAATGACCTTCCTTCCCGAACCCAGTCACTATTCCCGAGTTTTTTAATCATCTCAGCGATATCGACGTCTTCCTTGCCGAAAACGCGCTTCCTCAGAATGGGATTCGCCTCGTTTGCAAGAAGTTTAGATGCATCGACGAAGGGAACAGCTGCTTCTTCTGTTGGCGTAGGTCCGAAGACGCTTTCAGCCTTCTTTTCCTACTCCGCTAAGCTGAGGAGGGTCGCCTTGTTCGCTGCTAGTTCTTGAAATATTTTCCCTTTGAACTTCTCAGAACTATTCCGATACCCCTCAAAGGCTCCTTGCAATTTGGCATCATGCTTCTGCTTTTGCGCCCAACACTTGTCTTTCAATCCAGCTTCAAGTGTTGCCAACTCTCCTTTCTTGCCACTATTTCCATCTTCACCCTGTAGCCCTTTAGTTAGCGTTTCGATCTTGGCGGTAAGCGCATCGAGTTCGCTTTTAGTCGTAGTTATCTTTGTGAGTGTGTCAACTTGCTTCTCACCAAGCGTAAAGACTCCCTTTAGCTCTACCGATTGGTTGAAGTTCCGCTCGACGAAATCGTGGTTGTAAACGAGTGGCTGTAGTTTAGTCCCCGCTTTCCAAATAACACTGCACATCGGGAACTTTGTTTCATCCGCGATCACCCGGCTGAGGGTTGTTTTGCCGGTGCCATTTGATCCGAAAAAGAAGTTGAATAGGGAAAGCGCGTTGACTTGCTCCGGCGTTGTTCCGAAGGTTGCAATACTGGAGATGGTGATTGACTCAATCATGCCTACGTGTTCCTTACGCTCGAACTTTGCTTCGCCTAACGTTTAAAGCACCCGAGCGCGCTTTTTGCGCGTCGGGTGCCTTTCTTTGTTAAGCGGGCCATCCTGGTGAATTGGAATAACCACGGTTTGTTCATTTTTGTAGTAGTGCTTGGGTATATCCATAGGCTTTTCTCCCGTACACTGATTAGTAGGCCTACCTGCCATATCAAATTCTGCGCAATCTGAACCACACACGAAACCTTGATTGGGGTAGTAGTATGGCAGTTCATCTCCTTCAGGGCAGCCACCAAACACTATGAAATAGTTCTTATTAAACGACCTGTAGCTCTTATCGATACGTTCCGGGTCTGACTCGTAATGAACATTGGATTGCTCTTCTATTTTTGATATTGCTTCCATTGTTCGATAGGCGATCCATACTGGCCGACCATCCGTCAGAACCCGCATTAGCATACCTCTATCTTTTAGCAGTGCTAAATCAACCTCTTTTACTTCATCAGAGGCCACTCCTATTTTGGGTATACATAGGACTACAAGAGCTATTGTTACGATGATTGTTCTCATGTTGCCTACCATGGCTATTCTACGCTTAACGCTCAACTCAGCCGACGCGTTAGCGATCGGCTGTAGTTGCTGGTTAAGCGTCTAATACTCAATACTGCAACCGTGATTCTAGTTCTACCTTTAAATCCTCTTTTGCTTTACTCACTAACTTCTCTGCTTTAGAGGAATCTGTCTCACTCCATACAATCCATCTGTCTCCCTGAAATTGCCGAAAATCATACTTGATATTGCTCTCTTTAAATTTCCTCAGAACGATAGCTTCCATTTCAGGACCAAAACTTGCACTTCTATGCATTGGAATTACTTTCTGATACAACCGCCCAATAACATTTTCTATTTTTCTTTTGTCCTTTAGTTTGAACTCAAAACGATTGCCGGGTAATTGCTTATACCATACGCCAGCATCATCTAAGGCGCTTGAAGTTAACTGATGAAGTTCGTCATCTCCCATACTCGTTACAAATGTTTCATTGGAACACCCAATGAGTACTAGCACCGTGAATATAAGTAGGACTCTCATTTTCTACGCTTAACGCCTGGGCTCAGGGTCGGCGGCGTGATAGCGCCGACGTCCCTTGAAGCCCATTGTTAGCGGTTTTTATCTTTGATGACATTGTAAAAATGAACAACGCTATCCTCTTCGCCGTTGATAAGTAGTTTATGGACTTTTCCGATTGGGTTCCAAAAAATGCCGTCGTTTGTGGAAACACCCATGGCTGTTAGACCAGCAGCTTGAACCTCTTTAGGTTGGGACCACTGGCTACCTTCTATGTTTCTGATGATGACTTCTCCGACATAAGCCCCAAGGATAAACAATATTCCTTTTACCTCATCTGGGCTTGTTCCTCCACGGCGAATACCAAGGACAATTTTGTCGATGTCCTTCAGACTGTTTGGTGAATAATCGAGGACAGTGCCATCAACTTTTTTCGCCGTTTCAACTGCCTGATTTGCAGCGAATGCAGCTTGCTCTGCGAGCTTGATTGCTGCCGGAGCAGAAGCAGAAAGTGATGCGATGCCAACAGTGACTAATAATTTTTTCCAGAAGCCCATGGATCCTCCTTATGACCGCTAACGAGGCTGTAGAAAAACGTTTTCACAAAATACCTGATCCCTTGTCATAGTTTTGCGCTCTATTTCTCTAGATTCTTATGATCTTCTGAATTACCGA
>JAPHUE010000278.1 GCA_026196795.1 Sedimenticola sp.
ACTGGACGACAACGACCTGTTACCTGAATCTGCAAAGGCTTCATTCTAGTCGAGCCTGCAGCCGTGGTTGAGAGTGTCAGTCTACTCTGGCCGGGAGGTAGGGTTATCCTGTCGATCAACTCGACGCCTCCTGGAATGCTCTGTTCAGAGACTCTCTGCGCAGTGCCACTTGCGGGTGTTACATGCCATTGCCGTTGGCTTACCGCGCCAGGCGTTGTTCCAGCGTTTAACCACTGTTGCTTCAGTTCATAGTGACACAGACCATTCTCCATACTGGTTGACTGTCGGTCACTGACGATAATGACGTCCGATGATCGCCACTGTCGACCGCCCAGAAAAAGGGTTACCGAACTGTTTGCTGGTGTCCTGGCATGGCTGGGTGGTGGTGATCTCCCGATTCGGGGTGCCAATCCATTACTTGGGCTCCGGGTTGTAGGAGGAGCGCCGCTGAGCACCTTCTGTTCAGGCAGTTGAATACCGCCGCCCAGCGCGGGTGATGGTGTAACAGCCATGGGCGCCTGTTGCAGATGGCCCATTTGGGGCGCTGCCGTTTTGGGCGCAAACCCGCCGCTTTGTCGGGTGCCTCCTGGTAATTGTCCACTCAGCACTTTCTGTTGAGGTATATTCAGGCCACCAGCAAACCCTCCTGTTGAGGGGCTTTGCGACAACAGCCCTCCCTTGAGTTCTTGCATAGCAGGACCGCGCTGAGTATCGAATGGAGAGGGATTGATTTTTGGATTAACAAGTTCCAGCTTACTTTCCAGTGGATTCTTCTTCTCTATTGGCAGGTCTTTGTTGAACGTCATTTCGAATATCAATAAAGGTGTATTGACGCCATCAATGTGCTTTGGAATAACACCGAACAATTGATAGTCAAAAGCCTTGCTGGTGCTGGGTGGGCCAAAACCGAAATCCTGATTTGGTAAGAATTGGACAGCTGCAACGATGCCACTGCTGGATGCCAGAATGACTAATGGATCTTTGGCTGATTCACCGAGCATCCCTGGACCCAGCTGACTGTTGAGTTGTACTACCTTCTGTTTCACCACTTTAAGCAGGGCAGAGTAGTCGCTATCCATCTTCAAATCACAACTCAGTAAGTTGGCAGGGTAATCAGGGTATAGGCTCTTGTATGTCTCTTTGCAGCTTGCCTGAAGTGTGGGGCGTGAACAGACCAACCGTTTAGATGAAGAGAACTTGAGAACACCTTTGATCTCGCATGGGTATTTTGAACCCTTTGCAATCAGTGCATCACGTACTGACTGGGCAATCTCATCGCCCGCGGCACTGCTGATTTTGCACTGGCCTTCCTGAGCAACACTCTTCATTAATGCGCTGCAGTTGTTGTAACTGCTGACACTGCCACAATAAAGTTTGCTATTGGTCAGGGAGCAGCCATTGGCTTTCAGGTAGTCATGGAAGCGCTGTGCAAATACTGATTTATTACCTTTCCAGAATACGGCGCCACACCACTGTTGATGAGTCAGTGCCTTGACCTTGTCGGCCTCGGGTTTGTGGCTATTGATCCAGCGATCAACATGAGCGAACGGTGATCCATAGAGAGCATCATCCACACAGCGTTTGATTACTTCGCTGGCAACAGCGGACGAACTGTTTTTCTGCAGCCCGGCTACCACCTTAGCACTGGCGGCCACTTTTCCCGGGGTGTTGTATTGGGAGCGCCAGGTAGCCAGATTCCCCAATACCTCTACCACGATATGCTTGGTCCACTGCGCATCAACTGCCTGGGTGAATACCTGCGAGGCAATATCAACGGCGCTCTTGGGTAAGCCGCTAGAATAGACATAATTCGGGATGCCGGCGATGCTCCAAACTGGAGGGGCATGTAGGGCATTCTGTTCCAGTTGTTGTCGTAGAGTATAGAAGCCGGAGGGATTGGTTGCCTCTATGGCTGTTAAACCCTGTCCGACTTTTGGCTGAAAAACCCAGGCATAGGCGATCTGTTCTGGCGGTGAACTCTTTCCACAGCCACCTAGTCCAAGGGAGCAACCGACGGCCTTTGCTGCTTCCCAGGCCCCCTC
>JAPHUE010000203.1 GCA_026196795.1 Sedimenticola sp.
AAGGAGAAAGGAATGGCAATAATCAAGTAGAGACCCGCCCTGATCAGTAAATCAATGGCCCAGGCACAGGCTCGAACCACCGGACCGGCGACCCGAAAACCGAGCTCAATCCCTTCTGGTATCTCATATCGGCGGGCCGTATCCAGCATCAATCAGTAATCAACCGTAGTAGATCGCACGATAAGCCGTATACACCGATGCCGTCATCACCGGCATCACCACCAGCAAACCCAGACCGACCGGTATCGCACCTATGGCGACAATTATGATGGCAACTATTCCATAGACCAGAAACGGCAGCATGTTTTTAAGGCAGCCGATAAAGCTCAATTTCATGGCCGCCATGGCGGATAGCCCCTCCATGGCAATCAGCGCCGGGGCAAACCAGTAGGCCATTAACAGTGGAATCGAGAGTCCAAACGCTATCACTATCATTAGGATGACTGATCCAACACCGGTCGCAGAAGACATCATGGTCGGATCCGGATTCTCCATTGCCTCCATACCACCCATCATGCCAATCATCACACCGCCACCCACCATGGCCATGACAATGCCGATTATGAAAAAGCCGGCCAGATAAAGTAAGCCAACCAATACCAACTGCCCAACACTGGAAGAGAAACCGGCAAACAGGTGGCTCAGCTCAAAGTCTTCACCATGATCCTGTGCTGCACAACCTAACATGAAGCCTGCCAGCACAACGGGTGAAAATAAGGTAATGGCGAGGGAACCAACAAACGGGATAATACTGACGACAATAGATAAAACAACCCAGACGACCATGGTCAGAATCCAGGCAACCGGATTCTGCTTGAAGTGCCAGAAGCCCCGGGTTATCCAGTGCCAACCCGCACCGGCTGGATGACTGATAGGATCGGTAAGTTCCCCTTCCACCGTATCAGCAACCAGATCTGCCTCTGGTGCGGCATAGGGATCTCGATTGGCTTGCCAGGAGGTATTTTCAGGTGAATCCACACCATTCTCTGCCTCCACTGCTTGGCGGGCCAGGTATTTTGAAATAACAATACCACAGGCCAGGCAGTTATCTCCTTCAAGTCTGTCAGAACCACATTTGGGACAAACCGGCTTGGCTCGCTCAGTGGATTTGCTCTCCACACCAGGGGTTTCAGTTTTTGGCTTTTCCGCCGCCCCTTCAATAGGTACCAGCGATAAACTATCCAGTTCCGCCTTCTGCTCTAAAGGTTCAATCCGGACGATCATGCCAATAGCTTCAAGTGCCTGCTGGTACTTTTCCGCTTTGGTCTTTTCCAGATCTTTCTTCAGTACAATATCTTTAGAGGAAGAGATAACCTTTCGCGCCTTCTCTTCAGCGACTTTAAAACGTGCACTGAAACTGGCGATTGCCTCATCTTTTTCAGTCCCAAGACGCAACTGCCCCGTATAGATAACCCGATAAAGCTCCCCCACGATTCCTCTCCTTTGACTGATTATTCTCTAATTTCTATAAGGTGCTTCTTGTAAAGTTAGGTCTGATAGCGACCTGACAGACTGATCTCTTTAGTAATAATTTTCTGACTCAGAAAAACCTAATCAGTCGATTCTATGTCATGGAGGTGGAAATCTGAATCCTAATTCCCATAAAAAAGGGGCGCCTTTTGGGCACCCCTTCTTAAAAATGCTCATTGAGCAGTCAAATCAGCTGATTTTTGGATCCAGCTCACCACTTTCATAGCGACCAAACATGGTCTCCAATGATTGAGCTTTGATCTTCGAACCATGTCCGCTACAGCCAAAGGCCTCATAACGTGCCTTGCAGATCTCTTTCATCCCTTTAGTCGCCTCTTTCAAGAACTTGCGGGGATCAAAGTTAGAGGCATTGTCATGCAAATGGCGACGAATAGAGCCGGTTGAAGCCATACGCAGATCGGTATCAATGTTGACCTTGCGGACACCGTGTTTAATACCCTCGACGATCTCTTCTACGGGTACACCATAGGTCTGACCCATATCACCACCGAAGTTGTTGATCACAGCCAGCCACTCCTGTGGCACAGAAGAGGAACCATGCATCACCAGGTGAGTATTGGGAATGCGCTGATGAATCTCTTTGATCCGATCAATACGCAGCACCTCACCTGTTGGTTTCTTGGTGAACTTATAAGCACCGTGCGAGGTACCTATAGCAATAGCCAAGGCATCAACCTGGGTCAGGTTAACAAAATCGGCCGCCTGCTCAGGGTCGGTCAGCAACTGATCCATATCCAGCTTGCCTTCTGCCCCCACACCATCTTCTTCACCGGCCTCACCGGTTTCCAGCGACCCCAGACAACCCAGCTCACCTTCAACTGAAACACCACCCGCATGGGCCATTTCTACAACCCGCCGAGTCACATCAACATTGTACTCATAAGATGAAGGGGTCTTGCCGTTAGCCAGCAGTGATCCGTCCATCATCACCGATGAGAAACCGGACTGAATCGACCGCAGACAGACGGCCGGTGAGGTACCGTGATCCTGATGCATGACAATCGGTATATGTGGATACGCCTCAAGAGCCGCCAGAATCAGGTGGCGCAGAAAAGTTTCACC
>JAPHUE010000128.1 GCA_026196795.1 Sedimenticola sp.
ATCCAACCGGGGCAGGAGTGCCTTTGATGAACAGGGCCTGGCCTGGGTCGAGCTGGAGATTGACGGACGCAACCTGCTATTAAGCGGCAAGGCACCCTCTGAAACGGCCGCCACGAAAGCTCTGGAGCTGGCTGAAAACCTGCATGGAGTAGAGCGCGTTCAGGATGAATTCAGCTTTTCGGCAACACCCGTTAAAACCGAAAAACCAACCAGCGGCTCTGACTGGTCATCCTCAATAAAGGCACAATAATTATCGGCACCGGGGAAGATCCGCTAGAATGATACCGACTCGGCCATTACGGCACCGGGCACACTTAGTATCCTGAAGGGACGTAGCAATGGGTTATCTTTTTTTTCAAATTCTGATCTGGATTCTGCTGGCATTTGGTCTCGGCGGTATTGTTGGCTGGCTACTGCGCGGCTTCACTCATGCCTTCCAGGATGACGAAAAAAACAGCGAAGAGCAGAGTGCCCGAGGCGGCGACCACATCATGGTGGCCCTGTTGAAGTCAGAACTGAGTGATTATAAAAAGCGGGTCAAAGAGCTCGAAAAGGCGACCGATACAACGACACCAGCCCCGGAAAACACAAAACCGAAGCCACAGATTGATGATGCCTGGCGACCCGAGCCACTGACCGAACCGAAAGGCGTTGCAGACGATCTTAAGAAAGTGCGTGGCATTGGACCCAAGATTGAGAAAACCCTAAATGATCTGGGTATTTTTCACTACTATCAGATCGCCGCGCTTAACCAGGAAAATATCCTCTGGCTGAATAACCACCTGCACTTTCCAGGTCGCATCGAGCGGGAAGCGTGGGTGCAGCAGACCCGGGAACTGGTACAACAGAGTATCAGCCAACCCGCAACGGCTTAAAACGGCAAACCCGATCCCCTGCTACTGTTTTTCCCAACAGAGAATTCGGTTATTGACCGGCATCTCATAATCGTTGAGTAATTGCATATCGGCTTTTTCGGCCAGGCTATCCACCGCCTCAAAATCACGCACACCCATAGCGGGATCACGTGACTTCAACCAGCCATCAAATCGCTCATTACTCTCGCTACTGAATTGGCCGTTGTAGTTAAACGGGCCATACAGGGCGAACACGCCACCGCGGGGTAACAGCCTGCCGACACCCGCCATCATCGCCTGCACATCCTGCCACTGCATGATATGGGCGGTATTGGCTGAGAAGATGGCATCAACTTCTATTTCAGGCCACGCCGAGCGACTCACGTCCAACAGCAGCGGTGACTGAACATTGGGCAATGCGGCCTCCGAAAGCCAGAGTTTGATCCCATCGTGATACTCCGGGCAATCACTGGTGTACCAGATGAGATGGGGCATTTTGCCCGAGAAAAAAACCGCATGCTGACCCGTTCCACTACCAATCTCCAACACGGCAGTGGCATTGGCAAATAGCGGTTGGATCACTGATAGAATCGGCTCTCGATTCTGATCACAAGATTCGGAATAGGGTTTCATAGAGCGATTATCCTGGTTCACTGCAGCTATAACTGCGATAGGGTATGGACGCTTGCAGCTGCTGTATATAGTTGGCAATAGCGGCCTGTTCATGTTCGGTGTAACGCGCGATGGGTTCACGAAATCCTTCATCCCAGATCCAGTGACTTGAGCGTGTCAGCGTGGGGAGGAAACCTCGGGAAAGTTTATGCTCACCCTGCGCCCCCGGTTCAAAACAGCTCAAACCCTGCGCTATGCAGTGCTCAATGCCCTGATAGTAACAGGTCTCAAAATGCAGACCATCCAGGCGAACATCAGCCCCCCAGTGGCGACCATAGAGGGTTGTATCACTCTGATACATGAGTGAACCTGCCACACAATCACCATCCAGGTCGGCCAGCACCAGTAATACCTGATCCGGCAACTGCTCAGCTACCTGTCGAAAAAAACCGGCATTGAAGGTGGCCATGCCCCACTTCTCCTGGAAGGTTTTATTGTAGAAGTGAGTAAATTGCTGCCAATCCTGTTCACTGGCGGTATGGCCATTCAACCGTCTGAATGTAACACCCGCATCTTGAACCCGCTTTCTTTCCTGGCGGATATTTTTACGCTTCTTTGCCACCAGTGAAGCGAGAAACTGCTCAAAGTTTTCATAACCCCGATTGGGCCAGTGAAACTGCACATCATGGCGGGTAAGCAAGCCCTGGCTTGAGAGAAATTCATAGCCATCAGCACTTGGAAACAGGCAGTGAAAACTACTGATGCCTACCTGTTCACCAAGCTGCATGACCGACTGAAGTAACACAGGAAAAAGTGCGGCCGACTGCTCAGGCCGTGCCAGCATGCGCTGGCCGGTGGCTGGGGTATAGGGAACGGCAGAGACCAGCTTGGGAAAGTAATCAAGTCCCGCTCGATGGTAAGCATCGGCCCAGGCATTATCAAACACAAACTCACCATAGGAGTTGTGTTTCTCATATAACGGCATGGCTGCCTGCAACACGCCCTCCTGATAGACAGCGATGTGGCAGGGTATCCAGCCAAACTGTTCGCTCACACAGCCGTGCTGCTCCATTGCCTGAAGAAATTCATGTCGCACCAGTGGATTATTATCCCTGACCAGGGCATTCCACTCCCCGGGTGCTATCTCAGCAATCTGGCGATGAATCTTGATTTCCAATGACTAATGACCTCTTTGGCTACTCAATCATGGACAATCTAACAGAGCCACTCTGCTGTAAATACCGGCGAAAACTGATGATTACCGCTGTTACGATTAGAATGGCTCACTCGGCCAGTCCGCCTCGTCCTCTGCAATCACCTCGGGCTCAATCGATCCATCCCTGATCCACTGCTGCATGGCCGGACTGTTAAAAACCGTCTCAGTATAGGCCTTGGATACCGGGTCCAGTGTAATCTCATAACTGAGCAGACGCATGACCACAGGCGCATACATACAGTCTGCCGCACTGAAATTCCCAAACAGCCAGGGACCAGTCGACCCATAGGTTTTTCGACAGAACTGCCACAGCGTCAATACCCGTTCAATATCCCGCAGAGCGTCCGGGCCCGGCTTGAAACCGGGAAAGCGTCGACGACAGTTCATCGGCAGTTCATTGCGCAGACCAAAAAAACTGGAGTGCATCTCAGCCGAAACAGAACGTGCCACCGCACGGGCGTTACGCGCTTCTGGCCATCCCTTTTTATCCGGGTAACGTTCAGCCAGATACTCCAGGATTGCCAGCGAGTCCCACACCTCAAGATCACCCTCCTGCAACACCGGCACCTTGGTATCAGAGAAATGCACTGCAAGATCGCTCTCCATGCTGTCGGTAAACAGCTTCACCTTTTTCATGTTGAAGGGGATGCCATGATGCGCAAGGAACAACCAGGGTCGCAACGACCAGGTAGAGTAGTTCTGATTGCCAATCACCAGTGTCAGGTCCGTCATATTATGGTGCCTCTCCGAAGATTAAAGATGGAACTGAAGCATACACAAAGCCTATTGAAGTGTCAGGGGTACCTGTCGTCCGTGACACTTTCACTATACAATTGTCTATTTATTACACATTTCACGAGAGAGAGATCATGCGCCACGAAACCGACGACCTTCGCATCGAAGCCATTAAAGAGCTTATCGCCCCGGCGGAGCTACTGGCTGAATTCCCTGTTACCGATGCGGTTTCTGATACGGTCTATGAGGCGCGCCAGGCCATTCATCGTATTCTGCATGACGAAGATGACCGGGTACTGGTTATTGTCGGCCCCTGCTCGGTGCATGACCCGGCTGCCGCTCGTGATTACGCCGCTAAACTCAATAAGCTGCGGGTTGAACTGGCGGATGACCTGCTGATTGTCATGCGCGTCTACTTTGAAAAGCCCCGTACCACGGTGGGCTGGAAGGGATTGATCAACGATCCCGATCTGGATAGTTCCTTCCACATCAACAAAGGTCTGAAACTGGCACGCCAGTTATTACTGGATGTGAACAGCATGGGCCTGCCAGCCGGCACCGAGTTCCTGGATCTGATCAGCCCGCAATATATTGCTGACCTGGTCAGCTGGGGTGCCATCGGTGCCCGCACTACCGAGAGCCAGGGCCATCGCGAACTGGCCTCTGGCCTCTCCTGCCCGGTTGGTTTCAAGAACGGCACGAACGGTACCCTGCGCATTGCACTGGATGCAATACGCGCCGCTTCCCAGCCACACAGTTTCCTCTCTGTTACCAAAGAGCGCCACTCTGCCATCTTCACCACCCGGGGCAATGAAGATTGCCATGTGATTCTGCGTGGCGGCAGTCGCCCCAACTATGACACTGAAAGTATCAATATTGCCTCTGAAGAGATGCAGAAGACCGGCTTCAAACCACGCATGATGATCGACTTCAGCCATGCCAACTCTCGCAAGCAGCATCAGAAGCAGATTGATGTCGGTCGGGATGTCGCCGGGCAGATCGCCCGGGGTGATCGACGGATCAACGGTGTGATGATTGAGAGTTTCCTGGAGGCCGGCCGTCAGGAGTGGCGCGCCGATGAAGAGCTGACCTACGGCCAGAGTATTACCGATGCCTGCATCTGCTGGGATGATACGGTGCCACTGCTGCACACTCTGGCCGACGCGGTACGTCAGCGCAGAAACCAGAAAGGTTCATAGCTAGCGCGTTACATTAAACCGAATCTTCTCCCCATTCAGGGTGATCTGATCACCCGGGGAGAAGTATTCAGTTCGAGCCTCTATTTTACCATCACCATTAATATCAATACTGATGCCGTCGTTCTGGTAATCACCGTCAATAACCCGGTTATCCGCCAGATACGCTGTGTAACGTTTGCCCTTGATCAACAACTGTCCGACCAACTGGGTTCGGTTATAGAAGCGCATTGAATCCTTTCGCCAACTCTGGTCATTGGTGTAGACCCACAACTCCAGATCGCCTTTTAGCTGTGGAATCCCAGACACACTCTCCAGTGGCAGTCTAAGCCGATTGGCAAACCGACCCTTGCCCCGATTTGGTAACGGCGCACCATCATCTGTCAGATCGCCATTGCGATTAAGATCCACATAGAGCTGATAGCCTTTCGGATCTGTATCCAGCACAAAGGCGTGCCGCCGACCATTGGACAGATCAATAGAACCAAACTTCTGGCTGGGGCCCTGGAATTCAGGTAGGCGTCGATGCAGTGAACCCGGTCGACCCGAGAAGGATAAGGTTTGGGAGCGTGCACCAATCTTGAAACCGACCGGAGCGAACCCTCGACCGATAGAGACCGGCATATCCAGGCCGTCTTTGGCCCGCTTAATCGGCTCAGGGGTGACTACCTGAGCCGGAATCTTTTGGGTTGCAACGTTCTCGATCCGCTCTGCACGCTTAGCCGGTTCACGCTTGATCGGCGTTCGTGCAGGCCGAGGCCCATCAGCTGGCAGCCAGATCCTCAATAACTCGTTATAGCCTTCAGTCACCCATGCGGGTATTTGCTGGAATAGTCCGCTGCTGTAGAGCCAGAACAAAACAAAGCCAAACGCAATCAGCCGACCCAGCCTACTGGATGATTTGCCTTTACGCGAAGGCTCAGACGCCTTCACCAGCGCCTCACCACCCCGGGTCACTGTCGGTCGATCAGGAAACTCGCTGACTCGCTCTTTCATAGGCTGCCTTCTGGTTACATCTCATCAAATCCGGCAGCCTTATACCAACGCTTGGCTTCATCCAGATCCTTCTCTACAACATCACCCTGCTCGTACATCATGGCCAATGTGGTTTGTGAACCAACCAGGCCCTGCTCAGCCGCCTTTTTGAACCACCCAACGGCTTTAGCCCCGTTTTTCTCTACACACTCACCTTCCATGTACATAAAACCCAGTCCATGCTGCGCCAGCGCCATGCCACTCTCGGCCGCTGCCTTCATGTATTTGTAAGCCATTAACTCATTAACGACCATTCCGAGGCCATTCTGAGCCATAATAGCCATACGATACTGCGCCTCCGGATTACCCTCCTCGGCCAATCCTGCCAGCAACTTGGTTGCGCTGGCAAAATGCTTCGACTCAAACGCCGCAATACCACTACCTAATGCCATCTCTAACTGTTCATCGTTACTGCTCATTGTTACCTCCGGTTCATGGGCCGACTGCAACTTCAGGTAGGCCCATGTTTCTATTTAAATTTATCTTTCTTACTGACTAATGGGAAAATCTGACTCGTTCAGCCACTGTTGCCAAAGCTCAAACAGGTGTTGATCGACCGCACCCAGTGCCGGCTCCACCTGCAAACCCAATCGATTGTCACTGGAAACGGGTTGATTACTGTAGACACCCCCCGCCTCGCTAAAGATGAGTCTGCCGGCAGCATAATCCCACAACTTTTGACCACCGTGCAGATTGAGATGAGCGCGACCAGCCGCCAACCAGCACCACTCCAGTGCAATGGCCCCAAAACAGCGTTGTGAACGATAGGGAGTCTCATTGGCCAACCTGGTGACCAGCGTTGGCGTCAATCGCTTCAGATCCACGATGGCAATACACTCCTTGAGTGTGCCCGGACCCTCTTCTAATTTCAGTGGCCCATCATTTAACCAGGCCCCCCGGTCCAACTCGGCACGGAAACACTCGTGACGAACCGGATCATAGACAATACCCAGAACCGCCCGGCCTTCAACTATCAGCGCCAATGACAGGGCAAAGTAGGGTAATCCGGATGAGTAGTTGGTCGTGCCATCTAACGGGTCGACACACCAATAACAATCAGACTCCGAGGCCGCCTGCTGCTCTGCAGCCGTCATCTCCTCCCCCATCATGCGGATATCCGGCCAGGCTTCCGCCAGCTTTTCAGTCAGCTCGGCCTGAACGGCCAGATCTGCATCCGTCACCAGGGTGCCATCCCGTTTACGGGAAATATCAGGGTGACGGTAGCGTGACATCACCTCCGCTTCGGCAATCTCAATGATGAGATGCTGCAATTGCTGGCTATCGGGTAGTGCTGCTTTTTTACTCATTTCTATTCCCATCACACTATCATCCCGTATTCCTTCCAGACGGGCAATCCACTACGCCCGTGCAGTTGGAGGGGTTTTCCCTCTTGCACACTGGCCGCTGGCACCCTAAGCTTCTCAGTATGCCGATGGCGATATGCAATAGTAGGATTAACAGGGACGTGAAACGTTTGAAGTATGGCAGCTTGCTGCCTATGGTGTTATGTCTGCTCGTTTTATTCCCTGGGACAGTACTTTCCCGGGGCGATCTGGATAGCCAACGCAAGGCCTTTCTGGCATTAGAGCGGACATTGGCGGCAGGCAACCTGTCGGAGTACAACCGCAAAAAAACCAAACTCAAAATGTATCCGCTTTACCCCTATCTGGAATACAAATCACTCAGACTGCAATTTGATCAGTTAGACAGCAGCCGGGTAGATGACTTCATCACCACCTACGCCGACTCCCCGCTCTCCAGACAACTGCGCAAGCGGTGGCTGAGCCGTCTGGCTGACAAGGGCAAGTGGTGGACTTACCTGGTGTTTTATCGCCCTAACTTGGGTACCACCCTGAAATGCCACTATCTGACGGCGCTATTGGAAACAGGGAAGGTTGAAAAAGCATTGAAAGAAGCAAAGGGTATCTGGCTACATGCTCGCTCCAGACCCGATGCCTGTGACACTATCCTGGAGACCTGGATCAATACCGGTCATCTGACTCCAGCACTGGCCTGGAAACGGGTTGAACTGGCGATGCAAGCCTCTCAGGGCCGCTTTGCCAACTATTTGAAGCGCTACCTCACACCTGAGCAGCAGGCGTTGCTCACACTCTGGCATGCATTACAGCGTGACCCGCAGCAAGCCCTAAAGCCACAGCCACTCCTGACCGGCGATCCGGCACACAATACAATCTTGCTGGACAGTTTCAAGCGCTTGGTTCGACGAGACACTGAAGTGGCGCTCAGCAGCTGGACACAACAGCTCTCAAACCACTCTTTCAGCAAATCGGAACACTACCAGGCGCAGCGCGCCCTGATGCTGGGGCTGATCAGGAGCAACCACCCTGATCTGCTGACTCATCTGAAAAACATTAAGCCTGCCCCTGATGACGAGCGACTGCATGAGAGCCGCCTTCGTGGGGCGTTGAAAAATCAGGCTTGGCCGGAAATCGTACAATGGATTGCTGAACTTCCAGAGCCGCTGAAACAATCAGATCGCTGGCAATACTGGCAGGCACGCGCGCTTTCGGAAACCGGTAATAAAGCGGCGGCACAAGAGACATTCCAGGCCCTGGCCAAAGAGCGCAGTTATCACGGTTTTCTGGCGGCTGACAGACAAGACAACAAGTACCGTTTTGATTCGACCCCCTTGGATCTTGAGCAGAAGGCCATTGATCAGCTCGCCAAACGTCCGGGATTGATGCGCGCCAGAGAGCTGTTCCAGCTCGGTCGGTTCTTAGATGCACGGCGCGAATGGCAGATGACTATTGGCCAGCTGAATCGACTGGATCTGAAACGGGTTTCCAAACTGGCCCAATCCTGGGGCTGGCACGACCGCGCTATCTTCACTCTGGCCAGAACCGGTTACTGGGATGACCTGGAACTACGTTTTCCACTGGAACACATGACCCTGGTGGAAGAGAAATCCAGCGCCAAGGATCTCGACAATGCCTGGGTATTTGCTGTTATGCGTCAGGAGAGCGCCTTCTCCAGTGATGCCCACTCCCCAGCGGGAGCAAGGGGTTTGATGCAGCTGATGCCCGCCACGGCAAAATATATCGCCAAAAAAGAAAAATTAAAGGCCCCTAAAAAGAGCCATCTCTATCAGCCCGAAGTAAATATCACACTTGGAACCGCCTATCTCAACTATGTCTATCGCCAGCTGGGGATGAATCAGGTACTGGCCACTGCCGCATATAACGCCGGCCCGCACAATGTACGTAAATGGCTACCTGATGCCACCCTGCCAGCCGATATCTGGGTTGAACTGATCCCATTCAATGAAACCCGCCGCTATACAGAACGGGTGCTGAGTTATGCCGCCATTTATGATCAGAGGCTGAACCAACCCCTGCAGCGATTATCTGAACGGATGGACCCCATAGAGCCAAGAAGCGAGATTGCCGCCAAAGCAGTTAGTGGAAAAGCCGTGGCTTTGTAGCCGTCTCTTCAGAAGTTTCGGTAGGAAGATCAGGCAGTGGCCGACGGCGCGTATTGGCCTGCTCGATGGCATAGGCAATCATATCCGGATCAGTGATCACCTGATAATAACAACGCCCATCTGCGGCACGCCGCCCTGGCTTTTCGCCATCCCAGACGGTCACCTCGGCCTCCCTGATGACGAGGGCGTGCATATGCCCCTCCAGATCAGGATAACGAGCCAGTAACAGATGGTCATTCTTCACCCGCTTGCCGGATTCCAACTCTATCTTGCGGAATGAGAGTTCCGACTTCAGCTTGTAGTACGCCGGCACATCCAGCTCAATGCCATTGACGTTATAGCGCATCAGCTTATCAGAAGTCTCTTTGTTGACGGTCTCTGTAGGTGCCGGTGCCACCACCATTACACCGCGCCCAAGTTTCTTACCATAGTCTGATTTTTTAATCGCTGCAGAACAGGATGAGAGCTGATCCGACCTATTAATGGCTGGTGAGATCATGATCTCCCTCCCTTCATCATAGAGGAAGGTGGGCGCTTCATCGCTAAAAGCGATACCCAGTCCCAGTTCCAGCTCAGGAAGATCATTTTGCTGATTACTGACATTCTGCTTATCAACCACCTGCAGAATCTTCCGGGCCAGCCCACAGGCGTGGGCCACACAAAGCCACTGATAGGGCGTATCTTCATATTCAAAGATACTCAAAATGACCGCATCGCCCTCAATAAAGACCTTCTTCGCGCCATAACTCTCAAGCAGCTTGGTTATAGGTTCAAAGAAGTTAAGGCTAAAGTGGGAAGCCGGATTGAGATTGCGTTTACGCAGCTCACTAGTCATTGCAGTAGAGCCCCTTACATCAGCCTTGATAATGACGTGATTTCTGATGCGATGCTGATCCGGCTTCAGCTCCTGGCGGAGTGGAAATTCAACCAGGCTGCCATTTCTCCGGGACAATTCGATATCTTCCGGACGGCTTAGCAGATGAACACGCCGCATGGCAGCGTGTGCGGTGTACGCCTGCTTCAAGTCACGCCGAAAAAGAGCAAAATGTCGAAGGAAACTAAAAATCCGCCGACGGCGACGTGGTCCGGGAATCGATTTCAAAATTGATTGCGCCCGATCCAGTACCTTGACCACCTGTACAGGATTTGGCTTGGTGGTCAGTGAGCTCAGCTTACGCTGCAGATCACGCTTGGGTAGCCGCCCGGTGAGATATTGTGCAATCAATCGAACCGGTACCTGACGATTCAGCTCCTGGTAGACCGCAGGAGCGGCGTGACAGGCCAGGATATCCATCTCAACACGACTACCCTGCACTGTTTTGAGTATCTGTTTCAGCAAACGGCCATGAAAACCTGGCCACTTATCATTATTCCAACTGGTGCGTACGATCGGCCCATCATAATCGGTGCGAACCGCATTGCTGTGTTTAACAGAATAGATCAGCCGGTCAATATTTTCTGGGGAGTCCAACCAGGAGCAGTTACCCGTCTCATACTCGTCAGGCTGTAGCGACTGCTTTAACAGCATCAAGGTTTCGGTATAACCAATTAACCCGCCCTGCTCGCCTCTATTTCGACGGGCGGCCGTCTGAATATCACTGCAGGTGGTTTCAAATTGATCCGTTGGTTCTACCGGCCAGCTCCATGAGGGTAGATAATCGGCAAAGAGTTGCGTCACCAACCTGTTTACCCGACTGAAGCCTTCAGGATCCTCTTTATCCGTGCAGACCAGCGGATAGTGCCCCATCACCTGCTCATCCGCCCACAGCGAAGGAAGTTGCAGCATGGGATTAAATAACAAAGGTTTTGGAACCGGCCATGAGCGACCCAAAACCGATTTTCGCAACTTACTCAGTCGCATGTTTTCCAGTTTCAACATCTCACGAAACAGCCGGCGGGTAATTCGATAACGTATGGCCGGTTCATTCTTGGCTAATTGAACCAGTCGATCATGTAGCTGTACCGACTTGCCCGTAGACTGGTGGGTGCTGTCCATAGCCTTTGCACGCTGCACCTGACTACGCAGACGACTGTATTCGTCATCCACCAGTTGCAGCAAAAATTTAACCACACTGAACTGAAGCAGCTGAACCATTTCAAGTCGGTTATGTTTGCGTGCCCGATCAACGGTCAGCTCCATTAAGCCTGCATATCCCTCACGCACCGCCTGTATATCTTTATTATCTGGTGGAGGGGGCGGCTCACCCCAATAGTTTTCTGATACATCATGCAATAAGGTACGACGTACCAGTAGACGACAGCGATCCATGAACTCCTGGCTCAGAAGCACATCTACTCGATTATTGTCGATCCCAATGGGCAGTCGATCAAACAGAAGCTTGAAAGGCTTTTTAATCTGAAGCGGCTTGCTGAACTCCTCAGCATCGGGAGCCCAGCGAAAAAACTTTTCTATTTTTGTCACGACCGCTATCCCCTCCCTGTATTCTATGAAATTCCGATCAGCGCATCAGCGCCTTAACCAACTTGTCTTCCAGTTCAATACGATTCGCCAGCTCTTCTCCAAGGGTAGAGAGATCTGTTGAGAGTTCATCCAGGGCCTGTACATGATCGTTCAGATCATATTTGTCATTAAAGGTAACGACAGATTCCGTTACTTCGGCAATGCGTGGATAGGCCTCTTCAGCCACCTTGATGACCTCTCCTCGTCGCTCCTCTCCCGAAGTGATTCGGTCATAGACCTCAAAATGACCAAATGCAACATAGTCGACCAGTAGCTGACAAAAATCGCGGAGCAACTGCTTTTCCGGCTTATCCGGATCAAATGACTCAACCCCAGCCAGCTTGCAGTAAAGCACCAGCATCTGCTGACGCTCGGCGAGCCACTTCTCCACCATGTCCTTTGTACGGGCTCGGCGTTCTTGCCCGGTATCACTGTGCATAGACCCCATTTTCCGACCTTTTTTATCTAGTTTTCGCGAAAAGTTACCCTAAGATAAACACCATTTCACGTTAGTGGCAAGTATCTCTAGGCCTTTGATTATACATGGGGAAATTTCTGATAAACTGAGTAGATTCCAGGGTAGTGCAATTATGAGGGCAAAGGTGAACAAAAATTGGCTTTTTAGAATGCTGCTTTTGCTGGCATTGATGCCCCTAGAGGCCAGTGCCCTAGAGTATCCCAATCGCTACAACAACATGGCGGAAACCCTGTTTGACATGATGGATGCCTTCTCTTCCGCCTACCAGAAACGGCTTCATGAAAGAGAGCGGGACAGCAATAACTATTCAGTACCACCCGCCTACAGAGGCTCTCCCTACGCTGGTAATCCCTATCACTACCCCGGTGCCCCTGCTGGCCCTGTCGCTTTTCCGCTAAACGGTAGCTGGCAGGGTGAAGGCGGAGAAATACTGGTCATACGAAATCAGCAATTCCGTCTCTACCTGGACCGATCTAACTACCGTGACGGTCTTTTAGCCTGGCCACACCCGCAGATGATCGTGCTGAAAGATAGAGGAAGTGGACAGATTCGTCCGTATGAATTTGTAGAGTCAGAAGGCCGACTGCTACTTCGTGACCCCACAGGAAATCTGCTGCGTTATATACGAATCGGCTGGTAAACAGTGCTCTATTTTCCTGACTGCTGGGCCTGACTTAATAATGCATTCAACTGATCCTGGCGGGCTGAAAAAGGCAACGCGCTTAATACCTGACTGTTTTGATAGAAACGTGCAAAATCCCCCCCAGAGTCTGTCAGCAGTTGTTTAAAGGCAGGCTTCCATTGTGCATAGGTGGCAATAGAGGCCAAGTGGGCATTATTCAACTTTCGCCCAAACCAGCCATCGAAGCCCTGGTAACCTCCCCACGTCTGTTTCAATTGACCATACTGTTTCTGCAATCCTTCAAACAGCGCATACTTTTGCAGACGCATCTGCTCACTATCCAACGATTGATCATAAAGAGAGTTCAGCTCTACCCGCAGACTCAACAGCAAGGCAATAAATTGCTGCTCATAAGTTTGTGATTGCTGCCACTGCTGTAGCGCAGCGTCATCCCGTCCTTCAAGCCAGCGAATCACGCCCTCCTCCTCTACCAGACTGGCAAACGCTTCATTAAATGCGCTGTCATCCTTCACATAGAGTTGCTGATGAGCCAGCTCATGAAAGATCAGACCGGCAATTCGCGGTTCGGACCAGTTAATAATCGTACTGGGGAGGGGATCAGCAAACCAACCCAGTGTAGAGTAGGCAGGCACTGACTCCACCGCTACATCCAACCCCTGCGATCGGAGCTCTTGGGCATAAGCATCGGCTGCCGAACGTGAAAAGTAACCCCGATAGCTGGCGCAACCAATGATCAGATAGCACCACTGTTTGGGCTGGATCGAAAACTCGGGTGTTGCGACCACACTCCAAACCACGGCTTTTCGATCCAACGCGGCATAACTGCGATAGCTGTCATTCTGAGGAAGATCCAGCTGGGCAGAGGCAAAATTTCGAATCTGTTGCACTTTTTCCAGTTGCTGCTTCAGGTTCGCCGGGGTCTCAGGGTCTTGTATGAGTTTGTCGATTGACTGGCTTCGCCCCATCAGTTGCAGATGCCCACCAATAGACTGGCTATAATAGCTCAGGGTGCTGCAGCCTTGCAGGAACAAGCAGAGCAGCAACAGAGAGAACGTAATCAAACGGCTATTGAAGCCATTTACAGGAAGATGAGTTGTCATAGTGAGACATTCTAACATTCCCGGCATGCGTGCCTATCTGGTGGGTGGCGCGGTGCGGGATCAACTTTTAGGTTTGGCCGCGAACGATCGTGACTGGCTGGTCACTGGCGTATCAGGAGAACAACTGGCTGAAACCGGTTTTCGTCAGGTTGGACAGGACTTCTCGGTTTTTCTACACCCGGATACAGCGGAGGAGTACGCCCTTCCCCGAGGAGAAAAAAGTCATACCAACGAACTGGAACAGGTTTGTGATGACCTGATACAGCGCGACCTAACCATCAACGCACTGGCCCTGTCGCCGGAAGGCGCAGTGATTGACCCGCTCAATGGTCAAGCTGATTTAACCGCCCGCATTCTGCGCCATACCCCGACATTCAGAGAAGACCCGATTCGGGTATTACGACTTGCAAGATTGGCTGCTCGACTGGCGCCTTTGGGGTTCAAAACAGCGAGTGAAACCCGCACTATGATCCACAACATGGTGCAGCATAAAGAATTGGATGGCTTGGTACCTGAGCGAGTCTGGTCAGAAATAATGCGAGCACTTGAAGGAGACAACCCAACACACTTCTTTAAAACCCTGCGGGATCTTGATGCCTTAAAAGTGATCATGCCTGCGCTGGATAGACTATTTGGCGTACCCCAACCAGCCAAACACCATCCTGAGATTGATAGCGGCATTCATAGTTTCATGGTGCTGGAACAGGCCACACGCCTGAGAAAAGACCCGGAAACCCGCCTGGCCGCCCTGTTACATGACCTGGGCAAGGGAACCACCCCATCCAACCAATGGCCGAGTCATCACGGGCATGAACAGCGTGGAGCCAAACTGGTCGACGCCCTGTGCCGGTCTTTGCGCATCCCCAACCGTTTTCGCGAACTCTCCCGACTGGTAGCCGAGTATCACACCCACTGTCATCGCGCATTGGAGCTGAAACCCGCCACTCTGGTTAAACTGCTACAGTCGCTGGATGCGCTGCGTCGACCTGAACGACTTGAGCAGTTTCTTGCCGCCTGTAAAGCAGACGCCCGGGGGCGCACAGGGTTTGAGTCCTGTGACTACCCCCAGGCTGACTACTGCAGAGCAGTACAACAGGCCATTATTCGTGTGGATACCGCCTCGATTGCACGCCTTAGCCGTGATCCCAAACAGATCGCCGACACTATCCTCCAGGCCCGTAGCCGTGCAGTTGCCAGCGTCAAAAAAACCTGGCAAGAGACTCACATCAGCACCGAATAGGTGAAACCGTTCTCAATTTTCACACGGTCTGGACGAAACAACTAAAGAAGGGGGTAACCTCCTTGCTTGCGGGCAATTGGAAATAACAACGGCCCATCACAGCTTTGCAGCAAACGGAACAGATCATGAATCATGGCCAGCAGATCGAAGTCCCAGGCTATCGTATCGAGCGCATCCTTGGAAAAGGAGGGATGGCAACGGTCTATCTTGCCACTCAAATGTCGCTGGGCAGACCTGTTGCGCTTAAAGTGTTACATGACCCAGATACACCCCAGTTTTTTGAGCGTTTTTTTAATGAGGGGCGCTGTATTGCCCGGCTCAGTCACAGCAACCTGATCTCAATCTTCGATATCGGACAAGGTGATGGCTTCTACTATATCGCCATGGAGTACCTGCCGGGTGGCGACCTCAAGTCCCGTATTGCTCAGGGCATAAAACCTACCCACGCACTGAAAATTCTCAACCGTCTGGCCGGCTGTCTGGCGTACGTGCACGGAGAAGGGGTCGTGCATCGTGATATCAAACCCTCCAATATCCTGTTTGGCAATGACGGCTCACCCATTCTGACCGACTTTGGAATTGCCAAACTGATACAGGCTGATAATGACCTGACTGTCACTGGCACGGTCATGGGCAGTCCACACTATCTCAGTCCGGAATTGGCACAAGGCATACGACGGGTGGATGGCCGCTCTGATCTCTACAGCCTCGGCATTATCTTCTATGAGATGCTCACCGGCAGAAAACCCTACACGGCTGACAGTTTCGCAGCCACACTGATGGCCCATATCCAGAAACCCCTGCCCAAGTTGCCTGAGCAGTATGCCAACCTGCAGCCGCTACTGGACAAACTGCTGGCAAAAAAACCAGAAGACCGTTTTCAGAGTGGTGCCGAACTGGTCATGAACCTGCAGCCCTTTCGCAGCAAAAAACGCCTGCAACCAGACTCTTTGGACCCGGACAGTCAGGTATCACATACCCAATCCATCGGTGTGGCATCAACCGCTCCTGCAACGCCCTATCGCTGGTTAGTTTACCCTGCATTGGGCGGCTTTCTGTTATTGAGCTGGTTTGGTTTTAAACAGATAACCAGCGAGCCTGATTCAACACCTCTACTGGAGCAAACTCATCAGACTGAACTGACTAAAGAGATAGCGGTGGTGGCACCTGCCAGCAGTCACACACTTGAACTACCCGCCGCAGAGATCATTGAGCCTGAGCCCCCGGAAGAATCAACCATAACGTCATCACCTACAACAGAGGCCACCAGCGAAGAAACACCTGCGGCATCTGACACCAAGAATAACCTCACAACGCTGCTATCAAAGGCGGAGAGCCGCCTCGCGGCGGATAAACTCAGCTATCCCGAAGGAGACAGTGCACGCTTCTATTTTCAGTCTGTGCTCAAACAGCAACCTAATCATCTTGAGGCAAACAGGGGACTTGATAAAGTTGCTCAGCGTTATGCCGATCTGGCTCAAACTCAGATAACCAAGGGCCGCACTCTCAGGGCACGCCGCTACCTCAATCAGGGACTTGACGTTCGACCCAAAGACCGTCGCCTGATACGTATGATGAATGAATTGAATCGGCCTAAGCCCCCCAAAACAAGCACCGACATATTCAATCAATTAACCCCTGAGATGGATCGTTAAACCCACATAAAAAAAGCGCCTCATGAAAGAGACGCCTTTTTCACTTGCAATTGAAGGCTAGATTTTAAACTGCCCCACAATACGCTGTAGCTGCCCCGCCAGATTGTTCAATCCTTCACTGGCAGAGGCGGTCTGTTGCGCGCCATTGGCTGTATGTTCACTGATCTCGTTAATACCCACAACATTGCGGTTAATCTCCTCAGCAACCACACTCTGCTGCTCCGCTGCACTGGCAATCTGAGTATTCATATCACTGATCTGATTGATCGAACTGGTGATCGATTCCAAAACCTCACCGGTACGGGCGGCATAATCAGAACCTTTCTTCGCCTGGGCATTGGTCTCATCCATAGACTTGACCGCTTCTTTGGAGGCCGATTGCAATCGCTCTATCATCTCCTGGATCTCCTGGGTCGACTGCTGTGTCCTGGATGCCAGTGTTCGTACCTCATCGGCAACGACCGCAAAACCGCGTCCCTGCTCACCGGCACGGGCCGCCTCAATAGCGGCATTCAGTGCCAGCAGATTGGTCTGTTCTGCAATATTACGAATGACGTCCAGTACGCCGCCAATCTCCACACTGTCCTGCTCGAGACGGCCGATAACACCCGCAGCAGTCTCTACTGTGACCGACAGTGACTGGATCGCGGCAATGCTTTCATCCACCGTATTCTTGCCCTCAGCTGCCTCACCCCTGGCCTGCATGGCAGAACTGGCAGCAGACTCAGCATTCTTCGCCACATCTTGTACTGTAGCCGCCATCTCATTAGTCGCTGTGGCCGCCTGCTCAGTCTGGCTCTGTTGATTTGAGATACCGACACGAGTCTGCTCTGAAACCTGTGATAACTGCTCGGCTGATACAGAAAGATCCTGTGTCACGCCGTTCAACTCACTTACCACGCCCTGCATCTTATCCAGGAAGCGATTGAACCAACCGGCCAACTCGCCCAGCTCATCTTTGCTTCGCTCATCGAGACGCTGGGTCAGATCACCTTCCCCTTCAGCAATGTCCTTCACTGCATCTACCGTCTGCTGTATAGGCTTCACAATTAAACCCGTAAAGATCCAGCCAATCAGGGCACCAACAACAAATACGGCTATCGCCAGCCCGGTTGCCACACCCACAATGGAACTCTTCAGTTCTTCCACTGATCGGAAGGCCTCCTCTGTATTCATTTTGGCCAACACGGCCCATTTGAGACCAGCCATATTCAGTGGCGCATAGGCACCAAGTACCTCAACACCGCGATAGTCCGTGTATGTCTTAATCCCGGACTCTCCCGCAATTGCCGCCTCTGTGGCAGGGGTCTTCAATGCCTGGATACCAATACCGGAATGCTTCGCCTGAACCTTGCTCACCTGTTCTGAAGTCAGACCCGCCTTGCCCAAACTCTCAATGTAACCCGCCTCATTTTCAATCTGGAAACGGCTGTCACTACGCAGCAGATAGTTGGAATCAACAACAATACTCTCACCCGACTCACCCAACCCTACAGCCGTCCATTGACGATCATGGGTCATAATATTTGAAAGACGATCCACGGAGAGCTCAAAGATCAAAACACCGATCTTGGTACCACGACTCAAGACCGGTGAGGCAAAAAAGGCGGTCTGATTATTAAATGATGGGATGTAGTC
Organism: Sedimenticola sp.; assembly: GCA_026196795.1. Taxonomy (GTDB): domain Bacteria; phylum Pseudomonadota; class Gammaproteobacteria; order Chromatiales; family Chromatiaceae; genus Sedimenticola. The sequence goes on from JAPHUE010000128.1 coordinate 18,306, forward strand.
TGAGAAATCTGAAATAGCGATAAAGCCCGGCTTTTCAGCTTCCATCGCCTGTTTATAGACTTGCCCCAAACGGCTTTGTGCAAACGGTCCCGTATTTAATGAGGTCGCAAACTCTGGCTTTTTCGATACTGTGTAAACCACATCACCTTTTTTTGCTTCAACCAGAAAAATATCTGAATATCCAAACCGCTCTTGATAATCTTTCAGTGAGTTATGAAAACGCTTATGCATAACTTCATAGAGCGAGCCATCGCCTGGCTCGGCTAATTCACTCTTTTCTCCCAGCGGGTTGGGATTGGCAGCAATGTAGGCGTATTGCAATGTCGTGCCATTGATGTCCAGCTGATCAACCCACTCCTTTGCATTAACCGATTCACCGCCGTTCTGCTTTTTGTATTCATCCGCAAACGGCCCCTGATAGAATTCAAGTAACGCACTACGCATCTTGTCCAGTTTTTCCGCACCGGAATTTCCTGTTGCTTCGACACTGCTTGGATAATTGTTGTAGGCATTGGGTAACGACTTCAAGGCATCAATCACCATCCGGTTATCGGACAGTGTGACAATCTGCGCCTGGACGGTTTCAAAATAGCGCTCTATGGCTTTCTGACTACTATTCCTCAAGGCAACCATCTGGTTCTGCGCCTTGGTTTCGAGTGCTTCGCGGCCATTCTCAACAGCCACCCATCCCAGCACGGCACTCACCAGTACCACTGGCAAAAGCATCAGAATGCTGGCTCCTAGAGTCAATTTTGTCTTGATTTTCATAGTAAACGCGTTCCAAACAGGTATCCGATCACTATCGGATTTAGTGTTAACGTGTGGGCTCAGACAGGACGTCGATTAAGCATGAAGTCCCACATACTCTGCCGCCATATCTTCAGCGGTCATAGATCTGGTAGCGACAGTTACTATTGAAACTTAAACGATTTTAATCAGACACTTAGTAAATAAGCGCATCAGGATGTGCTTTTATAATCAGAATTGATGACTCGACCTATTCAAACATACTGCCCGGCGGCATAACCCGACGACCAGGCCCATTGAAAATTAAACCCGCCCAGGTGCCCGGTGACATCCATCACTTCACCAATAAAAAAGAGGCCGGGCTGTCTTTTACTCTCCATGGTCTTGGAGGAGAGCTCATCGGTATCCACGCCGCCCAGTGTCACCTCAGCCGTTCGATAGCCCTCCGTGCCAGCCGGTTTTAACACCCAACCGTTCAGCTGTTCGGCGATTCGTTTGAGCTGTTGGTCCGGCAGCTCCACCATGATCCGCTCACCCGATTCGGCCCAATTAAGTGCCACCCATTCCAAGGCGAGTTTTTTCGGCAACCGTTTCGCCAACAGGTTTTTCAGCAACCCTTTGGGATGCTCATTTTTCAATGACAAAAGCCAGGCTTCTGCATCCACCCCGGGCAACAGATCTATTTCAATCTCATCACCCGGCTTCCAGTAGTTGGATATCTGCAGCACCACCGGGCCACTCAAACCGCGATGAGTAAACAGCAGCTGCTCCGAGAAAGTTCGGGTTCGACTGGTTATTGAGACCGGCAAAGCGATTCCAGACAGACGTTCCGTCACGCCTTTCATCTGGTCACTGAAAGTAAACGGCACTAAACCGGCGCGCTGCGACAATACACTCAGACCAAACTGACGGGCAATATCATAACCAAACCCACTGGACCCCATGGTCGGTATAGACAAGCCGCCTGTGGCAATAACCAGAGACTCCGTCTGATAGACACCTTGTGCGGTATGGATATGATAGGCCGATGCATGACTGATCGATTCAATCTCGCATCCCTTGATCAAACTGACATTAACCTTGTTGCATTCGGCCATCAGCATATCGAGGATCTCCCTCGCTGACCCATCACAAAACAGCTGCCCGTGTTCACGTTCATGGTAGGCAATGCCGTACTCCTGAACCAGGGCGATAAAGTCCCACTGGGTATAGCGCTTCAATGCCGATTTGCAGAAATGCGGGTTGTCAGATACATAATTCTCCGGCGTGACATCCAGGTTAGTAAAATTGCAGCGGCCTCCACCCGACATCAGAATTTTTTTTCCGATCTTTTTACTGTTATCAAGTAATAAAACCCGACGCCCCCTGGCCGCCGCGGTGGCCGCACACATCAGGCCAGCAGCTCCCGCACCAATAATTACCACCTCATACTGGTCCACAATTACACCTTTTCATACATGGAGAGTGATCGCCACACCGCCTTCTGTCTGATTATCTCACAGATCCCAAAATTGCTTACAACGCTAAATATCGAACATCTACTGCACAATCGATTACAATAGCGCTCATTTCCGACTCTACTGCTTGTTAAGGTGACCCCGTTGCTATCCAGTTTCCCTCTGCATACTCTCCTCCTACAGACCCTTGAAAAACTGGGGATGAAAGAGGCCACTCCCATTCAGGAACAAGCTATTCCCGTCATACTGGGGCGACGGGACCTGATGGCAAGCGCCGAGACCGGAAGCGGCAAGACCTTTGCCTTTTTACTGCCCACACTGGACCTGCTGCTGAATAAACCAGCACCTGAGAGCGGTACCCGTGTGTTGATATTGGTGCCAACCCGCGAGCTGGGGCATCAAATTCTCAAGCAGGGAGAGAAATTGATCACTGCCACCCGGCTTCAGATCGGTCTGATTACCGGGGGTGAGTCCTTCAAATATCAACGCGCACTGTTTCGAAAGAATCCTGAAATTCTTGTGGCGACACCAGGACGCTTGCTCGAGCACCTGGAACAGGGCACGCCCGATTTCCGTGACCTGGAAGTCCTGATCCTGGATGAAGCCGATCGCATGCTGGATATGGGCTTCAGCGAAGATGTCCTGAAAATCACAGACCAGTGCAATAAAAAGCGCCAGACCCTGCTGTTCTCTGCCACCCTTGGCCATCGGGGTCTAC
>JAPHUE010000046.1 GCA_026196795.1 Sedimenticola sp.
GGTTGGTGGAATGACCTGACACCTGAAGAGCAGAAAAGCGCTGAAGGGAAAAACTGGAAGACGGACCCCTCGGGTGGTATTCAGCGTGTCGCCATCAAGCATGGCTGTGCACCCTTTGGTAATGCCAAGGCCCGTACCGTGGTCTGGACCTTCCCTGATCCTGTGCCGGTTCATCGTGAGCCGCTTTATACCAGTCGTCGTGATCTGGTTGAAAAGTATCCAACCTATGAAGATCGCAAGTCATTCTATCGTCTGCCGACCCGTTATGGTTCGATACAGGCTAAGGATTATTCCAAGGATTATCCGATCATTCTGACCTCGGGTCGTTTGGTGGAGTACGAGGGCGGTGGTGATGAGACGCGCTCAAATCCCTGGTTGGCTGAACTGCAGCAGGATATGTTCGTCGAGATCCATCCCCGCGATGCCAATAATGCGGGTGTTAAAGAGGGTGATGATGTCTGGGTTGAAGGTGCTGAGGGAACCAAGGTCAAGGTGAAGGCCATGATTACGCGTCGAGTAGCTTCAGGCGTCGCCTTTATGCCTTTCCACTTTGGTGGGCATTTCGAGGGTAAAGACCTTCGTTCCAAGTATCCTGAGGGTGCCGATCCGGTGGTATTAGGTGAAGCGGCAAACAGTGCCATGACCTACGGTTATGACTCGGTGACCCAGATGCAGGAAACCAAATGCAGTCTCTGCAAAATCAGCAAAGCGTAAACAAGAGGATAATAAAATGGCTCGTATGAAATTCTATTGTGACGCTGAACGCTGCATTGAATGCAACGGCTGTGTTACTGCCTGTAAAAATGAAAACGAAGTACCTTGGGGTGTGAACCGTCGTCGTGTTGTTACGATCAAGGACGGTGAACCCGGAGAGCGTTCACTCTCTGTGGCTTGTATGCACTGCTCGGATGCCCCTTGTGCGGCGGTCTGTCCTGTGGATTGCTTCTACACCACAGCAGACGGTGTAGTGCTGCATGATAAAGATATCTGCATCGGTTGTGGCTACTGCTTTTATGCTTGTCCGTTCGGTGCGCCGCAGTTCCCTGAAGATGGTGCGTTTGCCTCACGGGGCAAGATGGATAAGTGCACCTTCTGTGCCGGTGGGCCTGAAGAAGATCACAGTGCTGCAGAGCGCAGTAAATATGGTTCAAATCGGTTGGCGGAAGGCAAGTTGCCACTCTGTGCCGAGATGTGTTCAACCAATGCACTGCTAGCCGGTGATGCGAATGTGGTTTCCGATATTTATCGCGAGCGTGTCATCAACCGGGGTGCCAGTGTGCTCAATCGAGGCGTCTCATATCAAAATGCTTCATTGAGGGCATCCAGAGATATGAAAGGCAAAGGAAGCGCAAAAGAGTAACGGCGTTAATAGTGTATCTGGAAGGAGGGGCCTAACCGGTCATTGGCTCCTCCTTTTAGGTGCTTTGATAACTTAGTCTGTTGTGTGGTTATGCAATGGACTTGAGGTTATGGATCTCCTTAGGCTATCCCTGAAGGTGCATCCAACTATACATTTTCAGCAACGGCCTATCTTACATCGGCTGATTCCGTTGCTGTAATTACGAGCTTTATTGTGGAGTCGTTCTGTGTGCGGGGTGTCAGCACGACGGCCCATTCAGGAGAAACTGATGAGATCGGCTTTTTACCTATCGTCACTGTCACTGCGTAATTCGGTTTATTGGGGGCTGCTGTTTCTTCTTGTCTCGCTATGGGTGCCTGCCAGTGTGCTTGCAGAAAGTAGCGACTCGGTTCGTGCTGCTGTCGTTGATAGCCCTGCTTCTGATCTTTGGCGTGCGGTTAGACAACGAGAAGGTGTAGTTGAGGGTAAATCACAAGTTAAAAGCATGGACAGTGGCATGCTGATCAATCCTTATGGCGACCGTTGGCGTCAGTTCCGTATGGAGCAGTTGTTGCCTGTAGCCGGCTATATCCTTGGGGGTATGCTGATTTTAGTAGCGCTGTTTTATCTGATTCGTGGGCGTATCGCGGTCGAAGGGGGTGTGTCGGGCAAAAAACTGTTTCGCTACACACTCTATGAGCGCAGTATTCACTGGTTTACGGCGGTGGTGTTTTTGTCACTGGCACTGACCGGGCTGGCGCTGCTATTAGGGCGCTCGCTGTTATTGCCCTGGATGGGGCCAGACCTGTTCTCCTCAATCGCCTGGTTCTGCAAGGAGGCTCATGATCTGCTGGGTCCATTATTCCTGGTGGCGGTGTTGCTGATGTTTGTGCAGTTTGTTGGCCGCAATATCTATGAGAAGGGTGATCTGACCTGGCTGCTTAAGGGTGGCGGCATTATTGGTAAGGGGCATGTACCCTCCAATTTTTTCAATATGGGTGAGAAGAGCCTGTTCTGGATGCTGATATTGGTAGGAGGCGTAATTGCCGCTTCCGGCCTGATGCTGCTGTTCCCCATATTCAATCAGGGGCGGGTGCTGCTTGAGTTTTCCCATGTGGCACATGGTATTGCGGCTGTTGTGATGATGACTGCCGTGATTGGACATATCTATATAGGTACCATCGGTATGGAAGGTGCGCTTGATGGTATGACCAGTGGCTACTGTGATCTTAACTGGGCGCGGGAGCATCACGATCACTGGGCGAAGGCATGTGAGGCGCGGGGTGAGGTGCTTACGGATGCTGCGGCCACCACTTCAGCTAACCAGAGTTCAGCAGATTCTATTCCGACGCCAGAGCGTGGTTAACCATGAATCGGCGGGTGGACAGAGACTCTGTTGCGCCCGCTGTTTTTTGATTGGTACAGCGCAAGATCCGCATGTTTAATCATCTCTTGAATTGACTGGTTGTCATATTCAGTAATGCCTATCGAAACCTGAACTGTGAGGCCTTGATCAATTTCGGTGTGTTCATATCCGGCTACTTTTTCTCTAATACGCTCGGCTACCTTTTCTGCCTCGACGATATGTGTATTCGGCATGATAAGAAGAAACTCTTCCCCTCCATAGCGGCCAATAGTGTCAGGGCTTCTAAGCTCCTTTGAAACGACAGAGGCAAACCGTTTTAATACACTATCACCGGCAACATGGCCGTAGGTATCGTTGATCTCTTTGAAAAGATCAAGGTCTATCAGTCCAATACAGAAATGGTTTCCACTTCGTTTGGTTCGATCCCACTCCTTTGAAAGTTGCTCCATGATGGAACGCCGATTTGGCAGGCCGGTCAGTTCATCAGTGACGGCCAACTCCTGAATTTTTTGTAGCGCCACATTGAGATGAGTGTTCCGCTCATTTAATTGTTCGCGTAACCGATTGAGATAGGCCCCCATCAAGGCGAACGATGGTAATACAATGATAAGTGCAGCCCAATACAGTAACTCAAGGTTAATATCGATGGTTTCAGGCCGATTTTGAATCAAAAGTTGCAGCATGAGTCCATAGGCCGCAATGGAAAATGCATCCAAAAGGAGAAACTGTCGAAACGTGAGTCGAAATACACCAAAGATGTGACTGGTCAGATAGAGAAGTAGCAGTATGCCTCGACCGTCAGTTACCATGTATGAGATTTGAATGGTCA
>JAPHUE010000083.1 GCA_026196795.1 Sedimenticola sp.
CGTCTTGCCCACACCGCCCTTGATGTTATAGACGCCAATTATCCTCATGATTTTGCTCCACCCGCTTTGGCGTTCTGTTTGCTCGCACCAAATAACCGTTCATAGCTCTCCACCTGAGAAGGATCCGTAAACAGTGCGAACCGATCGGCAAAGGCCACTCGGGCCTCCTGCTGCCGCTTCAACAATCCATCCACCAGCATCCCCATCGCCAGTAGCGTATCGGCGGGCACCTCGCCCTCCTCCACCATCTGATGGGCAAACTCACGCAGCTTATCCGCCTGCACTTCCAGATCCTGATAATCACCCAGATTATCCAGCAGGATTTTTAGCGTCTTGATCAGCGGTTTGATCTGCTCTTTGGGATAGAGACTCTGGAAAAACTCCAGCAGATAGCGCAGTTTTTTACAGCTCTTGCGCAGCTCATGCAGCTCTTCAGGCTGTGAATGGGGATGGATGGCCAACCCCTCCTCCAACACCAGTCGGAATGTTCGATAGATTCGTTTTCGAGCGATTTTTTTAATCGGCTTATGGGCCTGGTCCCCCTCATCATCGGGTGCAGAGGGTGAATTGATAAAGGCACGCCACGACTTCAACAAACTATGGAAATGGGGCGAATTGATCTTGCGTACCAACGCCTGCTGTTCGCTCTTCTGGTGAGCAACCAGGAAATCATGCAGAGGATTCAGGTCGGCCTGAAATGGTTCAGGCAGACTGTTTTTATACTCATCGAAACCCAGCAGGTAGACATCCAGGTCACGGGTTGGACCGGTTATCTGGCCAACCCAGGCGAACCGCTCCTTATATTCATTAACAATGGCTTCGGAGAAGATGCCCTTTATCTGGGTCAGTGCTGATCGGGTACGGCGTACCGCCACTCTGAGATCATGCAGAAACTCTGAATCCAGATCGGCACGGGTGCCGGGCAGATTCTGCTCCAAGGTATCCAGCAGGGTGTTATGAATCAATCTGGCCACCTCCGCTGCAGGCATCTCCGGTTGCAGGATAAAGCCCAGCTTGGAGCTGTAATCCATCGGTTGTCGATCAATACCCGCCAGAGCGAGCGCGATCAGTGGCTGCGACTGCGGTTGCAGCCCCAGCTTACGCTCCAGGAAGCGTGCCGCCTGATTCAGATACTTGTCATAGCCCCGCACAGGCAGTAACCGGACCAGATGAGTCATGGCATGGTATTCAGCCCGGCCATGAGGCTTGACGCGATTCTCCTCCAGCTGGAGTCGCAGTACCGTCTTCTCTTCTCGATCAAACAGTTTCAGGCAGATAACCCTGGAACGGATCTCTACAATCGGCAACAGCGCACGCATCGCCAGTGGCTCGGCAATACGCTCCCGCAGCAACCCGGGGCTGTACTCCCAGGCAAAACGCGCTACATCACCTTCCAGACGGATGGTCTCATAGGGGGCATCATCGGTTAGGTTTCGTAGTACCAGATGGTGCCGATCCCGACTGGTCACCTCATCCAGCTGCATGCCCGCTTGGTATAACCGCCAGTCAAAGCTGTCATAGAAGAGATGCCGTACCGTTTTTTCAGGTTCAGTGCCCAGACGAAAACGGGATGTTAATGCCGTTAATACCTCTTCGATGGTTTCAGAATCACCTAACTGATACTGAAGCGAAAGCGCTGTCATGTTGTTATATCCTGCCCTTGTCCCGGGAGTTTGAATCGCATAATGACACTAAAGGGCTAGATACTAATAAAGCCCCGGTCAAATTACCATTACAGTTGCCCGAAGAGCAGGATAAGTGTGGCGGCTACTGCTCCAGGCTCTTGGAGGCAATCTCGAACACATCCCGTGACACACCTTCTGTCTTAAGGATACGCTCCAGCTGTGCCTTCATCATCTGCTGCCGCTGGCTATCATAGCGCTGCCAGCGAGCCATAATCCGGACCATACGGGATGCAACCTGGGGGTTCAGGCCATCCAGCTCCAGCACGCGGTCACCCAGGAACTGATAACCACTGCCATCCGCTGCATGAAAACCTGTGGCATTGGCTGAACAGAAGGCGCCAATCAGGGCACGCACTTTATTCGGATTGGCGATGGAGAAGGCGGGATGCTTCATCAGTGCTTTAACGCGATCCAGGGTATCCGGGCGTTTTGAGAGTGCCTGCAGGGTGAACCATTTATCCATCACCAGTGGGTCGTTCTGCCACTGCTGGTAAAACTGCTCAAGCAACTGCTCGCCTGCTGAACTATCCCGGTCGGCCATCAGCGATAAGGCAGACAACACATCGGTCATATTGTCTCCAGCATTAAACTGATCAATACAGAGCTGCTCTACATCGGCGTCTTCCAGTTGCATCAGATAGGAGAGGGCCAGATTTTTCAGACTGCGACGACTGATGGATGCCGCATCCGGCACGTAAGGCCCCGCTAAACTGTTCTCCCGATAGACCTTTAGAAAACGCCCCTTCAGCGCAAGGGCCAGGTGCTTTTTCAGTGACTCTCTGGAGCGGTGGATACCTTCTACATCCACCTCTTTCATCTGATCGCCCAGATACCCTTCTGAGGGCAGCGTCAGTACTTCGCACAATAACGCCTTATCACTCCCGCTATCGGTAAGGGCATTTTCGAAGGCCGCTATAAATCCGGCCGGGACCTCCGCCTCGGGTAACTCCACCCGCGCCAGGAGAATACGCTGAGCCAGTGTCTGAGCCGCATCCCAGCGACAGAAGCCATCTTGCTCATTGGCCATCAGGAACATCAGCTCCTCATCACTGTAGCCATAGTGAACCTTGACCGGTGCCGAGAAGCCACGCAGCAGCGCCGGAACGGGCTGCTCCTTTATATCTGTAAAGATAAACGGCTGCCGTCGTTCACTCACCTCCAGCATGCGGGTTCCAGCGACCGCATCGGCCTCACCCTCCAGCTTTAAAGGCATCTCATGGCCATCTGAATCAAGCAAACCCATCGCCAGAGGTATCAGAAAAGGCGCTTTGTCAGCCTGCCCCGGGGTCGCCGGACAGTGCTGTTCAATCGTTAGGGTATATGTCTGCTGGCCAGCATCATAGACACTGCTGATGTTCAGTTCCGGGGTTCCGGCCTTACTGTACCAATGCTTGAACTGGCTGAAATCACGATCGCTGGCATCGGCCATACACTGGACAAAATCGTCCGTGGTGACGGCCTGGCCATCAAACCGCTCGAAATAGAGATCGGTTGCCTTACGGTAGAGGTCACGGCCTAACAGATTGGCCTGCATCCGCACCACTTCAGCGCCCTTCTCATACACCGTTACTGTATAGAAGTTATTGATCTCCATATAGGAGTCCGGGCGAACCGGATGGGCCATGGGGCTGGCGTCTTCGGCAAACTGATGGGCACGCAGCAGGCGCACATCTTCGATCCGCTTGACGCCCCGAGAACCCATATCAGCAGAGAACTCCTGATCACGAAACACCGTCAAGCCCTCTTTCAGACTGAGCTGGAACCAGTCCCGGCAGGTGATGCGGTTACCCGTCCAGTTATGGAAATATTCATGGGCAATAACTGATTCAATGCCCTGAAAATCCCGATCCGTCGCGGTTTCAGGTGAGGCCAGGACATACTTGGAGTTGAAGATATTCAGCCCCTTGTTCTCCATCGCCCCCATGTTGAAATCGTTTACGGCGACAATCATATAGATATCCAGATCGTACTCTCGCCCATAACACTGCTCATCCCAGCGCATGGCGTGTTTGAGCGAGGCCATAGCATGGTCACACTTATCAATATTTTCAGGTTCCACATAGATCTTCAGTGCCACTTCATGTCCACTCGGTGTGGTATGGCTGTCCTCTATGGATCGCAGATCACCCGCCACCAGGGCAAACAGATAGGCGGGTTTTGGAAACGGGTCTTGCCAGGTGATCTGGTGACGCCCCTCAGCCAACTCGGTTTGATTGACGGAGTTGCCATTGGATAGCAGCACCGGGTAGCGTTGGCGATCCGCTGTGATGGTAGTGGTAAAACGGCTCATCACATCCGGCCGATCCAGGAACCAGGTGATCTTGCGAAACCCCTCCGCCTCACACTGAGTGCAGAACATTCCACCTGATTTATAGAGCCCCTCCAGCGCCGTGTTGTTTTGCGGCAGAATCCTAACTTCACTCTCCAGCAGACACTGTGCCGGGATTTTATGAATTGTGAGGCCCTCATCATCCAGTCGGTATTCGTCTGACTGCAGGGGTTTGCCATCCAGTGACAAGGAGACCAACTCCAGCTGTTCGCCGTGCAGAAAAAGCGCCCCCGATGCCTGCTCTGAGGCTGGGTTTTCTCTGATATGCAGGGCAGACCGTACCCGCGTCTCGGTTTCACCCAACTCAAAACTGAGCTCTACCTGATCAATCAGATACTCCGGTGGCTGGTAATCTTTCAAAAAGATGGTGGTAGGAGTATCTCTGAGCATAAGGGGTCTCTTTCTTAAGGTTGTCTGTATAAAGGGGCTTCTCTAATAGATCAGGATTCTATCTCACTATTCAACCCCAAGTGAGAAATCACACTCACTGTAGAACATTCAGGCTACTTTTCGTTCAGTAGACCCTCCTATAACGGCTTGGTACGATAGGCGTATTCGCAGTAATTTTAGAGATCTTTATGCCAAAAGTAGTCATGTATACCACCGCCATCTGCCCCTACTGCATGCGCGCAAAACAGCTGCTCTCACGCAAGGGAATCGAGTTTGAAGAGTTACGGATTGAAGGCGACCGTGAAAAAATGCGCCAGATGATTCAGCGCAGTCAGCGCAATACCGTTCCGCAGATATTTATCGACGACTTTCATGTCGGCGGCTATGACGATATGGCCGAGATGGATGCCATGGGCGAACTGGATTCGCTGCTTGGCCTGGAATCCACCAACGGACCAGACATCATCACATGAGTGATCAGGAACAATCTCTGGGCATACGGCTGGACAAATGGCTCTGGGCAGCTCGTTTCTTCAAGACCCGTCAACTGGCGATTGAGGCGATCAATGGCGGCAAGGTGCACCTCAATGGCCAGCGCACCAAGCCGGGAAAAAATATTGCCATTGGCAGCCGCCTGACCATCCGCAAAGAGTCGCTAGAGTGGGAAATTGAAGTCTGCGTTATCCCCAAACAGCGCCGCCCGGCCAGTGAAGCGGCTCTTTTCTACACAGAAGATGAAAGCAGCCGACTGAAGCGCGAAAAACTGCGGGAAGAGCAACGATTAATCAGAGCATCCGCCCCGCGACCTGCCCCCGGAAAACCGAGCAAAAAGGATCGACGAATGATCCATAGCTTCACCGGTAAAGAGCGCTGACATGGATCAGGATGCCTACCGAAAAACCTATCAGCAGATGAATGAGCGTTTCTGCCTGTTTGAAAAATGCCTGTTTGCCGGGCACGCCGGATGCTCTCAATCAGAACGGTTCAACTTGGCTGAAAGAGAAGGTATCTACTGTAAATCCGACCCCGCCCAGGCACAGTGTGCCGAACTGCTGGATCTGCTACATCACCACAGCCGTTTCATACTCAAGTTCAACGATGAAAAAGAGCTGCTGAGCCACTCTCAGGCACTGCGACTGCAGGTGGGTGGTATACGCGGCCTTGATCAGGCTTTGGAAAAACGGGAAGGCCCTGTACGCTATGTGGAAGATATCCACACACTCATCAATGAAGCGATAAATCAATACAGCGCGCTTAACGCACTCCCCTTCAGTGAGCTGATGCAACAGATCGCCGCATTCAAAGGCAGAAAACGTTAGCAGAGCCGTAATTCATCCCCACACAGGGTCTACACTAAAATAAAATTAATACCGCTATCCCTCGATTGCCTCTTGTTGACCCGGGTCATGGTAACAAGCGCCATCTTGCAGTGGGATAACGGGTAGAAAGTAACACCCGCATTTCATTGCCCGAGGAGAGAACAATGCCTGCCTATACCACCCAGGATATCCGAAATATTGCCCTGGTGGGCCAATCAGGCGCCGGTAAAACGACGCTGGTAGAGGCCTTGCTGTATCACGCTGGTGTGATACAAAACCAGGGCACTATCGAACGGGGCGACACCGTCTGTGATTTTGATCCACTGGAGAAACACTACGAGCATTCACTGGATGCGGCCGCTGCTCACCTGACTACTGACGACATCCAGGTCAACCTGCTGGATACACCGGGACTGATCGACTTCTTCGGACGCGCCTTTGGTGTTCTGCAAGCGGCAGAAACAACGGCTGTGGTAATTAATGCCGAAGCAGGCATAGAACCGGCCACTCTGGCGATGATGGAACATGCCAGGGAAGATGATCTCTGTCGCGCTATCATCATTAACAAGATAGACGCAGACAATCTTGATCTTGAAGGGCTGCTTAATAGTATTCGCGAAACTTTTGGTGACGTCTGCCTGCCATTGAATCTACCCGCCGCAAAAGCAGGCAAAGTGGTTGACTGCTTTTTTAGCCCTGATGGGGAAGCTACGGCCTTCTCCTCTGTCGCGGAGGCTCATACCAATATCGTAGACCAGGTAGTTGAGATGGATGAGCAGTTGATGGAGCTCTACCTGGAACAGGGGCAAGAGCTTAAATCGGCACAACTGCATGACCCGTTTGAAGCCGCCCTGCGGCAGGGCCACCTGATACCTATCTGTTTTGTCTCTGCCAAGACCGGTGCCGGCATTAAACAGCTTCTGAAAATCATCGCCCGCCTGTTACCTGATCCAACTGAAGGCAATCCACCCCATTTCTTAAAAGGGGAGTTGCCAAATGCCACGTCAGTAGAAGTAACCCCCGATCCCGATAAACATATTGTTGCACATGTTTTCAAGGTCAGTAACGATCCATTCAAGGGCAAACTCGGACTACTCCGGGTCTATCAGGGAACCCTCACACCCAATAGCCAACTGTTTATTGGGGATTCCAGAAAACCATTTAAACCCGGCCATCTCTACCAGATTCAGGGCAGCACCCAAAGCGAGGTTGATCAGGCGATACCGGGAGATATCTGTGCCGTAGCGCGGATTGATGAACTGTTCAGAGATGCGGTACTGCATGACAGCCATGATGAAGATCATTTTCATCTGCAACCTGAGCTGTTCCCCATGCCCCTGTTTGGTTTGGCACTCATTCCAAAAAAACGGGGCGATGAGCAAAAACTCTCGGATGCCTTGATCAAGATCTCTTCTGAAGACCCCTGCCTTGTCATAGAGCATGACACCCAAGCCAATGAGACGGTTATCCGTGGAATGGGAGAACTACATCTTCGAATAGTGCTGGAACAGTTGGAGCAACGTTACAACGTCCATGTTGACACCAAACCGCCCAGTATTCCTTATCGTGAAACCATTGGCACAACGGCTGAAGGCCATTACCGACACAAGAAGCAGACCGGTGGAGCCGGTCAGTTTGGCGAGGTGTCACTGCGGGTTACACCCCTGGCAAGAGGTGAGGGCTTTGTCTTTACTGATGAGGTGAAGGGCGGCGTCATACCCGGTCAGTTTATACCCGCCGTTGAAAAAGGCATTCGGCTGGCGCTTGAAGAGGGCTTTATCGCCGGCTATCCGATACAGGATATACAAGTCACCGTCTATGACGGAAAGTATCATGCCGTTGATTCAAAAGAGATCGCCTTTGTTACCGCGGGCAAGAAAGCCTTCCATGATGCCCTTAATAATGCGCGGGCGATAGTTCTTGAACCCGTTGTAGACATCAGCATCACAGCGAGTGGCGATGCCATGGGCGACATCACAGCCGACCTTTCGATTAAACGGGGCCGCATTAATAATACCGAGATGACCCTGGATGGCCGGATGATAATCAGTGGCCAGGCGCCCCTGGCTGAACTGGACAGTTACAGCACGAAACTGAAATCCATGACCGGCGGAGAAGGGACCTATGAGATAAGCTTCAGCCACTATGATTCAGTACCTGATAATGTGCAACGCACACTGGCCGAAAGACATCAGCAAAGAGTTCATCATCAGGAAGAGTAGACCATGGCTGATAACACCCTCCTACATTAAGCCGGAGGGTGTTTATAAATCGTCTAACTCTACTATTCCGGGTATTCTTCAAAGCGGGGCGCCGTAACGCCTTCGTCATACCAACAGCCTCTGTCACGCCAGAAAATATTATCCTGCGGCCTAATGCCCGGGTCATCATCCAATGACCCGGCCGGGATAATCAGCGCCAATCCGTTTCTGCTCAGATAAGGGACACCTGAGCCACACTGGCTACAGAAACAGCGGGCAAAGCGTTCAGCCGTAGGCAGATTAAATCGCTTGATTAACGACTCCCCCGTTAGCCAACGGATGCTCTCTGGTTTGGTAAAAATATTTGACGCATGCGCCGAACCAGTTGATTTCCGGCAGCGCGAACAGTGGCAAAGATGAAACTGATCAAACGGCCCGGTTACCTCATAGGTCACTTCGCCACAAAGGCAACCACCCTTTATTTTGCTCATACTCCCCCCGGATAATTTCATCCAGAAAATGATTTATTAAAATAGATTAATTATACGTACCTGTAATCATTCCGAATGATCGATGTGAATATCATCAGGAAATGGCCGGCCCTTTCCAGACTCTATGGCATCCTTCAAGCTGAGCAGGAAGACACCCCACTTGGTACTGCAATGGGCCATAAAATCACTTGCCGCTTTCCAGTTCGCATGACTGAAGCGCAACAGCACCTGATCGCTCATTTCACGTAAGCTGAAGGTAATTTCTGTCCCCATCCACTCTTCCGGCATTGTTCCGCTATGACGCCAGCGAACCCGGCTGTTCGGTACGAGTTCAGTCACTTCAAAATCCGGGCCGTCACCCCCGAATCGAAAGTGGATAATTGAGCCCACCTCACCCGCTCCCTGGGTATCAGTGGTCCACCATGTGGAAAGCCCTTCATCGGTAGTCAACGCATGGTAGATCTGATCCAGTCGACCCTGTATCCCTACCTGATGCTGTATATCAGCCATGACACCCTCTTCCTGGTCGCTGCTATGGGTGTGAAATATGCGGTATTTATTCTATCAGGAAGAGATGCCAGAGCTGGCAAAGACACCATCTCGCTCTCTTTGCAGCTCTTGTTCCATGGTGTAGTGAGGCTCTTCACCTTCCTGCCGCATCTTTCTTTCGCCATGAAAGAGCAGCCGACCTATTACGTCATTCATATCCTGGCTTGAAGTGGTCTGCAGGCTGACCAGCTGGTCGTAGACTGCCTTATCGAGAGTTACGTTCACATGATTGTTCATACATTCTCTCCACGGGTGTTTATGAGTCACGTGGAAAATAGTATACCTATTTACTTGGTTATTCAAGAATTAGAACAATTACACTATTCTGTTAGTTTTCTTTTATAATCAATTGGTTGAATCAATAAAGGCAGCCGAAGCTGCCTTTGATTTTCTATAAATACCTAGTATAGGCTTATGTTTTTGTCCGCTTTTTAGAGGCCGGCTGATAGTTTGAATCATTCGGATTAAGGAAAATAAACCGCAGCTCACCATCATCAAGCTGAGCATAATCCATCACCGCTTCATCCAGCAGCGTGGCATACTGAGGCTCCATTACTACTTCAATGCCATTGCTAACAAGGCGAATATCCTCCTCTTTCGCCTCATCAAACCCCATCAGGTAATCGATACTGCCGTCCTCTTTCATTCTGGCGGCCAGACGTAATGCCATGCCTTCCGTGCCACCTTGCTCTGCTGCATTGCGTACCTGCTCAGCGGCATTTTCTGTAATTTCAAACATGAGAATGCTCCGTACTGCTTTTGGGGTGTGGTCGAATCACCCCGGTTATACCTACCTTTTCAATTATTTATACTGACACTGAAATACCAAAACAAGTGCGTCAGTTACTTATTCTTACACTGCTTCACATGCGCCAGGAAACGCTGTATCCAGTGATTTCCGCCAACATCCCGCATATGGGTATAACTGGCCAGAAGATTTTTATACACAATACCATCATTGCTACCATCTATGCCGGTACCACGGGTCACCTTATAGGCATATTCAATGCCGGGCTGCATGTTCTCCAAGGCTGAATAGTGGAATTCATGTGCGGCTATCATACCACTGTCATCTGCCAGTTTTGGCCATGGGCTGTTTGTTGTTTCTTGCAAGCGCACATAGCCGCGCCCCTGGGGTCGCTCATGCATTCTAACATCAGCAGGAATTGCGCCGACCATGTCGCTTGATTTGTCATTCCATATTAATCTTCTAGAGAGATACATCAAGCCACCACACTCGGCATAAGCCGGGCCGCCTTGCTGAATAAAATTCAAAATATCCTGGCGCATGGATTGATTGTCAGACAAGGCCTCCATTGCCATTTCAGGAAACCCTCCCCCAATAAACAGACCATCTAGCTGTGGCAGACCTGGATCATGCAATGCATCAAAGGCGACCAGCTCAACACCATAGGCGCGCATCTTCTCCAGATCGCCCGGATAATAAAAACCAAATGCCTGATCCCTGGGGTAACCTATTCGCAGTCCCGCATAATCCTGATTCACAACCGCCAGTTTTTCATAGGCGGGAATCGTCACTTCAGATGAAATCTGTAGTACGCGATCAATATCAACCTGATCAGCAATGATTTCACCCAGCTGTGCAATCTTCTTTTGCGCCAGTTCTGTTTCATTGCTCGGCATCAAACCAAGATGGCGTTCATCTATTACCAGGGCGGGTGAATTGTGCACCGATCCCACAACCGGAATATCGGTGTAATGCTTAATCACATTACAGAGCTTGGCTTCATGCCGACTACCACCCACCTTATTCAGTATCACACCCGCTATACGGACATTGGGGTCAAACGCCTGGTAACCCAGAATAAGTGGGGCAATCCCCCGTGTCATTCCGCGGGCATCGATGACCAGAAAGACCGGTGCCTGAAGTTGTGCAGCCAGTGCGGCATTGCTATTGCTGCCATCCAGATCCAATCCGTCATAGAGCCCTTTATTCCCCTCAATGACACCTATCTCGGCATCCTGCATGGCTCGACCAAACTCGTTGAAGATTTCATCCTTGTCCATGGTAAAGAAGTCGAGATTCATACAGGGTCGCCCACTGGCAGCAGTCAGCCACAACGGATCGATATAATCAGGCCCTTTTTTAAAGGTTTGCACACACATGCCACGACTGCGCAAAGCAGCGGTCAGGCCAATCGACAAAGTCGTTTTACCTGATGATTTGTGTGCAGCGGAGATAAAAAAATAGGACATGGGATTAGGTCGCCGAGTGAAAGATCATAATCAGCATAAGTGGAAAAATTTCAAACTGAAATCTAACACCTATAGTTACTCTTCCTGATAAATCTGTAAAGCAGATGAGTTACTGTATGGGTTAAATAAAAATCAGGCAAAAAAAAACCACCGCCCTAGCCTGGCGGTGGATCGATTGATCACAAAAATGATCGGGCCAGTATCAGGCGCATTCGCCTTCCGCTGGATCTTCAAGACTTTCAGGTAAAACACGCAGCATCCGAGAGCCTACTGCAACCAGGGTCATGGCTATAGCAATTCCAGCAATACCTAACAGGGCCTCTGCGGTAGTCGGTGTGTAACTTGCTACAACACCATCATAGAAGCTGCTTTCCAATACCTCTTTCCCAGGGAACAGATTCATTGGGTAGGCTTGCCCGCCAATGACAATCACATAGACCTGGAAAAAACCACCAATGAGCACCAACAAGGATGCGATTGATAATGCGAAGCGTGAGGTGGTAAAAGCTGGCGAATAGAGCAGGAACAGTGGGATCACACCACCAATCAACACCTGTCCAATCCAGAACATATTGGTATAGATACCGCCATCCAACAGGATAAAACGCTCTACGCCATGATGCTGAGTCACATAGAGATTGGTCAGATGGTAGACCAGGGCAAAGTAGAGCACCGCCCCAACAAATACACCCAGAAGATTCTTCAACTTGGCCAGACGCAGATCACCAATGGTTCGTCCTGCCCACCAGTAGGCAGAGATCAAGGTGATGATAAAGAAGGCCAGACCATAGCTGAACGACATGATAATAAACATCGGTGCCATGATGGCGGCATCGTACGCTTCACGCGCGACCAGGAAGCCAAAAATCGAACCCGTACCGGTGGTCAGTGCAATACGCCAGAAGAAGGCAGCAAAACCAACCGGCCGTTTGTACTGTTCAAACTTACGGTCCATCATGGTCCAGAGGTACAGGCCCACAATGGTAAAGAAGCCGGTATAGAGAATAATATTCCAGGCAAAAATGGATTTAAAGTTGTAGGTTGTCATTGCGACAATCAAACGATCCGGGCGACCCAGATCAAGCAACAGGACAACCAGACCACCTGCCAGTAAACCAATCGCCAGCAACCCTGAAAAACGGCCTAGCGGCTTATACATCGGACCACCGAAGACTGATCCGATTGAGGCCACATTAAGTGCACCCGAAGCGGCAACGATCAGGAAGATAGCAAACACATGGGGCAGGCCCCATACAATTTGGTTGCTCATGCCGGTCACAAAGTGGCCGTTATGCTCCATATGGAATGCAGCCCCTAACCCAACCAAAATAATAAAGGCAAGGGAGGCCAAGCCACCCCAGTAACGGGGAGAGCTACAGTGTAGTTCGCGGTATTGTGTTTTTATCATCGACTTCTCTCCGTACCGCTAGATATTGGTGTAGCGTACGCCGGTATTCAACTCGAGATCAGCCCGTATCTGGTGACTGCTCTCTGTCTTCAACGCCTTGGCGATTTCGCTGTCAGGATTTTTCAGATCGCCAAACAGAATCGCCTGATGGCCGTCTCTATTACAGGCATCCTGGCAAGCGGTTGTTGAGTTGCCGGCATCAATCCGACCAGCACAGAGATTGCACGACTCAACACACCCTTTACCACGGGGAGCACCGGTAAGCTGCTCAGCCACATCCTGATGAATAAACGAACGCGCCTTGTAGGGACAAGCCATCATGCAATAACGACAACCTATACAGGTATGACGATCAACCATAACAATGCCATCAGCACGTTTGAATGAGGCGCCCGTGGGACAGACATCAACACAGGGCGGGTGCTCACAATGCTGACACATCATCGGCAGATTAGAGACTTCTCCGGTCTGTTTATCACGTAGTTTTACCTTACGCACCCACTGTGGTCGCTGCGCATTCCACATCTCATCGGCTTGGCCTTCTGGTCGCTGCATCAGATCAATGCCATTCTCTTTATTGCAAGCATCGACACAGGCACTACAGCCATCTGCACATTTATTTGTGTCAATCAACATACCCCAGCGTACGGCACTGGAGGCACCCTCTTCTGACGAGGCCTTTGCCACCGTCAACATTATACCGGGCGCTACTACTGCAGCAGTCGCTGCCACAACAGTTTTACCTAAAAAGCCACGCCGGTTCATATCAGGCTGGTCACTGTTACAACTCATGATCAGTCCCCCTTAACAGTGGCATGAAGGCGTACCAGCTCATCACGACTCAATGAGACTGGTTTATCCAGTGACTGCAACAGACCCAGGGATTCAACATTGAAATCTCCCCCCTGATTCATCGCGGTATCCGACCCTGATTTCAGTTCCGGTGTCTTGCGATGACACTGAAAACAGCTGAGACTGACGGCCACATAGTTGTGACAGGAGGAACAGAACTGCCCCTCTGCATTAACCGGCTTATACGCGCCTGAGTCATCTTTCTCAGCATGGCACTCTACACACTCGGCCAAACTGTACTGGGTCTCACGAATACCCTTGCGTACAGTCAGATCCCGATCATGCTTGAGATAATCCATGTGATTTCGACGAATGTCAGCCGTAGGGGCTACACAGGTATCAAGTCCTGCCGCCTTCGAACCTTCAGTCACAGCCGTTTCACTGATTGCCCCCGTAGTGAAGAGCAATAATGCCCCTCCTACGAGTACACCAGCGAATCGCTTAATGCCGGTTAAACGATCCATCACTGCTCCTATTCACCAAGGCCCATCTGGATATAACCGGTTGGGCACACATCGCTACAAACATGACAACCAATACACTTGTTGTAGTCTGTATCCACATAACGGCCGGTGGTGGCATCCGTTTTCTTCACACGGAACACCGCATCCTGCGGACAGAACACCACACAGTTATCGCATTCGAAGCACATACCACAGCTCATGCAACGTTTGGCCTCAGCCACCATCTGCTCTTCACTGTAGGCATGCAGGCGCTCATGGAAATGGCCCAATACAACTTCAGCAGAAGGTACCTCTTCCGCCCGTTTGTTACGTGGCGTAAAGGAGAAGTGTCCAAGGAAAAGATCACTGGAAGGGATCACTTCCTGCTCAGCACGATTCTCAAAGTTGTGGACCGCGTACTTGGCTCCATCGGTACCACGTTGATCACCAGCCTTGGCATCAAACTGTTCTGGATCCTTACCCGCTTCATGCAGTTTATCCAGCAAATCGAAGTGATGTACATCGACTTTCGGACGTTTCACCAGCTCTTCCTGTTTCAGGAATCGGTCAATACTCTCGGCCGCAATTGAAGCCTGGCCAATGGCCGTGGTCAACAGATGAGGGCGAATGATATCACCCGCAACGAAGTGGCCGTTCTTGCCTGGAACCTGGAAGAACTTATCCGCATCGATCAGGTTGCGATCATTGGCAAGATCCTCAAGACCGGTCATGTCACCGCCCTGTCCGATAGCTGAAACAATCAAATCAGCCTCAATGGTACGCTCGGTGCCTTCAACCGGGATCGGCTTCATGCCATCCATGGTGCAGTCACACACTTTAAGTGCGGTGGCACGACCATCTTCCCCGACAATCACTTCCAGTGGCATGACACCATCAAGAATGGTGACACCTTCGGTGGTGGCATCAGAGACTTCATGCTCGGCTGCCATCATCTTGTCTTTGGTAAA
>JAPHUE010000133.1 GCA_026196795.1 Sedimenticola sp.
GCCTTTTTTTTGCAGCTGTATGTTGTTTTAACGTGTCGAGCTAGGGGCGATTGCGGCAAATCTAATGATGTTTGGCCTTGGCAGTCCTAAAGACAACACAAAGTGATACTTTTTGGGGTGGCAGGTTTTGCAACCTTGATAATTCCTTTTCTCGAACAATTGACTATGACAGATAGAATGGGATCGGGCAGTTTTTACACATAAATAGATGAGGGCCAAGAGATGAGCAATATACCGAATGATCTGAAATACGCTAAGAGTCACGAGTGGGTGCGTGATGAAGAGGATGGCACCGTGGTCATTGGAATATCCGATCATGCACAGGAGTTACTGGGCGATCTGGTATTCGTAGAATTACCCGAGATCGGGGATAGCGTGGATGCAGGAAATGAGTGTGCGGTTGTTGAATCGGTAAAGGCCGCTTCTGATGTTTACAGTCCCGTCTCTGGTGAAGTCATTGCTGTGAATGAAGCGCTCGCCGATGCACCGGAAACGGTTAATCAGGATGCATTTGGTGATGGCTGGCTGTTTCAGGTGAAGCTGTCTGATTCTGCGCAATTGAATGATCTGCTGGACGCAGAGGCCTATAGCGAGATTGTGGAATCAGAAGAGCACTAGAGGACGTTTAACAACATGCCTTTCATCCCCCATACAGAAGATGAGGTTCAGGAGATGCTGGCGGCCATTGGGGCAGCCTCCATTGATGAACTGTTTGATGAAATACCCGCTAGTCTGCGACTCTCCCAGTTAGATGGTATTCCGACCGCCATGTCAGAAATGGAAATCACCCAGTTGATGGGCAAGCGTGCTCAGCTGGATGGGCAGCCTCTCTGCTTTATTGGGGCCGGTGCCTATGATCACCATATACCGGCCGCGGTATGGCAGCTGACCACCCGGGGTGAGTTTTACACGGCCTATACGCCTTACCAGGCCGAGGCGAGTCAGGGAACGCTGCAGCTACTCTATGAATTTCAGTCGATGATGGTCGCACTGACGGGCATGGATGTTTCCAATGCCTCGCTCTACGACGGCGCCTCAGCACTGGCAGAAGCGGTGCTAATGGCGGTCAGGGGGAATCGTAAGTCGAAATCCATGAGGGTTCTGATTCCGCGGACGGTGCATCCTGCCTATCGGCGCGTAGTTCACAACATTGTAAAGAACCAGCAGATCGAAATGATCGAGCTGCCGTTTGATACTCAAACCGGCGCTATCGATCCTGCCAGTCTGGAACAGTATGCAGGTGACGATTTTGCTGCTCTGGTTATTCCCCAGCCAAACTTTTTCGGGGTGCTGGAGGATGTGGATGCGTTGACTGATTGGGCCCATGCAAACGGTGCCCTGGCTATTGGTGTGGTAAATCCCATAGCGCTGGCACTACTCACGCCCCCCGGTCTGTGGGGTGAGGCGGGCGCTGATATCTGCTGCGGTGAAGGTCAACCATTGGGCGCACCTCTTGCTTCAGGTGGCCCCTATTTTGGCTTTCTCTGCTGCAAGCAGACGCAGGTCAGGCAGATGCCTGGGCGGATTATTGGCCGCACTTTGGATCTGGATGGCAAGGTTGGGTACACCCTGACACTGCAGGCACGGGAGCAACATATACGTCGTTCCAAAGCGACCTCAAATATATGTACCAATCAGGGGCTCATGGTCACAGCGGCCACCATCCATATGGCACTACTTGGTACGGAAGGGCTGGAGCGGGCCGCTGCCGCCAGTTTTCAGAATACGCAACAGTTGGTTGATGCGCTGACGGCTATTCCAAGTGTTGATCTGTTGTTTGACCAGCCGGCATTCCATGAGCGGGTGCTACGCCTGCCGGTTCCTGCCAAGGGCATATTACGCTCACTCGCAGCACACAATGTGCTCGGTGGATTCGATCTCTCTGGTGACTACCCTGAGCTGGGTAATGCCATTCTGGTTTGTGCAACAGAAAAGCGCACCGCGGATGAAATAGAGAGTTATGCGCAAAAGCTTGAGCGCGTTATACAGCTGCAGGGTGGTGTGACCTGTGGGCTGGTGCCGAAAGAGTGAGCTGGAGATAGTGAACTATGTTGATATTTGAACAATCCAAACCCGGCCGTAAGGGAACCGCGCAGGCACCGTTGAATCGGGCAGATGCGAGTGGAATACCGGCACAGTTTCGTCGTAAACAGCCCGCC
>JAPHUE010000251.1 GCA_026196795.1 Sedimenticola sp.
TAAACAATGATTTGGAGAAAATCATGAAAGATATATTTGTAGTAGAAGCGCAGCAGCGTACTGATGCGGGGAAAGGTGCGAGCCGCCGCCTGCGTCATGAGGGTCTGGTTCCAGGTGTCGTTTATGGTGCCCACAAAGAGCCAGCCATGATCGCTATGGCTCATAACCAGATTATGCAGCGCTTAGAGCACGAGGCGTTTTATTCTCATATCCTGACGCTTAAGATTGATGGTAAGTCTGAGCAGGTGATTTTGAAGGATCTTCAGCGTCATCCAGCACGTCCCATCATTATGCATGCTGATTTCCTGAGGGTTAGCGCAAAAGAGAAGCTGAAGACCAATGTCCCACTTCACTTTGTTGGTGAAGAGGGTGCTAAGGGTGTCAAGGAAGGCGGCGTTGTTTCTCACCTTCTGACTGAGGTTGAGGTTAGCTGTCTGCCGGCTGATTTGCCTGAGTACATTGAGGTTAGCGTAGCTGGTCTTGATATTGGTGAGGCTGTCATGCTTTCCGAGGTGGTATTGCCTGAGGGTGTTGAGCTTCCTGCGCTTTCCCAGGATGATTTCACTGATGTGCAAGTAGTTTCTATTCATGCGCCACATGTCGAATCTGAAGAAGCTGCTGATGATGAAGTAGTAGAAGAGGGTCCTGCTGAAGAGTAATTCAGTACAGATGTCTCTGTTCGGGCCAGGTATTTTCCTGGCCCGATTTTCTTCGCTTTTCTGCGTCAAACCTTTAGCAACTCATTGCCTGGTATGAGCACGCACCCTTCACATCCTATTCGCTTGATTGTTGGTCTGGGAAATCCGGGATCTGACTACGCCCCAACGCGCCATAATGCCGGATTCTGGTTTGTCGATCTTTTGGCGGATAAGTATGGCGTTACCTTTCGGGCTGATTCCAAATTCCATGGGCAGGTGGCAAAAATTACCGTTGCAGGAAAAGAGTGTTGGCTGCTGAAGCCGTCAACATTTATGAATCGCAGCGGACAATCGGTCTCCAGTCTGGCCAAGTACTACAAGATCAACCTTGGTGAGGTGCTGGTTGCACACGATGAACTTGATATGGCACCGGGTGTTGCGCGGATTAAATTTGGCGGGGGACATGCCGGCCACAATGGCTTGAGGGATATCATCAGCGCTATGGGCGGGAAGGATTTCTGGCGTCTGAGGGTCGGTATTGATCATCCCGGGAGTGCGGCTAAAGTAGTCAATTATGTCCTGGGACGACCTTCTAAGCAGGATGAGCAGGCGATTATGGGCATTCTTGATGAGTCCGGTCGAGTGATGCCGGAATTGGTTTCAGGTGAGTTTCAGAAGGCGATGAATCGGCTGCATGCAGCAAGTTGATTTTTTATTGTTTCACTAGAATTTAAAAAGGGCAGCCGAATGGCTGCCCTTTTTTTGTACCGTAGAAATTACATATCCCAGGAAAAGCCGACTCCAAAAGAGTCTTGATACATTTGTATGTCTGCGTTGCCTCCGCCAAAACCGGCTGGTATAGAGCCTGGGCCAGTGATTTTGTTTTCGAGGGCGTGCATATAGGTTGCGGTAACTTCCATCCCGTCATTAAGTTTCCAGCTTGCGCCTAACGTAAGATGGTCTTCAACAGTGGCGGGTGCAAGTATGTTGAACATTGTCTGTGAGCCCTGGATCGGAGCATCTCCGTGGTTCCAGCCGGCGCGGAGAGTCAGCTTGTCGCTGTAATTGTATGACAGGCCCAGTTTATAGCTGGTTTGATCTTCCCATCCAAAGCCAGGGCCGCTGTTTGTCCCAAGGGGGTTGCCTGCTAGTAGATTGGCAAGCGGGTTGCCAACAGAGTCTACCTCGCTGTAGTTGATGCGCATGATATCAAACGCGACGGTGAGTTTTGGGGTTGCTTGTACTGCAATGCCGAGAGCATAGTTTGCGGGTATATCGAAATCACCTTGTTCAGCAAAAAGCCCGGCATATTCATCGAATTCTGACATGCGGGTTCTTGTTTGATAGGTTGCGCCCAGTGTGACGGTGTCACTTACTTTGCCCATCCAGCCCAGCCTAAGGCCTACACCGTACGAGTAGTCTTTTCCTTTGTCGGTTAGATGTGTGCTATCAGCTGAGGATCCGGCGAAATTTGCAAGTCCAGTAGCCTGGAAGCGCTGTGCCGCTAGATTGAGGCCTATTCCGATGGAATGGGCGTCATTGATTTTGTAAGAGAGTGTTGGGACCACAAAGAGTTGGGCGAGATCAATTCCAACATTGGTACCTGTGCTGTTGAAAAGAGGAATTCCGCCCTTATAGGTGGTATTCATTCCTCCGGTTCCAAATACGGAGACTCCAAGAGACATGTTGTTGTTTATCATGCGGTTGTAACCAAACTCAGGTACAAGGAAGTGCCTTTTTCCGTCACTGTCGAATGTACCATCAGAAAATCCACCTGGTGTGCCGCTGAGCGTGGTTTTTCGTATGGGGCGAAAGAGTTCGATACCGGCATCCATGCTGTTACCTTGGTTGACCATGCCCGCGGGATTAATCCCGCCAGCTAGAGTGTCTTGAGTGAATGCGACTCCGGCACCACCCATACCCTTGGCTTTCTGGCCGATGCCATGAGGTGCGTAGCCGTTAGTAGCCCAGGCTGATGATGTGGCGAGTGAAATAATCGCAACAGAAAGTAGCTGTTTTTTGAATTGCATCTTTTGTAGACCTCCGGAATTATGCCTGACGCTATTGTGTGCATCTTGTGCATAAGTATTGTTATTGCATGTATATGCTTATGTATGTGTACGGCGTATTGTGCTAGCAATATTGCGTTTGGCTTTGCTCTATGTCAACTAGAAAAAATATTAGAATATTAGACACTTATTGTGTTTGCTTAGGGCAGTAATGGTTAATATTTATGCTGATTATGGTATTCCCTAATATTTAGGCCTCAAGTGCTACATCAGGAATGTAAACTAATGCGCTGTAGCGGTTGCTTCTGGAGGGCATAAGGCTATGTGCGATTTGTTGGTTAAATTCTCAGAAAAGATGTTGACAGCAATCCGTCAATCGAGCAGAATGCCGGGCTTCGTGGAGGGGTTCCCGAGTGGCCAAAGGGATCAGACTGTAAATCTGA
>JAPHUE010000265.1 GCA_026196795.1 Sedimenticola sp.
ATCCCCTCTATTATTTTCCGTGTGTAAGTAACGCGAAAGATGTACAGGATGCATTAGGCCTGTATGTTTTCAACACTTCCTTGATTTGAGTCAATAGAATATTAACGATCGGTAACATTTTGAATTTGCACTGGATTGATTGAAGTCAAGGTGGGGAGGGCTATGAATTCCCGATACTCACTGTTCCAAAATAAACCAGACTTAAAGGATCAGGAATAGCCAGATGACAACAATCACCGAGACAATGGCACATGACCACAGACATTGTGATGAGTTTTTTGCTGAAGCTGAAGAACTGATCTCACAGGGTGACTGGGAGCAAGGAAAAGAGAAATTCAAGGCATTTCAGGAAGCGACCGAGAACCATTTTTCTATGGAAGAGGGCATATTATTTCCCGGTTTTGAACAACGCTCAGGTCAGACCATGGGGCCGACGCAGATGATGCGTATGGAGCACACACAGATGCGCCAACTATTAGCTGATATGGAAGCGGCAGTTACCTACGAAGACGAGGAACGTTACCTTGGGTTATCAGAAACCCTGATGATGGTGATGCAGCAGCACAATATGAAAGAAGAACAGATGCTGTATCCGATGACCGATCAGGTATTTGGGGCAGATGCTGAAGCAACCCTCAAAGAGATGAAAATGATTTAGTATAGATTAGGTTGTCAAAAACATATCGCCCTAAAGGGATGCGGGGCTTTTAATTGATCTATCTACTACTCTGAGACATTCAGTTAATATGGAAATCAAGCTAGATGTGAGTATGCTCGAGCCCTGTGAGCCGCTTGAAAGAACGCTTGAGGCGGTTCAGCAGTTAACTCCAGGTGATTACCTGCATGTGTTGCATCGGCGTGAGCCTCATCTCCTCTATCCTTTATTGGAAAAAACGGGTTGTGCGTGGCGCTGCATCGAGCAGCAGGCCGATCAGTATGCTATCTATATTTGGCGTGAGAATGATCATTTGGCTGCGCAGGCGGCGGCGGCCCACTTTTTGAATTAAGTTAATCGGTGATTGCAGTGAGATATGGTATCATTTGATACTATAATTATTTCTGTTGGCTTCCTTTGGTGAATAGATGCTTAATCCTGCCAGCCTTTCATTAGATCAAGCCCCACCGATCTCAATCCCGTTCAGATTTTTTATTACAGCACCGCTGTTCGGTTTGGCTGCCGGCCTGCTACTGGTTATTTATGGGCCTAGTCTGTTTTTAACGCGATGGTCACCCATGACGCTGGGTCTTACTCATCTGCTCACACTGGGCATGCTGGCGATGGTGATGTGTGGTGCGCTCTTGCAGATGTTGCCTGTCATAGCGGGGTCGCCTGTGCCGGCTGTGGTGGCGGTGGGTACTGTTAGCCATTTGCTGATAACGGCAGGTACTGGGTTGTTGGTGGTTGCGTTTATGACAGGAAATGCTACCGCGAATCTGTTGGCCCTGATCATGTTGGGATCAGGTATAGGCCTCTTTTTTATTGTCATTGCCATTGCTCTGTGGCGGGTGAAGACAGTTACCCATACCATTACTGCGATGCGGGTAGCGCTTGCTGCCTTTCTGATAACACTGCTTTTTGGTCTTCTGCTTGCGAGTGGTTTTTTAAGCTCGGTGGGATTTGGTCATATTGCACAGTTGGTAAATGTCCATTTAGGCTGGGGTGTGCTGGGTTGGATCGGTTTGCTACTGATCGGTCTCTCCTATCAGGTTGTTCCGATGTTTCAGGTGACACCAGAATACCCTGAGCGGATGCGCCGCTTTCTTGCGCCAGGTCTATTTACACTGTTGTTAGTTTGGTCAGTGTTGATGCTGGCAGCAGCTTTTAATTTGATTGGCTCAGTTGTCCCTGTTCTGATCATGTTCCTGCTGATGCCGGGTTTTATCTTCTATGCCGTGATTACTTTGCGGCTACAACGTCAACGCAAAAGACGTGTGCCTGATATTACTATGCAGTTTTGGCGTATTGGGATGCTGGCTATTTTGTCTGGTGCGGCGATATGGGGTTTCGGACGGCTTTTTAGTGCGCTGGCCACGGGTCCGCAGTTTGATTTGCTACTGGGCGTGGTACTGATTGTTGGTGCAGGGCTTTCGGTGGTGAATGGCATGCTTTATAAGATTGTGCCGTTTCTCTCCTGGTTTCATCTGCAGAACCGCCAACTCAGTTTGATGTGTATGACGGTGCAAGTACCTAATATGAAAGAGTTTATTACTGATAAGTCGTCCCGATTGCAGTTTAAAGTTTATCTGGTATCCCTTGTGTTGCTATTGGCTGCGGTCATAAAGCCAGCGTGGTTTGCGCATATAGCGGGTATTGTGTTTATGTTTTCCAATCTCTTGTTATTAAAAAACCTCTCAATGGCGATGATACGATACCGTAAAACCAATCAGGCACTTCTTGCCTATGTAGTTGATTCTGAAGTTAAATAAATCAACTAACTACGGTGTTATAGTTATTGAGTGTCAGCCTGTTTTTGCTTGCGCGACACGATTTCCCTGTCTGTAAAGGGTGGGGTCTTTGTATTCCCTGATTTCCATCCTGCATGATCTACGGTAGAATACACCTCTACTTTTGTTAACTATATGATAGTTAACCATTTATTCTAGATTGATGGTGGATTATGCCGGCTGAACTTAAAGAGGCCTATCTTTTTTCTCAATTGAATGATGAACAGCTGGAACGTGTTCGTCTGATGAGCACGGATATCCAGTTGCAGGATAATGAAGCGTTGTTTGAGGCAGGTGATGAGGCCAAACGTTTCTTTCTGGTTCAGGAGGGGCAGATTAAACTCTCCAGGCTGTCCATGAATGGGAACGAGAAGGTGATTGAGGTGGTTGTGGCTGGCCATACTTTTGCAGAGGCCTTGATGTTCTCTGATAATCCTGCCTATCCAGTCAGGGCTACGGCTATCGGTAAATCCAGACTGGTTGCGGTCGAAAGCAAAGGTTTTCTTGATCTGCTTCGAGAGTCCACTGACACCTGTTTTCGTGTCATGGGTGACATGAGTATGCGCCTGCGTCGCATGATCAAAGAGATTGATGATCTAACCCTGCAGAGTGCAACAGGTCGAGTGGCCGGTTATCTCTGTGGTAAATCGATGTTCAAGGGGCAGGTCAGGGTTGCCTTTGACCTGGCGACACCCAAGGGTGTATTGGCCTCGCGTCTCTCTGTAAAGCCTGAGACATTCTCCCGTATATTGCACAATTTCACCGATCAGGGATTGGTTAAGGTGAAAGGGGGGCATATTGAGATTCTGGATGTTGAGGGGTTGCGAAAACATGCTGAATCATCCGGTATTTGTGGTCAGCATATTAGTCCGGAATCGTGACCAACTGACGTGCATAAATAAAAAGGGGTGCATGGCACCCCTTTTTAATGCCAGTAGCAGGCACTCGATGGTTTTGCTAGACCTTGAATTGGCTGACCTGAGACTGTAACCCTTCGCTCAATCTCGAAAGTTCCTGGCTGGAAGTGGCGACCCTATCTGATCCATGGGTGGCTTCTTCGGCTAGTTGCGATATCTGAACAATGCTGCGATCAATCTCCTGCGCAACAGCAGATTGCTCTTCGGCTGCACTGGCAATCTGGGTGTTCATATCTGATATTGTTGAGATTGATTGAACAATCTTGTTAAGTGATTCAGCTGCGGCTTTGGCTTTATCCACTGTTACCTGAGTGGTGGATTGGCTGCGCGTCATCACCTGGACTGCCTCGCTCGTGCCGCTCTGCAGTCTTTCAATCATCTCCTGAATTTCCTGGGTTGATTGTTGTGTCCGGCTGGCAAGTGTTCTTACCTCATCGGCAACCACGGCAAATCCTCGGCCTTGTTCGCCTGCACGGGCTGCTTCGATTGCAGCGTTGAGTGCCAGTAGATTGGTCTGTTCTGCTATGCCCCTGATGACATCCAGAACTGATCCGATTGCTTCACCTTCTGATTCCAGTCGGTTAATAACGCTTGAAGCGCGTTCAACCTCACTTGCCAGGGTATTAATAGACTGAGAGGCCTCATCCACTACGGTGCTGCCATTTTTTGCTTCGTCATTGGCTTCACGTGCAGAGCTGGCGGTTTTCTCGGCATTTTTTGCGATTTCATGGACCGTGGCAGCCATTTCGGTTACTGCAGTTGCAACTTGATGGGTCTCGGTGCGCTGCTCGTTCATGCCTTCGTGGCTCTTGGCTGTTATAGACGATAGCTCATCAGCTGAACTTGTGAGCTGATTGGTGGCCGAACTCACTTGGGCGATGGTATTTTGAACCTTTATGGCGAACTCATTGAAGGCGTTAGCCAGCTTTGCCACCTCATCATTGCCCCGACTATCCAGGCGTTGTGTCAGGTCACCATCGCCGGCGGCTATATTGTGCATCGCTTCGGTGGTCAGTTGGAGTGGTGCGCAAACACTGCGTGCGATGATAGCTGAAAGGGTGACAAGGAAGAGCAATATTGCGCCTACAGTGATTCCCAGTGTGGTTGCGCTCTTCCAGAAAGCGACTTCCACATCATCAATGTAGATGCCAGTGCCGACTACCCAATTCCAGGGTTTGAAGCCTTTTATGTAGCTGGTTTTCTGAACGGGCTCTTCACTACCTGGCTTGGGCCAGAGATAGGGTACGGTGCCTTCACCGTGGGCTTTAACTGTTTTTACGAATTCAACAAAAATGGCAGTGCCATTAGCGTCTTTCAAGTCGGATAGATCTTTGCCGTCGAGGGATGGCTTCACTGCGTGCATCAAAACCACGGAGTTCATGTCATTGACCC
This sequence comes from Sedimenticola sp., assembly GCA_026196795.1. Lineage (GTDB taxonomy): Bacteria > Pseudomonadota > Gammaproteobacteria > Chromatiales > Chromatiaceae > Sedimenticola. The sequence goes on from JAPHUE010000265.1 coordinate 4,755, forward strand.
AGAAGTAGTTGCCTCCTTCATAGCGTAGAGATTTGATGCTGGTGAGTGCATTAGCCTTGGCGGTTGCCTCATCCATCTCCCCCTTACTAAAGCGACTGTGGAAATCGACGATGATGCTGTGAGCGGTCTCTGTCAGCTTCTGTGTCAGTAGAACTTTTTCATTCAGTAGGCTTGTTTTGAACTGGAATAGTGATATTGCTGTGATGACAGCAATACCAATCACTGCCAATCCGATCAGTGCCCAGAGGCGGTGAGTAATTTTCAGGCGGCGCAAAGCATTCATGGGAACTCCTCATCACCGTAGAGACATCACCCCTGTCAGATACGGTGTCAAGCGTAAGTGTTGATTGAGTGCCCTCCGTTGCATGAAGATGTTGGCGACTGTCAAGGAGAAATCTTGAGTAGAAATTGACTTGGCTCATTCAAGGAA
>JAPHUE010000226.1 GCA_026196795.1 Sedimenticola sp.
GTACCACCTGAAAAAAAAGTCGCTGAAAACGGCTTTTTGCGGCTCTCAGCTTATACACCCATCAAATCAGCCATCTTTTTACTATTTGGCGATAATACAACACCCTTTTCAGTCACGATGGCATCAACCAACGCCGCTGGCGTGACATCGAATACCGGATTCCAGGCATCCACACCCGAAGCAGCGACTTGTTGACCACCCCATTTCAGGATTTCGGAAGCCTTCCTGAATTCGATAGGAATCTCTGCACCTGAGGCCACAGACATATCAATAGTAGAGGTCGGGGCTGCCACCAGAACCTTCACGCCATGGTATTTTGCCGCAACAGCCAGATTGTAGGTACCAATCTTGTTAGCCACATCCCCGTTGGCCGCAATACGATCAGAGCCCACGATGATCCAGCCGATACCACCCTGCGCCATACGACTGGCCGCCGCGCCATCGGTAAGCAAGGTAACCGGAATCTGATCCTGAGCCAGCTCCCAGGCCGTCAGACGGGAGCCCTGCATCCAGGGACGTGTCTCATCGGCAAAGACCATTTCAATCTTTCCCACTGAATACGCACTGCGAATGACGCCCAGGGCCGTACCATAACCACCCGTCGCCAATGCGCCAGCGTTACAGTGGGTGATCACCGATGTTTGCCCTTCAAACAACTCGGCACCCAGCGCTCCCAGCGCCCGGTTGGCCGCCACATCCTCCTGGTGAATCAGCATCGCTTCCTGTAGCAGACGAGGCTCAGGATTATTCGCACCAATAGAAGAGAACAGCTTCTTCATACGAGCCAGCGCCCAGAACAGATTCACTGCAGTGGGTCTTGAAGCGGCCAGAATCTCCATGTCGGCTAAAATCAATTCACGCCAGCGTTCCGGCGAATCAGCAAAACAGGTTCGAGCGGCCAACACCACACCAAACGCTGCCGTAATACCGATAGCAGGCGCCCCACGCACAACCATATCCCGTATGGCATGAGCCGTTTCGAGCGCCGTCTTCAGTTCGATATAGACCTCTTCCGTGGGCAGAATCCTCTGGTCCAGCAGATAGAGTCGATCGTTTTCCCAGACAATAGCTTTATCGGCATTCGCGCGAATAGTGAGCGGTAGTGCTTCCATCTTGTTTAAACCCGTGGCAAATTCGGTTTATTCTAACCGATTAAGCCTTGCAGGCGCACACCAAACGGACACGCTCTTGATCATAGACACACTTATTTATGCACGATGGATTATACCGGTCATTCCGGAGCAGCTGGCTCTTCACGATCACGCCCTGGCCATTCAAGCAGGCAAGATTCTGGAGATACTCCCCGCCGAACAGGCACGTGCAAAGTATCAGCCCAAGAGCGTGCATGAACTACCGCAACATGCATTGATTCCAGGTCTGATTAACGCCCATACCCACGCCAGCATGAGCCTGATGCGCGGCCTGGCAGATGACCTTCCCCTGATGACCTGGCTGAACGAACACATCTGGCCAGCAGAGGGGCGCTGGATCAACGAGGAGTTCATAGCTGACGGCACACGCCTGGCGATCGCAGAGATGATCCGAGGCGGCACCACCTGCTTTAACGACATGTATTTCTTCCCGGAGGTAACCGGCAAGGTGTGCGCGGCGGCTGGCATGCGGGCCGTTGTCGGGCTGATCACCATCGACTTCCCCAGTGCCTGGGCAAATAATTCGGACGAGTACATCAGCCGGGGCCTGGAGGTACATGACCAATTTCGCAATCATAGCCTGATCAACACGGCATTCGCGCCTCATGCCCCCTATACCGTATCTGATGCACCCTTTGAACGAATTCGAGTGCTGGCAGATGAGCTGGAGATCCCCATCCACATGCACGTGCATGAGACCCGGGATGAGATCAACCAGGGGATCAGTCATTATGGCAACCGCCCTATCGAACGACTTCAGAACTTAGGTCTTCTCTCCCCCGCCCTCACAGCGGTCCATATGACCCAGCTTGAGGAGACAGAGATGGCCCTGTTCGCCGACAGTGGTGCCAGCGTAGTCCATTGTCCCGAATCCAACCTGAAGCTGGCTTCAGGCTTCTGCCCGGTAGCCAAACTCCATCAGGCCGGCATCAATATAGCCATTGGCACAGATGGCGCTGCCAGCAATAATGACCTGGATATGTTCAGCGAGATGCGCACAGCGGCCTTGCTAGCCAAGGGAGTCGCGGATGATGCCAGCGCCATCCCGGCACACACGGCACTGCGCATGGCAACACTCAACGGAGCTATTGCACTGGGTATTGCAGACAAGACAGGATCACTGGAAGTGGGTAAAGCAGCCGATATCACGGCGGTCAATCTCGGTACACTGGAGACTCAACCGATCTACCATCCGATATCCCAGCTGGTCTATGCCACAGGGAGAGACAAGGTCACCGATGTCTGGATCGCCGGAAAGCAGCTCCTGCATGGGGGACGCCTCACCACGCTGGATAGCCAGGCTATCACCCAGCAGGCCCAGGTATGGCAGGGCCGTATCGCTGAATTTGAATAACACCCTGTAATATTACAAGTGATTAGCATTCTGCATTAGTTAATACTCTAGCAATCACATACGCTCAGCAGGCAATCAAGGAGTCAATGATGCGCCACCTTATAATACTGATACTACTACTGCACACTGCAGTTGCCATAGCACAGCCCCCCATCACCTCAAAGGATGCACCCATCGTTGTCTATCAGCTTCAAGATGACTATGACTCGATTAAATCCAATCTGGAGATAGCCATTACCGGTCGCGGCATGCTGATCAGCAATACCCTGCATATCAGCGAGATGTTCGAGCGCACAGCCGCCGATACCGGCCTGGCCAACACAATCTACGGAAAGGCCGAATCACTGGAATTCTGTAACATCAAACTCTCCCATCAGATGTCCAGCGCACACCCAGCCAATCTCTCGATCTGTCCCTTGACAATTGGTATCTACACCCTCAAATCACAACCGGGTGAACTGTTTCTGACCTATCGAAATCCAAAAATGCTCGGGGAGTCAGCCAAGGCAGAAGCTGCGTTGATCAAACTCTATGAAGGTCTCATTGGCGAGGCCATGGAGTAATCTGGGTTATACTCTGCCCCACGGCAATCTCGCCGTTCATTAAGATAAGTTCCGTAGCCAACCTATTACAGAGTAAAGAGCCGAATTAACATGACTGACAGCAGCATCAATGTCGATCACGCCGAGATCAGCAAATTTGAAGAACTGGCAGCCCGCTGGTGGGATCCGCACAGCGAATTCAAACCCCTGCATGAGATTAATCCACTGCGCCTGGGCTACATCAATCAGATTGCTGGCCTGCAGGGCAAGCGCGTACTCGATGTGGGTTGTGGAGGCGGTATTCTTTCCGAAAGCATGGCGCGGGAAGGCGCCGATGTCACCGGAATCGATATGGGCGAAGCCCCTTTGCAGGTAGCACGACTGCATCTGCTGGAGTCCGGTCTGAATGTTCATTATCAGCGCATACCGGTTGAGCAACTGGCTGAGGAACAGCCCGAATCTTTTGATGTCGTCACCTGCATGGAGATGCTGGAGCACGTACCCGATCCTTCATCTGTGGTTGAGGCCTGCTCACGATTGGCCAAACCCGGTGGACACGTCTTCTTTTCTACCCTTAACCGTAATCCGAAGTCTTATCTGTTTGCCATCGTCGGTGCCGAATATCTGTTGCGCCTGCTACCTAAGGGAACCCATGACTTCTCCAAGTTCATCAAACCGTCTGAGTTGGATGGCTGGATTCGCCGCGCCGATCTGCAATGCGATGCGATGATTGGTTTGACCTATAACCCGCTGACCGGTCATTACCGGCTGGTGCCCGGCGATGTGGATGTCAACTACATGGTGAGCTGTAGCAAGGCTGCAGATGACAGCAGCCGTGGCGAGTAATGCAACGTTCAGAGATCGGCCGGTACAGCTGGTACTGTTCGATCTCGATGGCACCCTGGCTGACACCGCACCCGACCTTGCCTACGCTCTTAACCAGACACTGCGCAAGCATGGGCGTGAGCCTCTGTCATTCGAACAGATCCGTCCACATGTTTCACACGGTGGCATTGCGCTGATACGGGCAGGCTTCCATATAGAACCCAACCATCCCGAGTTTCAAATTTTTCGACAAGATCTACTGGATATATACCAGCAGAACATTGTCAGGGAAACGGTCCTGTTTCCAGGGATGTCCGAAGTGCTGGCGCATTTGGAGCAACAGGGAATCGGCTGGGGCATTGTTACCAACAAACCCGCTTGGCTTACCGACCCGCTAATGGAAGGCATGGGACTGAATCAGCGAGCTGCCTGTATTATCAGCGGCGATACCACACCCAACAGCAAACCCCATCCAGGGCCAATACTGCATGCCTGTGCAGAGGCAGGCATTGAACCGAAAGCCTGCCTCTATATTGGTGATGCCGAGCGCGATATTATTGCAGGCCGGGACGCCGGCACTGCAACACTGACAGCACTGTTCGGTTATCTGGATGAACAGGATGAACCCGCCAACTGGGGAGCCGATGATACGATTGCAGAGCCATTGGATATACTTAGAAAGATCGGCCTCTTCTGCGAGCCACTTTAAAATAACCCAAGGCTCGAATAGCAACGGCCACGGGGTTAGAATAGTCAGCTATCTCATATCAGGATCAGAACATGCGTGATTATCACCCTCCCAAAGACCTTCTGGCTGGACGCACCCTACTTATTACCGGTGCGGGTGATGGACTGGGTAAAACGGCGGCTATCGCCTGCGCCACCCATGGCGCCACTGTCATCCTGCTAGGACGGACAATCGCAAAACTGGAAGCCGTTTATGACGCTATCGAGGCCGCCGGTGGCGTACAACCTGCCATCTATCCGATGAACCTGGAAGGCGCCACACCCCATGACTATGCCGAACTGGCCGACACCCTCAGTAAAGAGTTCGGCTCACTCGAGGGGTTAATACATAATGCCGCCCAGCTACGCTTATTAAGCAGGATTGATGATTACGATGCCGAGACCTGGTTTCAGGTCATGCAGGTTAATCTGAACGCACCCTTCCTGCTCACCCAGGCCTGTCTTCCCTTGCTACGCAAAGCCAAGGATGCCTCAATTGTATTCACCGCCGATCAGGTTGGTCGCGTCGGTAAGGCCTACTGGGGAGCCTATGGTGTTTCAAAATTCGGCCTGGAGGGATTGATGCAGACACTGGCAGAGGAGACCCGTGACAGTAGTAACATCCGGGTAAACAGTTTTGCACCGGGACCTACCCGCTCAAAATTACGCCTGACGGCCTACCCGGGTGAAGACGCTGAAACCCTCAAGACAGCCGACGCCCTGATTGCTGATTACCTCTGGCTTATGGGCCCCGACAGCATCGGAACCACCGGCCAGGCACTCAACTATCAGTAACAGCGTAATTTGCGAGTTTCCCTCAGTCCGCAGTCATTCTGCCGCCGAAGCGGCAACCAACGGCAAAATTCAGCCGCGAAATAGCGTCATTTTTTTGTCGAATTAAATAAGCTAGATTTTATCTATTTGTTTTTAATCAATATTCTATTTTTGGCATAGATATCGCTATGGATATACCGAGTATATTATCGCGTACGGCCAGTTGGGAATACTGATCATGAAAAACCAGTTTCAGCACGTTTCCGGAAACCTAAAAAGGGTGACGCCCCATCCGGCTCACCCGGATAATAATCCAGAGTCACACTATCGGTTCGCCTCAAAAATTCTGGCGCTGAGTGGCATCCTCCAGAGCACACTGGAAATTAATGAGCTACTGGCCCTGTTTGCCAAAGAGATTAGGCAGTTCATTAAATATGACGGCCTGACCTATCGCTTTCCCTCTCTCAAGATCGATATCAAACTGGGCGACCAACCGGTCAACAACTGCGCTTACGAACTGGTGGTCGCCGGAGATCACCTGGGTGATTTGAATTTTTTCCGTAGTTACCCGTTTGAAGATTCCGAGATGGAGATGATTGAGAACCTGCTGGCCGGGCTGCTCTATCCACTCAGAAACACCCTGCTTTATCAACGTGCCGTTGAATCCGCCACTATTGACCCTCTGACTGGCGTCAGAAACCGCGCCTCCATGGACAGCTCGATGAAACGAGAGATTGGTTTGGCACAAAGGCACAACACCCCTTTATCAGTCATTCTCCTGGACATTGATCACTTTAAAAAGATCAACGACGAGCACGGACACCTCTATGGCGATCAAGCACTGAAAGCAGCCGCCCAGTGTGCCGAACAGAGCATTAGGGAAAGTGACATGATCTTCCGCTATGGTGGTGAAGAGTTTCTTATCCTGCTCACCGGCACCGATCTGGATGGGGCTGAACTGCTGGCAGAAAGGATACGTCTGAATATCCAAAACGCTGAACCCATTACAGAGAAAGGCATTCATATGACGGTCAGCCTGGGTGTTACCAAGCTCCTGCCGAAAGATGACACTCACACCCTATTCCACCGCATTGATACAGCACTCTACCGGGCAAAACATGAGGGTAGAAACAGGACTATCATTGACAATCCGACAACTTAACAAGTAAAAAACTTGACCTATCATCAGGGCCGCCGATAATCGGACGGCCCTTTTTTTGTAACCGTCACTATGTCCAGACTGATTCTATTCAACAAGCCCTACGGCGTACTCACCCAGTTCACTGATGCGGAAGGACGGGCGACACTGGCGGACTATATCGACGTCAAGGGGGTCTATCCAGCCGGCCGGCTGGATCGGGACAGTGAGGGACTGCTACTACTGACCGATGATGGTCAGCTGCAACACAAACTGGCCCACCCTAAAGAGAAGACCTGGAAACAGTACTGGGTAGAGGTTGAGGGCATACCAGACAAGGCCTCATTACAAAAACTGCGCAGCGGACTGGAACTAAAAGATGGTCTATCACTCCCCGCAAAGGCCCGACTGCTTGAACGCCCAGAGCTTTGGGAACGAAATCCTCCAGTCAGATTTCGTGCAAACATTCCAACCCAGTGGCTGGAGATTGAGATTCAGGAAGGTAGAAACAGGCAAGTTCGGCGCATGACCGCTGCCATTGGCTTCCCTACCCTCCGACTGGTCCGAATGCGCATCGGTGACTGGGAATTGGGATCGCTCCAACCCGGACAATTCATCACGCTGGATGTGCCAACACCTAACCCTGGAAAGCCGACTCGAAGTAGAAAAAAACGACCACGCCAAGTGGCAGCATCTCGGCCTAAATCAGGTTAAAATAGCGACATGATCTGGACACCCCACACTACTGTCGCCTCCGTAATAGAAAAAGCCGGCCGCTTTCTCATGATCGAGGAGATCAGCAGCAGCGGCGAAACTGTGATAAATCAGCCTGCCGGACACCTCGAAGAAGCCGAAACCCTGATCGATGCGGTCATCCGGGAGACCCGTGAAGAGACTGCCTGGGGCTTTTCACCTGAATCGATAGTAGGCATATACAAATGGCAAGTCCCGCCTGCTGAAGCGACCTACTTGCGCTTCTGTTTTCACGGGACCTGCCATGATCACCAACCGGCACTGCCCCTGGATGAAGGTATTATCCGCACACTCTGGCTGACAAGAGATGAACTGGCCGAACAGTCAGCGAAACTACGCAGCCCAATGGTACTTCGCTGCATCGATGACTATCTTGCAGGTTGTCGCTACCCCTTGGATCTACTCAATGATCTGGCTTAAAAACCCTGTTGTTTTAGTTCAACTGATTTTATTGATACTTCCCCTATCTGTCAACGCGGTTGTGTTCGTGAGTGATGAGATAAATACCAAGCCGAACCACCAGAACTTCTCCATCTGTTTTGATACCGGCTGCAACACTATTACCCAGTTATCACTTCAACCTGATCAGTGGCAGACGGTCCTTGGAATTTTCAAACCAGCCGCAACAAATGCGTCTGAAGAGCGCATCAAAATTGGTCAGGCCATAGCACAACTGGAAAAATACATTGGTGAGATGACCGGCACTCATCATGATAAAGGGCGTAATAAATTACCCGATGAACCTGTCGGTCATCCCATGGACTGTATTGATGAATCAACCAATACAACCACCTACCTCTATATGATTCAACAAGCCGGTGTACTGAAGTGGCACCAACTAAAAGATCCCGTCACACGCGGCTTCTTTTTCTTCGGGTGGCCACACACAACCGCAGTAATTCAGCAACAGGACAACCGAACAGAATGGGCGGTCGATTCATGGTTTCATGACAATGGCGTAACACCAGAGATTGTTCCACTACCACAGTGGGAATCGGGCTGGAACCCGGCGGCACAATGAAACAGCTTCGATTATTGCTAATGTTTTGCCTACTCAACACAATAGAGGCATACGCATGGAATGCACCACCCAGTATCGACACCTGCATCGATTACCATTGCGACATTATTCGAACAGTCAGACTGAGTCCCGAACAGTGGTTAGAGGTTCGGCAGATTTTTTCCGATAACAGAACTGCAGAAGATGAACGCCTGCAGATAAGACAGGCCATTGCAAAAATGGAGCAGCTGATCGGAAAGCTGAATGGCACGGATAAAGATCTGAAAGAGAATGATGGTGAAGGATCAGAAATCGGACAATTGGACTGCATCGCAGAGTCGCAGAACACCACGACCTATTTAAAGCTCATACAGCAAGACAACCTGCTAAAATGGCATCAGGTAGGCGAGCAACAACAACGCACGCTCTGGCTGTTCAACATCCACTGGACTGCCACTATTATCGAAAATACAGGAACACAGCGTTATGCTGTTGACTCCTGGGTTTATGCTAACGGTCAACCACCAGTTATCCAGCCGATTGAAGCCTGGCAAACCGGTCAGACATTTATACAGAATTAACAGATGAGTAAAGGCAAGAAAATAATCGTCGGTATGTCCGGAGGTGTAGACTCTTCGGTAACAGCACTATTGCTGATTGAACAGGGCTATCAGGTTGAAGGCCTGTTCATGAAAAACTGGGAAGAGGATGACACCCAGGAGTACTGCTCTGCAACCGTCGATTTGGCCGATGCACAATCGGTCGCCGATCAGCTCGGCATCCCTCTACACACCGTCAATTTCTCAGGTGAATATTGGGATAATGTATTTGAGTATTTTCTTGCTGAATATAAAGCGGGTAGAACACCCAACCCCGACGTACTCTGTAACCGGGAGATTAAGTTTAAGGCCTTTCTCGATTACGCCCTGCACCTTGGAGCGGAAGGCATTGCAACCGGACATTATGCCGCCCTATCCCGTCAAGGCGAGCAAATTCAGATGATCCGCGCCAAAGACGAGAACAAGGATCAGACCTACTTCCTCTATATGCTTGGACAGGCTCAACTGCAATACAGTCAATTTCCACTCGGTGAACTGGATAAATCAGAAGTCAGAATCCTGGCTGAAAAGGCCGGTCTACCCAACCATAAGAAAAAGGACAGCACGGGCATCTGTTTTATCGGCGAGCGAAAATTCACAGAATTCTTAAGTCGCTATCTACCTGCCAATCCCGGCCTGATGGTTAGCCCGGACGGTGAAACTATCGGTGAACATCAAGGGCTGATGTACTACACCCTGGGTCAGCGCAAAGGACTCGGGATAGGCGGTCGAGCCGATAGCGCGGCAAACCCGTGGTTTGTCGTTGAAAAAGACCTGAATAAAAACAGGCTCATTGTCGCCCAGGGACATAACCATCCCCTGCTACTTAAACAAGGCCTGGAAGCAAGCCAACTTCACTGGATAGCTGACACACCACCCGAGACGCCACAGAGCTGTCTGGCCCGCATCCGACACCGACAACCGTTACAAAAATGTCACATCACTGCGCTTGAAAATGGCAATATTCGAGTACAATTTGATCAGAAACAGCGTGCCGTCACACCCGGACAATCCATCGTCTTCTATCAGGATAGAGTCTGTCTTGGCGGTGGCATCATAGAACAGGCCTTTGAATGAAGAGTAACAGAGAACGATGCATTGCCCTGGCTGGCGTCTTTCAGGCCGCCCATCTGGCTGCAAAGATTGCTGAGCAGGGCGCCACAGAAAGTGAAAGCATGGAGGCCAGCATACAAAGCCTGTTCAAGATCAATGCTGACAGTGCGGAAGATGTCTATGGCGGATTGCGTGGAATCGAGCCCGGATTACGCCTCATACAGCAACAGCTGGGGGAAAAAAAGTCAGACGCCATTATGGTAACCCAGTATGTGATCGCTCTACTGCATCTGGAAGGAAAACTGACTAAAAACCGAGCGATGCAGGAGCACATAAGAGAAGGCATACAACTCGCCGACCAGCGTAGAGATCACTTTCATCTGTTACACGCCAATATTATCGCTCAACTGGCTGATATCTATTCCACCAGTATTAGTACACTTAAACCACGCATCATGGTCCAAGGAGACCCGTTGCACCTGCAGAACCCGGACAACGTCAACCGTATCCGGGCGCTACTGCTCGCAGGCATTCGATCAGCCATGTTATGGCGACAGTGTGGCGGCAGTCGCTGGCAGATTATTTTTAATCGTAAAAACCTAGCAGAAGAGGCCCGTCGTCTTCTGCATATTCTCTGACATGCTTTGATGTGTGGGCGATCACAGATCACCCTATCTAATCAAAATTTACTAACAAGTGGGATCCATGCAACGATTCTTCTGTTTTGAGGATGTAACAATAGCGCCCTCTACAACTGAAGGATCTATCCATGACCAAACGCCCTATACAATTACTGCTGCTGATTCTCCTGCTCCCGCTAACAACGCTTGCCGTTTTTGCTGACAACTCGCCTTCAGATCAACAGGGCAATCTAAATGAAACTGAAGTTATTGATGAAGAAAGCACCTGGGATAAAACCAAAAAAATAGCCTCAAGTGTCGCTCAATCGAGCAAAGAAGTCGGTTCAGCTACCGCCGACAAAACAAGTGAGTTCTATCAAAGCGCTAAAGAGACTGGCCGACAGGCAGGTGAGGTAATTGCTGAGAAATCACGCTATGCATGGCATAAAACCAAACAAATTGGGTCTGATATCGCTGATAAGTCACGCGAATGGAGTAACACCCTCACTGAATAAAAAGATCCAATAATCCACCCCCTGGCACTATAAAGCGCTGATTAAACCCGCAATACACGCATTTCTTGCTGCAGGTCAGTTATTTGACATGCGTCTCCCCGTACACTCTGCCCGGTCAATAACCGCATTTATTGACCGGGATCAATCAAATACACCCTTTGTTGGTCGATACCCTGTATAACCAAACGCTGAAAACACTCGTGAGAACATTACGATGGACAGGATCTACATGGAAAGTACCACCAACCCGCTTACAGCACCCCCATGCTCGATCTGAAATCAAAACTCCTCATCACCATCGGGACAGTCTTTCTGCTCTCTTTTGGCATATTGACCTATCTGGATTATCAAAACACCCGCAAAGAGATAGTGAGTGAACTGGTCAGTGAGGCCCGGTTAATCAGAGGCATGATGGCGGCAACCCGACGGGTATACCGGCATCAATTCATGATCAGCGGGATTCCTCTGAATGACAAAACAGTTGGGCTGCTGCCTGCACACGCGCTATCACGTATCTCGGAAGAGTTCAGGCAGTCGATCACCTCCGGCCTCAGTTTTAACAATGTCTCTGATCGGCCACGCAATCCAGACCTGCTAGCTGATGCCATTGAGATGGAGGCGATCCAATATTTCAGACGAAACGCCGATACCGACGAACGAATGGTTCCTTTCACAGCCAAAGGTAAACCATTTTATCATTTCGCCAGTCCGATATGGGTCACTAAGGATTGTCTTCTCTGTCATGGCAAACTGGAGGACGCCCCAGACAGTATCCGCGCACTATACAAGAATGCTTATGAATATAAGCTGGGTGAGCTGCGGGGCATTTTAAGCATCAAGCTTCCAGCTGAAGAGATGGAGAGCCGTGCAATGAAACAGGTTTGGAACTCCAGCCTGAGTTACTTTTTCGGTTTCATTGTTACTTTTTTTGCTGTTTTTCTACTCATAAAACAAACCATTCTTACGCGCATTACCAGACTAACCAAAGCAACCACTGAGCTTGCAGGGGGGAACTACTCCACTCGCCTTCATTCTCGTGGCATTGATGAGATCGCCCAGGTCTCAGCGGCTTTTAATGTCATGGCCGAAGCCATTGAAAACCGCACTTACGACCTTGAAGAGAGTGAACAGAGAACACGTGCCATCGTAGAGGCAGCGGGTGATGGAATTCTGCTCATTGATAGTGAAGGCCTCATAGGTGATGCCAATCCAGCAGCCGGCCGCATTTTTGGCTTTGCAATTAAAACCCTCATAGGAAAACCCCTATCGTTACTGCTACCAAATGAGATCAGCCTGAGTAATCGAGAAGGACTCAAGCAGCTGTTTTGTCAAACAGAATGGAGCCCATTCAAACAGGAGCGAATTGAAGTAACCGGCCAACACCGGGACGGCTCATTACTCCCCATCGACCTCATCATGAGCCCGGTTCAAATTCATGACACGCAATTCTACCTGGCCATGGTTCAGGATATCTCTATCCGTAAAGAAGCCGAGCATGCCATTCAGCAGAAACAGGAGTTCCTGCAGTCAGTTATTGATGGTGTGATTGATCCAATCATGGTGATTCGTAGTGATTACAGAATCATTATGATGAATCAAGCAGCCAGAAAAAATCTGCCCGATAAAAACACACCTGATGAGAACCATTACTGCTATCAAGTTTCCCACGACAGAGACACACCCTGCTCAGGTGCAGACCATCCCTGCCCCCTTAAAGAAGTGATGGATACAGGTAAACCCGTCACACTGGTCCACGAACACCAGCATGCGGCGCACGGCTCCCGATTGTTCGAACTTGACGCCTCTCCTTATTGGGGGAGCAATGGCAAGCTGACTGGCATCATAGAGATATCGAAAGATATCACGGAGCGACTTGCCACTGAACGTCAACTCAGGGAAAACGAAGCCCAGCTACGGCATCAGGCACATCATGATGCACTGACGGGACTTCCAAATCGGGTGCTTTTTCACGATCGTCTGGATCACGCCATGCGCAAGGCACATCGTGTTAATAGACTCGTTGCCGTTCTGTTTCTTGATCTGGATCGCTTTAAAAATATTAATGACGGTCTCGGACATGATGTGGGCGACGGCATGCTTAAAGAGGTGGCAGTTCGTCTACAGAAAGCGATACGTGGTGATGACACGGTAGCCCGCCTCGGCGGTGATGAATTCGTCATCATACTTGAAGAGATATTGGATCCAGGCAGTGCTGCCGCCGTAGCAACCAAGTGCCTTAAAAGCATTTCTAAAAAGATGGTGATCAAGGGTATTGAGATCTTCCCAACAGTCAGCATAGGAATCAGTCTCTTTCCGGATGACGATGTGAGTGTCGACGGCTTGATGAAATGTGCTGACGCCGCCATGTATCGCGCCAAAGATGCAGGTAGAAATACCTTCCAGTTCTACACCAGTGACATGAATGACCAAACCATTCGACTGCTCCTGCTTGAAGGCAGTCTGCGTCATGCCCTGGATGAAGAGCAACTACAACTTTACTATCAACCGAAATTTGATATTTCCAATCGTAAACTGATTGGAATGGAAGCGCTGATACGCTGGCACCACCCTGAGAAAGGACTCATCTCTCCTGCTGATTTTATTCCGCTGGCAGAAGACACAGGAATGATTGTGGCCATTGGCGAGTGGGTTATTAAGACCGCGTGTAAACAGCTTGCTCTCTGGAGAAAAGCCGAATTTAATCGCCTTCACATTGCGGTTAACATATCAGCACGACACTTCAATAAATCACTCTTGAAGACCATCGCACGGGAACTCAGCACCAATAATCTTTCACCCGATCTACTGGAACTTGAAATCACAGAAAGCGTCTTGATGGATAATGCCGATGCAGCAGTTAAAACCCTGACACAAATTCGCGATATGGGGATCTCTCTGGCTATTGACGACTTTGGAACAGGCTACTCATCGCTTAGTTACCTAAAACGTTTCCCTATCTCATCCTTAAAGATCGACCAATCCTTTGTTAAAGACGTTATAGAAGATAACAACGATGCCGCCATTGTTTCATCCATTGTGGCCCTGGCGAAAAATATGGATCTGATGGTGACTGCCGAAGGGGTCGAGACCGAAGCTCAACTCGCCTTTATCAAACAACTGGGGTGTGATTATGGGCAAGGCTACCTATTAGGACGCCCCGTACCCGTCGATGAGTTTGAAAGCCGCTATATGAAAAAAAAGACCCGATTATCTTAAACCAGTAACATTGAAATCCAACAATTCGAGATAAGGGTAACTCTAAAAACTAAGCTTTTTTGTTCGCGCAAAAAAGCACCGCGCGAAGAACCACAGTTTCCAAGGAGTTAATGAAGATACGAGCACGGAGCTGACGCTGCAATCGCTGAAAAAGATAGTTTTTAGAGATACCTATAAGCAGACTGCCTCACTCATTCAGCAAGACAGCACAATCAAAGCCCTAAAAAAAAACCCGAGGTAGTCTACCCCGGGGCTTTAATTTTCTATCCTTCAGATCGTGATCAGGCGGTAAACTCTACCCGATTGGCTACTGACTGATAGGCTTCGATCTGATCGAAGTTCATGTAACGGAAAATATCTGCCGACATGGCATCAATCTGATCCGCATAGACCATGTACTCTTCAACCGTTGGCAATTTACCCAGGATAGATGCAACTGCCGCCAGCTCTGCGGAAGAGAGATAGACATTGGCACCCGTACCAAGACGATTCGGGAAATTACGGGTTGAAGTAGACACCACTGTGGCATTATCTTTGACCCGTGCCTGGTTACCCATGCAGAGTGAACAACCGGGCATCTCCATCCGCGCACCGGCCTTACCGAAGGTTGCGTAGTAACCCTCTTCATTCAGGACGTAGGCATCCATCTTGGTAGGAGGCGCCATCCAGAGGCGGGTCGGCAGATCATGTTTGCCTTCCAGTAATTTACCCGCCGCACGGAAGTGACCGATATTGGTCATACAAGATCCGATAAACACTTCGTCGATCTTTTCACCAGCCAGATCGGAGAGGAGTTTTACATCATCCGGATCATTTGGGCAAGCCAGAATAGGCTCCTTCACATCCGCCAGATCGATATCAATAACGGCCGCATAGTCTGCGTCGGCATCCCCTTCCAGCAGCTCAGGGTTTTCAAGCCACTTTTCCATACCCTCGATACGACGTTGCAGGGTACGTGGATCCTGGTAACCACTGGCAATCATCCACTTCAACAGCGTAATGTTGGAGTTGAGGTATTCAATGATTGGAGCTTTGTCCAGCTTGATGGTACAACCAGCTGCCGAACGCTCTGCAGATGCGTCTGAAAGTTCAAATGCCTGCTCAACCTTAAGGTCGGGTAGCCCTTCAATCTCCAGCACACGACCTGAGAAGATATTCTTCTTGCCCGCCTTGGCAACGGTCAGCAGATCCTGCTTGATCGCATAATAAGGGATGGCATTCACCAGATCACGCAGGGTGATACCAGGCTGCAACTTACCTTTGAATCGGACCAGCACTGACTCCGGCATATCCAACGGCATGACACCGGTAGCGGCGGCAAAGGCCACCAAACCAGAACCCGCAGGGAAAGAGAGGCCCATCGGAAAACGGGTATGTGAATCACCACCGGTACCCAGTGTGTCAGGCAGCAGCATACGGTTCAGCCAGGAGTGAATAATGCCATCTCCCGGACGTAGCGCTACACCGGCACGTGATGAGATAAAATCAGGTAAGGTGTGATGCGTGGTAATATCAACAGGCTTGGGATAGGCCGCCGTATGACAGAAAGACTGCATCACCAGATCAGCAGAGAAACCCAGGCAAGCCAGATCTTTCAGCTCATCACGGGTCATTGGACCGGTGGTATCCTGTGAACCAACGGTGGTCATCTTGGGCTCACAATAGGCACCCGGACGAACACCATCAACACCACAAGCTTTACCCACCATCTTCTGTGCCAGCGAATAACCTTTACCGGTATCGGCTACCGGTGCAGCCGCCTTGAACAGTGTGGAAGGCTCTAGCCCCAGGGCTTCGCGAGCACGGGCAGTCAGGCCACGACCGATAATCAATGGAATACGTCCACCCGCACGAACTTCATCCAGTATCACATCCGTTTTCAGCTCAAAACGGCAGAGCTCTTCACCCGTTTCGTGATTCTTAACTACACCTTCATAAGGATAAACATCAATCACATCACCCATGGCCATGTTGGCAACATCACACTCAAAGGGTAATGCGCCGGCATCTTCCATGGTATTGAAGAAGATGGGTGCAATCTTGCCGCCCAGACAATAACCACCGGCACGCTTATTCGGGATGAATGGAATGTCATCCCCCATGTGCCACAATACGGAGTTAGTAGCCGACTTACGTGAAGAGCCAGTACCAACCACATCGCCAACATAGGCAACAGGATGACCTTTTGCTTTCAGCTCTTCAATGAGCTTAATAGGCCCAAGTGTACCGGGCTGGTCAGGAACAATCCCCTCACGCTCCATTTTCAACATTGCATTAGCATGCAGCGGAATATCAGGACGTGACCAGGCATCTGGGGCAGGTGACAGATCATCGGTATTGGTCTCACCTGTCACTTTAAATACGGTCAGGGTCACCTTCTCAGCCAACTCAGGGTTCTGAGTAAACCATTCACCCTCAGCCCAGGATTTCATCACTGTCTGTGCGTTAGCATTTCCTGCCTCGGCCTTTTCCTTTACGTCATTAAAGGCATCAAACACCAGCAGGGTATGGGACAACGCCTTAACAGCCGTTGGTGCCAACTCTTCATCATCAAGTGCTTCGACCAGTGGTGCAATGTTGTAGCCACCCAACATGGTCCCCAAAAGCTCGGTCGCCTTAACACGGTCTATGATCGGACAGCTGCATGCACCTTTGGCAATATCGGCCAGGAAGGCAGCCTTAACATAAGCAGACTGATCAACGCCCGCCGGGACGCGATTAGTGATCAGATCCAACAGATAGGCCTCTTCGCCTGCAGGTGGATTTTTCAGCAACTCAACCAGCTGAGCAGTCTGCTCTGGATTGAGGGGTAGCGCAGGGATACCTTCTGCGGCACGCTCTTCTACGTGTTTGCGATA